>ONYQ01000050.1 GCA_900322145.1 uncultured Eubacteriales bacterium
GAGGTGGCAAAAATCAACCATTAAAATGGTTGATTTTTGACGGAAGGGTTTGTGCAGTCTGACGAAAGCATTAGAAATTTGCTCATTTATAGCTATTATTATATTTTGCAGGAAAAGGAGCTTGGTTTTATGAAAACAAGAATAGGTATTTTAGGCTATGGCAATCTGGGTAAAGGAACAGAAATCGCTGTAGCCGCTGCGGAAGATATGGAATTAGCGGTGGTATTCACCAGACGTGACCCCGCCACAGTGAAAATTCTCACAGACGGCGTTCCGGTTGTCAAGGCAGACGAGATGGCCGCATGGGCCGATAAAATCGACGTGCTGATTCTTTGCGGCGGCAGTGCTACCGATCTGCCGGTGCAGACACCTCAGTGTGCGGCACTCTTTAACGTCATTGACAGCTTTGACACACACGCCAGAATTCCGGAACATTTCGCTAATGTCGATCAGGCCGCCAAAGAAAACGGTCATGTCGCTATGATTTCTGTCGGCTGGGATCCCGGTCTGTTCTCTCTCAACAGAGTTTATGCCAACGCTATTCTGCCCGATGGTAAAGATTATACTTTCTGGGGCAAGGGTGTCAGCCAGGGTCATTCCGATGCCGTCAGAAGAATTCCCGGTGTCAAGAATGCCAAACAGTACACCATTCCGGTGGAGAAAGCGCTCGAAGCTGTCAGAAACGGTGAGGATCCCGAACTGACCACAAGAGATAAGCATCTCAGAGAATGTTTTGTGGTACTGCAAGATGGTGCCGATGCGGCCGCCGTTGAAAAGCAGATCAAGGAAATGCCCAATTATTTCGCCGATTACAATACCATTGTACATTTCATTGACGAGGATGAATTCAAGGCCAATCACAGCGGTATGGCACACGGCGGCTTTGTGTTCCGTTCCGGCAAAACCGGTATCAACAAGGAAAATAAGCACATCATTGAATATCGCCTGACACTGGATTCCAATCCGGAATTTACCACCAGCGTATTAGTAGCTTATGCAAGAGCTGTCAAGAGAATGTATGATGAAGGTCAGCGTGGCTGTAAGACCGTTTTGGACGTACCACCAGCCTATCTCTGCACACAGTCCGGCGATGAGCTGAGAGCCCATTTCCTGTAATATCCGTATCATGCCATAAAATTAAAATCATCAGCGCAAAGGCTGTCCGTTCATGCTCACACTGACGGACAGCTTTTTATTGTTTCCGAGAAAATTTTGACGGGTATACTGCCGGAAAATCAGCATACACTAATGGGGCGTACAAAAACATGGTTTTTGTACGGAGTCCTGATACCATTTGAGGAGTCGTTTTGCTATGAAAAAATGGATTCTTACCTTTTGTACCGTTTTAGCGGTATGCGGCAGTCTGACGGCCTGCAAATCCAACGAGGATACCCGTCCCGAAAATACCACCTCTGCTCCCAATGCCGCCGTCATGCCGAATGTCAGCCGTGATCCGACACCTGTCGGCGTACCTGCCAATAACGGCGTTGTGACCGACCATAACGGTCTGATCGGTGATGCGGATGACTTAGTGCCTGCGGACAACAACTCTGCCGGTAATACCGTAGAAAATGCCGGTGATGCTATCAACCATGCCGCTGACAAAGTCGGTGATACGGTATCGGATATCACCAGCAATGCCGGCAATATCGTATCCAACGTGACCAGCAATATCGGCGATACCATTTCCGATGTGACCGATAATGCCGGTGATGTGGTAGATGATGCCACCGATCACGCCAGCCGTACCATGGATAACCGCTGAATCAATTTTCTATCCTGCCAAACGTCCCCGTTCCTTTGTCCGTGAAAAGGTACGGGGGCATTTGTTCTTTTCGGATACGCCGCCGCATATAATATGATATCCTTCTATGAAAGCGGTGACAGCATGATAGCAGCTTTACAGATACAGGACCGTTCTTCGCCTCATTTTCTTCAGCGCCTGAAAGCCGTATTTCATCCCTATGATATGACCGCCCGACGGCGCAAATACCATAAAGCGGCGGTTCTGCACATCCATTATCATGATTATCGGGGCAAAATCAACTGGCAAAAGCTGTCCCCCTATTTAGCCGGCTGTCATCCATCCATTTTATGCGATAAAAACATCTGTCTGGACGGAACGCCTTATCAGCGCTTTGAAAGCCATGACTATACACGGCATCTGATACGGAATTTCGTGACGGATATGCTGAAAAAAGCCGCTCTGCCGCCGCAAGCCCTGCGTATTGCCTATTATGACCCTATGGCGGCTTATCCTGCTATGGTGCCTGCCTTAGCGGATTACAGCACCCATCTCACCATTGTTACCGATATGCCGAAATTTTATGAAAAAGAGGCGGAACAGCTCACCGCTCTTTACGGCTTTTCTCCTTTGGTCAGCAATTCACCCGAAGCCCTGACCGACAGTGATATCATCGTTACAACAGAAGTTATCGACAGTGTCTGGCCGCTGTCGGCACAAACGATTGTTTTTACCCCCCAAACACCTCTTGTCGCTCTGAAAGGCACCATTCTCTCCGAATACTGCGTAAATATCCCTTATCCCTACCAGCGTCTGCAGCCTGCCGGTATGGATAACGTCTATTTTCTTTCCGCCCTCTATACACTGTGCGGCATAAAGGATATGGAACAGCTTCTGCCGTATCAATGCAGTGACGGTCAAGCCCTTTATACCACCGACCGTCTGATTGGCCGCCTGCCATCCCTGCGCCCCTCTGCCTGAACAGTATTCAACGAACAGAAACGCCTTTCTATTTTTGCCTGCACAAAAAAATCCGTGGGATAACCCTTTTTCAAGGACTATCCCACGGATATCTTTTTCTGTAAAATCAGCGGTGTTTAGCGTGGAAGCTGATACCGACCGTAGCGGGGCCGCAATGACTGCCAGCAGTCGGGTTCACATCTACCAGTTCTATCCACAGGTTATCACCGAATTTTTCCTTTAACATCCGGATGGCTTCCTGTGCCAGTTCCGGCGCATCCGTATGGGCGACAATGACACGGTGTTTCTCTATTTCCTCGCCCAATTCCTCTACATACTGAATGAGTCTTGCCAATGCTTTGTTTCTGCCCTTTTCCTTGCCGATACTCACCATTTTTCCTTCATCATTGATATGGATAATCGGACGGATACCCAGCAGTGTACCCATAGTACCTGCCAGACCGCCTACACGGCCGCTCGCCTTGAAAAAGCGCAGATCATCTGCGAAAAAGTACACCGCAAATTTGTAGATTTCCTTATCCGCCCATGCCTGTATTTCCTCGATGGTCTTACCCGCTTTATACAGGTCACCGATTTCTTCTACAATATTCAGGCTGATAATGGTGATACCTTTCGTATCAATGGCATAGAAATGACGTTCCGGATATTTTTCCAGCAGTTCCTTGACGGCCACATTCATTGCTTCAAATGTCGCCGTCATAGCGGCGGAAAAATGAACATAAAGGATGTCATCGCCGTTCTGAAAATGCGGCTCAAAATACTTCTTATAGCTTTCGGCGCTGATACCGCTGGTTTTCGGTAATGCCCCGTTCCGCAAACGGTCATAAAAGGCATGGGCATCAAATTCTTCAAAATCCTCATAGGGATAGGTCGTTTCACCGTCAATGCTATAAGGCATACTAATCAGGTGATAGCCGAATTCCTTTGCTTTCTTCAGCGTTAAATCGGTATCCGTATCCGTAAATAAAACCAACATTGCTGTTTATCTCCTTTATCTTATTCTAAGGTCAGAATATAATCGTAGATCGGCTGCTGACCGTCTATCATGAATATTTCGGTGCGAGGATAACGCTGATGCAGGGTATCGTAAACCGCCTGCGATTCCTCTGCCGTGACACTCTCGCCGCAAATCACCAAAGCGATATCATAAGTACCCGTTTGCAGTGCTGCGGCTAAATCCGTCAGTGCCGTATTCTTATCAGGGGCGGCATGATAAATCTGACTGCCCACAAAGCCGATATAATCATCTTTATGAATCACCAGACCATCCTGTTCTGTATCCCGTATCGCTTTTGAAACCATTCCCGTCACCACGCCGGCAATAATTTCTTTTTGTTCGGCAATGATCTCGTGTACATCCTCTTTATCCGTATCCAACTGGGAAATGGCGGCATAGCCCTCTCCTATGGTCTTACTGGGGATAATATACACCATTGCATCCTGATACAGCAAAGCGGCCTGCTGTGCCGTCAGAATAATATTGCTGTTATTCGGATAAACTAAAATATTATCCGCATTGATCTGCCGGAACGCACATAACAAGTCCTCCGCAGACGGGTTCATACTCTGCCCACCGTCTACTACTTTATCGCAGCCCAAAGAAGTGAATAATTCCTTAATCCCCTGTCCGGCGGCTACACTCACTATCCCATACGGTTTATGCGGTTTGGTAATCGGCGGTTCATATTGGTGCTGCCGCTGTAACAGCAATTCATTATGCTGCAGCGTCATATTTTCAATCTTAGTACGCAGAAACTCCCCGTACTGTTGGCAATAACTCAGGATTTCACCGGGTTTTGTCGTGTGAATATGTATCTTGACAATCGTGCCTTCCTGAAAGACAACCACCGAATCGCCTACACGGTTCAGATATTCCTTGAAACCATCCATATCAAAGCGGTCAATGTCCGTTTTGGACTTTTGCAGACGCAGCAGCAATTCTGTGCAATAACCGAAGGTCAATTCACTGTTCTCATCAAAAGCGCTGAAATCCACCGGACTGTCTGCGGCAACAGGCGCATGAAATGTAATGTCTTCGCCTTTGAGAGCGTTCTGCATTCCTTCAGCAATATAGATAAAACCTGCGCCGCCGCTGTCTACGACACCGGCCTGCCGCAACACATCCAATAATTCCGGTGTCCTTTGCAGAGAGCGCCGCAATTCCTTCAGAAAGTTATCAAAATAGCTTTCAAAGGTGGAATCCCGCTTGATACGGGAACCGGCATACTGTACCGCATCCTTATAAACCGTCAGAATCGTTCCTTCTACCGGTACCGATACCGCACGATACGCTTCACTGATACCGGTTTCAAACGCTTTGCCGAGCAGGGTCACGTCAGCACTTTCCGCTCCTGCTAACCCCTGCGAGATACCCGCAAAAATACGGGACAGAATCACACCGGAATTACCTCTGGCACCGAGCAGCATTCCCTTAGCCGCTGCGGAAGCTGTACTGCTCAAAGAGGTATCTTCATCCTTGCCGAGCGCCGCTACGCCCGAGTCAATGGTCATAAACATATTATCGCCGGTATCACCGTCCGGAATGGGAAATACATTCAGATCATTGACAAGCTGTCTTTTAGCGGAAAGCGATGCCGCACCGCCCCTTATCATATTGGCAAACAATGTGCCATCCATTGTTCTCGTTTTCATAGGCTGTTTCACATCCTTATTACATTGATGACGTTACGGGGATAATGCCCCGCTCTTTATATGAGAATGCCATGACAATGGTCGATTTCATGCTGGATAATCTGGGCGGTAAAGCCCTCATAAGTACCCTTGCAGGGCTTCATCATCATATTGTCATATACCACCTCGATACGTTGGTAGCGTGTGGCGGTTCTGGTGCCGTTTAAGGACAGGCAGCCTTCTTCCGCTTTATAGCTTTCCGCCGAATGGGACACAATACGGGGATTCAGCATGACAAACGGCATTTCTGCGGCCAGAAACACAATGATATTCTTCCGCACACCGATCATATTCGCCGCTAATCCGACACAATGACCCCGATGTGCCATCAGGGTATCGGCTAAATCTCTGGCTGTCTGTCCATCGGCAATATCTGCCGGCTGTGAGGGCTGCATCAGAAACAAAACATCTTTGACAATCGGTTTAACCATGTTATTATCTCCTTTGAACAAAAACATCCATCCTGTATAAATCGGTGCCTTCTGTGGCAGACTATCAACAAAAACCACAGGAGGCGCATAGGTATGACATTAATTACCTGCAGTGAAAAATGTGTGCATCAGGCGGAAGGCTACTGTACGCTCAGTGCCGCCGCCGCTGTGACCGATCCCACAGCCAAAGGCTGTATCCATCAGGAAAAACCGATGGTATCTTCCCTCGGTCTTAACCGCCCAACGCAGCAACGGCCTCTCTGATATTTCTCACGGCAACGATTTCTATCTCGCAGTCCTTCGGCAATGTCAGCCCTTTCAGATTATGATACGGCAGGATACACTGCCGGAAGCCGAGCCGTGCCGCTTCTGTCACTCGCAGAGCCGCATGGCTCACACTGCGTATTTCTCCGGTCAGTCCGACCTCTCCAAAAGCCACTACATCCTCCGGTACGACCATATCTTTCAGACTGCTGACCAGTGCCAGCGCCAGCGCTAAATCCGTTGCCGGTTCATCCAATCGCAAACCGCCGATAACATTAACATAAGCATCCATACTCGAAAAGAAATAGCCGCAGCGCTTTTCCAGTACGGCTAACAGCATCGACATTCTGTTATAGTCAAAGCCCGTAGACATCCTGCGGGCATTACCGTAACCGGAATTGGTCACCAGTCCCTGTATTTCCGCCAAAATCGGCCGGCTGCCTTCCATTGTACAGGCTACGCAAGTGCCGGAAACATTCGTTGGCCGTCCCGATAACAGCATCAGCGAAGGATTTTCCACCTCTGACAAACCGCTGTCACCCATCTGGAACACACCGATCTCATTGGTAGAACCGTAACGATTTTTGACCGCCCGCAGAATACGATAGGACATCTGCTTGTCACCCTCGAAATACAGCACCGCATCCACAATATGCTCCAGTACCTTCGGTCCGGCAATCGCACCGTCTTTATTGACATGACCCACCACAATACACGGAATATCCAGTGATTTGGAGGTACGCATCAGGATATTGGTACATTCCCTCACCTGCGTGACACTGCCGGGCGAGGAATTCAATTCCCGATAATTCATGGTCTGTATCGAATCCACCATGACTAAATCGGGATTTTCCGCCTGTATCTGTTCCGCAATCACTTCGATATCCGTTTCTGTCATAATATACAGGTTATCGCTGTTGACGTTCAGGCGTTCCGCACGCAGTTTAATCTGCCGCTTGGATTCCTCACCCGAAATATACAGTATTTTCAGTATCTTGCCTAAGTGATGGCAAATCTGCAGCAGAATGGTCGATTTACCGATACCCGGATCACCGCCCAGCAGTACCAGTGAACCCTTGACGATACCGCCGCCCAACACCCTGTCCAATTCTTTAAGTCCGGTATAATACCGCTGTTCATCCTCTGTAGTAATTTCAGAGATTCTGACGGGTATTGCCGAGGGCTTCTTCCGCTGTATAGTAACCGCCGCAGCGCTCTTGCCGGTTTCCCGCACTTCTTCCTGTAAGGTGTTCCATTCGCCGCAGGACGGGCATTTTCCGTACCATTTCGGACATTCATACCCACATTCCGAGCAGATATACAAACTTTTCATTTTTGTGCCTGCCATATTATATCAACTTCCTTTATCATCCAAAGCGGAGCATCCATATCACTCCACACTCCACATTCCACACTCATGAAAGGCTTCGGCTGACCTTTTGATTGGCATAGGACATAATGCCGCAGCCAATCGCAAAGGCCATTTGCTGCTGATAGCTGTCATCCGACAGTTTAGCGGCTTCCTCTGCATTCGACAAGAAGCCACATTCCACAATCACCGCCGGTACCTCTGCATGATTCAGGATATAAATATTCTGGTCTGCCGGTTTCAGTTCCCGTTTATTTTCCGGCTGTAACAATCCTGTGACCGACTGCCGGACAGCGCCGGCTAATTTTTCGCTTTGCGGCACCTGCGCCGCATAAAAAATTTGTGTCCCGTAATATTGGGGCTGTTCAAATTTATTCTGATGAATACTGACCAATATTTGTCCGGGATCGCTGTTAATCATCGCTGTACGGTTTTTAAGGTCGGAAACCTTCTTTTCCCGTGTCGTACCGGCTGTTTTATCATAGACCGATATATCCGTTTCCCGTGTCATGCGTACCTCATAGCCGCAGACGGTCAGCATATCCCGCAGTTTTAATGCAATACGCAGGTTGATATCCTTTTCAAACAGACCGTTATCCACCGCACCGCTGTCCTCTCCCCCATGACCGGCATCAATCACAATAACCGGTTTTTCTGCCGCAGCAGATGCCGCCATTGGAAGGGACGGCGGTTCCTGAAATGCCGCATACAGCAATCCGCCAAAGAGAAAAATACCCAGCAAAGATACCGAACAGATCAGATACACTTTCAGTTTATACATAACGTCACCCCGCTACAGTATATGCCGTGACGGGATGCTTCATAACGCCGCCGGATAACACAAAAGCGGTCATACGACCGCTTTTTGCTTACCGCCTATTTTTATCGTTTGCCCGAATGGTACTTACTTCATATACCATCCGACGGTGCCGTATTTTTCCGGATATCTTTTTTTGAAGGAGTGTCAGCTTTCTGCGCTTTTTCCTGCTCAATTTCCCGTACCGTTTCCGGATCAGCCGTTTCTTCAATCGGAACGGATTTGGCCGGCGGATTGAGCAGCATCGGATACCGCATGACCGGTACAGCCCCCGGTGCAACAGCATCCGGTATCTGATCCATCGGCAAAGAATTGCGGATATAAAATTCCCTGCGTATAGCCGTCAGCTTATCCAGACTTTTACACAAGCGAAGATACACATTATCCAGCCGGTCATCCAATGTCAAAGTGCCGGTTTTAATATCCCGCCGCAGATGAATGATATCCTCACCGAACAGCCGGATCTCTTTTTCAATGTCATCAATCAGCATGACCGTGTCCATTGCCTTTTCCTGTGCTTCATCGACCACACTGTGCGCCCGAAGTTCCGCATTCATTTTGATCTTGACAACGCTTTCCTGCAGTTCATCATAGCGCCGTGCTTTAATAGCGAGGGCATCACATTCTTCCTGAATCTGACGCTTCTCCTGCAAACGGGCTTCCAATTCCTTTTTGTAAGCTTCAATATCATTTTCATGCTGACCGATCGTTTCAGCTAAATGCATTTGCGTTTCCTGCAAAGACTGATAAAGCGCATTGCGGGATGCCGTCATTTCTATCAGGGCAATCCCCTTTTCGGTAGCCCTTAATTCCGCCTGCTCCAATTTGAGCTGCAGAAAATCTATCTGTTCCTCGGGGGTCAATGTTCCTTTTGAGTGATCGGAAAGTTCGGAATGCGTAATTTTCAGTTCCTCAGACATTTGAAGCACCTCATTTGTTTCTGTTACATCCTATTATAGCATATCATACGATATAAAATCAATCATTTTATTGATATAAAGGAAATAATTATTTTTTATTGCTTGATATATTGTTCACAAAAGCAGTATAAAACAGTCGGCGGCGCATCCTGCCGCTTTGACAGGATACGCCGCCGGTGAAAAGGCCGTTTTTTCTGACCGTAAACGATCAATTTTGTTGCCGGAAATTCATGGACAGCCAGACCTTCAGTTTCGGATAGGACAGATGATTCAGATGTGCCAGACAATTTCTGGCTTCTTTCGCACTTTGCAGCAGTTCATAGTCCCGCATGGACAAAATACGGGTCTGCTTGAACAGGAACAAAAGCTGTCCGATTTCCAGTTCCTCGGGTTTCTCGCAATCATAAGTACCGGAAGGAGCCGCATGAAACCGCTCCGTAATATCCGTCCGATAGGTTTCAAAAAGCTGACGGCGGAACTGTTCCAGCAGCGGAAAAAATACTTTGAGCTGTGCCTGCCAGAGGGCATACTGTACCCGTTGGTCTATACGCTCCACCGGAAGTTTCAACGTCTGCAAAGTTTCCTGAAAGACCGGCAGGGTATGCTCTGCCAATGCTTCGCCCCTGTCTGCTAATTCACCGGCCAGTTGGGTGCTTTCTCCGGCTAAAGCAATAGCGATTTCGGAAAGATACTGCTGCTGCTGCATGGATAAACCCTTTTGTGAAAGAATTGTCATGCACAACAGATAGGTATCATAATCGTGAATATATGAGGTATAATCCAGAAATTGTACAGGCGATGTATTGTCGGTTTCATCACTTGTTTTCCGGCTCGATTCCAGATACTTTTTATCCTGCGTGAACAGGATGAAAAGGCCGTGACGATCCTCCGCTTTGAAACAGGCGGTATATTCCTTGATGAAGCTGATCC
>ONYQ01000141.1 GCA_900322145.1 uncultured Eubacteriales bacterium
CCCTTCAGGGGAGGTGCCGAGCGTTAGCGAGGCGGAGGGGTTCTTGTTTTTGTGCAATTTTCAAATTTGCTCATTTATAGTAAATAATTGGCATTTCCTCACAGTCCGTCCATACAAAGAAAGGATGCAGCTTATGCGAAAGAAAATGCTTTCCCTTTTTCTGGCGCTGACAGCGGTGCTGTCACTGTCACTCTCCGCCTGCAGTGAAGCGCCCGTGATGCCGGAACCGCAAATCTCTAAATCCGCTCCGCAAAAACCAACTGTCGGTGAAAATTACTACGGCAGTGTCAATTTCAATTACCTCTCCCGTGGTCAGATACCATACGGCGAAAGCGGTTATGGGCTGTTTGACAATACACGCTATGAGATGGAGCAATATGTCAAAGACCTGATTGACCGCTGTGTCAACAGTCAGCCCGTTAGCGGTTCCTTTGAAGAAATGGTAAAGGAAATGTACCTGCAGTATACCAATACCGATGCCCGCAACGAAGCCGGTGTCGATACCCTGCTGTATTTAGCAGGTATGATCGAACAGTGCAACACTACCGATGAATTAGTTGGCGTGATGGGCTATCTGTACCAGAACTGCGGCGTATCTTCCTTTTTCCGTCCGGATGTCCTGCCCAACTTCCTTGACTCATCCACCAATACCCTCTATCTGATGAACATGAACACCCTCGGCAACATGAAGGAAAACTTCACCCGCACCGATGCCGGTCCCGAATCTATGGGGCAATATGTCAAGGACACCCTCACCTTTATCAAGGTTGAACCGGAAGAAGCCAAACAAAGAGCCAAAAACGTTGTCCGTCTTATCAATGAAATCATGCTCGCCACGATGGACTCCGCCAATATGATGAATATGACCAAGCATCTCAAGCTTTATAATAAAACGGAGGTGCAATCCATCTTCAGCAACATCAACGCAGACAATATGCTTCAGGCTTTTGGCTTTGGCACTATAGAACAATGCATTGTCTACGATGAAGGGCAGGCCGCTAAAATCAACGAACTGCTCACACAGGAACATATACGGGAAATCAAGGATTACCTGATGACCTGTATCATGTTTGAATACAGTGATGTTTTGCCGCCCGCTTATCTCAAAGACCTTGTCTCTCTCAGCGATTCCACCAAGGATATAGACGATTCTGCCAAACGCTATATCGCCAATATACTGGAAATGGAAGTCGGCATTTTGTACGGCAGGGAAATCTGCAATGACCAGCTTATCAGCACCGTCAGCACAATGGTTTCTCAAATACAGGATTCCTGCCGTGACCTCATCCGCCATTGTGACAGACTTTCCGAAGATTCCAAAAATAAGTATCTCCAAAAAATAGATCACATGGTCGTAAAATTAGGCTATGACCATGCCTGGACGGCTCCCTTTACCATCACGCCCGCCGCTGATGGAGGCACCTTTATTGAAAATGTCATGGCCATCAAACGGGGCAGAAAACAAAAGCTGATCGCCAGTATACAGCAGACACCCGACAGAAACGCATGGGAAATGTCCGCCATTGAAGTCAATGCCACTTATTATCCCATGTCCAACACGTTTGAAATTCCCGCCGTCATGATGTCCAAAGCCTTTATCAATCCGGCGGATAACGAATATTATAATCTGGGCAAGCTGGGCTATGTGATCGGTCATGAAATGAGTCACGGCTTTGACTCCAACGGCTTCCAATTTGACGATTACGGCAATTATAAGCCGGAATGGATCGGGGCGGAGGATCGTGAAAAATACCGTCAGCTCATGGACAGGGTCATTACATATTATGATAACTTCAAACTGCTCGATATCTACAACATCAAAGGAGAACAAACCCTTTCCGAAAATTTAGCCGACCTTTCCTCGGTACAATGCCTTCTGCATATCACCGATGATCCGGACAACCTGCGTCATTTATTGGAAGGCATTGCGGCACAATGGGCTTCTTTGACGGTGGTTTCCAACCTTGTGATGGAACTGGACGGTGAAATACACAGTCCGGGCGAAGCCAGAACCAATGCCGTTGTGTCCTGCATGGATGCCTTCTATAAGGTGTATGACATCAAGGAAACCGACAAAATGTATTTAGCCCCTGAAAACAGGATAAAGGTGTGGTGATAAAATGATAAGAGCAAAGCTTGTACTGCGGAATGTTATCAGCAAACCCCTGAGAACCGGTATTATCATCCTTTCGCTGGCGGCGGCGGCCTTTGCGGCACTGTTCTGTATCGCCGGTATTCATTCCGCTCAGAATGATCTGAGAGATTTCTTTGCCGCCAATTACGGCGATATGGACATGATGATTATCCCCGGAAACAGTTCAAATCGTGTCACACAGGAGGAACTTCCTGCCGGCAGTAAATTACTCGCCGAAACGGATGCCGTCATCAAGGAAACTATCCCCAACCCCAATTATATCAATTACGTCAACCAACTGAGCATTACGGTGATCGGCATAGATACGCAGTCGGCCTATGAATCCCATATACTGGAAACCCCTTGTCCTACAGAGGACGGTCTTACCATGACCGCACCGCTTGCCGCACAACTGGGTAAAAAAGTAGGCGACACCTTCAGCTTCTACGGATACGGCAACGTAAAATACAGCCTTAAAATTCTCAGCATTGTTCCGCCGAAAAAATATCTCAGCGCCAGACAGACCTCTATCCTTGTCACGCCGGAACTCGCCAATAAAATTGCCGGCAATAAAGAGGGGACTGTTTCCATCCTGTATGCGGATGTGCCGGACGATCAGGTAACTGACGTGATAAACATGATCTGGGACAAACATCCCGATCATGCCTGCATGGGTACGACCTCTCTTGATTCCGATGACACCATGAACAGTATGCTCAATATCTATTACCTGATCTTTGCCGTGGTATTCCTCATGGTATGCTTTATCGTGGTATCCATGTCCAAGCATATCGTCAATGAAAGAATGTCCGTTATCGGTATGCTGCGGAGTGTCGGCGGCAGTATTGCCGGCACCGGTGCTTTACTGCTGTGTGAAAGCGCTTTTTACGGTCTGTGCGGCGGTATTTTAGGCACCCTTCTCTATATGCCCTTCCGGGGCAATACCGCACTTGCCATCTTCGCACCGATCGGCAGTGATGAAATGACTCGCTCCGACGGTATTAACTTCCTCACTGTTTTTCTTGTCATCCTCAGCGTTACCCTCATACAATGCCTGTTCTCTGCCGCCGCTATTATCAAGGCCGCCCGAACACCTGTCAGAGATATTATCTTCGGTACCAAAGATACCGCTTATCTCCCTTCCAACACCCTTACCATTATCGGCGCTGTTATGTTAGCGGCCGGCGTTGTGCTCCACTTTATCATATCGGATTTTATCTTTACCGTAGCCGTTGCCTTCATGACCATGATCGGTGCGGTTCTCCTTTTCCCGAAAATCGTTTTCCAAAGAAATGGCCAGTACCAAAAGCAGTATTTCTTCGGCACAGCTATTGCTTTCCGCACTGTCACTGACCATTGCCATGCTGGTGGTATCCGCTTCCCTGCTTGCTTTCCTCGCTGACCCTATCTATAGCAGTGATATCATCATCAATTCTCCGGAACAGGAAGGCAGTACCTATGATTACATCGTCGGCAGTATTGACGGTGTAACCGGTGTCGAAAAGCTGTATTCCCATCTAATGCAGTATGACTCCAAAGCAATGGTCAACGGTACGGAACGTGAACTCAAGCTCCTTGCCCTGAATGACGGCGGTTTTCAATATTTCAACGGTGTAGAACAATGTCCCGACAGTCTTGCCGATGACGAAGCCGCCGTTGATAAGGTTCTGGCTTCCAAAATGGGCATTAACGTTGGTGATACCCTCACGCTCGGCCTTAAAATCGACAGTTATCTGCCAGCTGAACTCCAATTACGGGTGAAATGTCTGATCGATGCAGGAAAATCCAATAATTACGGCAATACCGTGATGGTGAATCTCGCCAATTACAAGAAAGTCTACTATGACAATCCTTCCACCGTATTGATTAAAACCGTTCCCGGCATGACATGGAAGGTCTATCAGATACTGCTGTCCACGCTGCCCGATTCGCCTATGTCTATCCAGACCATGGATGAATACACCATCAGCCAGAAAGCCTATATGGACAGTATTCTCAGTGTCATCTATGCCGTTGTCGTACTGGGTATCGCCCTTTCCCTCATGGGTACTTTCAGTAATATGCTCATGGGCTTTGAACATTCGAGAAGAAAATACGCCGTCTACTATTCTTCCTCTATGAGCAAGAGCAAACTCAAAAAGCTGATTCTCTGGGAAACCATCCTCACTACCGCTGTTTCCGTTCTTGCTTCCGTCGTATTCGCACGATTCTTCTTAAACATCATCAATAAAGCCCTTTCCCTGTTATCTCTGACCGTTCCGCTGACATCACCGCTTCTGTATGCCCTGCTTTTCGGTACCGCCGCCTTTGCAGTGCTGTTAGTGGTGGTCATCAAGCCCTTGAGAATGCTCTCCAAGATGAATATTGCTGAAGAAATCAAGACCAGTGCCGACTGATAAAGGAGGAATATCATTATGAATCAGAACCGAAACCCCTATCATGGTCAGTATCCCTATCAGAATCCGAACCAAAACGCCTATCCGGAACAGTATGACGATTATCAACAGCCGGCTTATCAGAATGACGGCTATCAGGAACAGCCTGCTTATCCCGTACAGGACGATTATCAACAGACCGCTTATCAGAATGACGGCTATCAGGAACAGCCTGCTTATCCCGTACAGAATGATTATCAACAGACCGCTTATCAGAATGACGGTT
>ONYQ01000077.1 GCA_900322145.1 uncultured Eubacteriales bacterium
AAGACTTGTCTTACAGCCATTCACACGGCCGGCTAACATCGGGCCGCCGCTGACAAAAATCGTCGGGATATTCAGACGAGCCGCCGCCATCAGCAAGCCAGGCACATTCTTGTCACAGTTCGGAATCATAACCAGTGCATCAAAAGCATGAGCCAATGCCATTGCTTCGGTAGAATCGGCAATCAGGTCACGGGTCACGAGGGAATATTTCATGCCCTGATGTCCCATGGCAATACCGTCACAAACGGCAATGGCCGGAAATACTACCGGTGTACCGCCGGCCATCGCAACGCCCTGTTTAACAGCCTGTACCAGCTTATCAATATTCATGTGACCGGGTACGATTTCATTATAGGAGCTGACAATGCCGACCATCGGTCTGGCCATTTCTTCCTCTGTCATGCCCAGCGCTCTCAGCAAAGAACGCTGCGGCGCACACTGAGCGCCATTATGGATTGCATCACTATTCATTTGAATTACCTTCCTTTTAACATGATAGTCATATATGTTCTGCCGCAGGAAAAGCTGTTTTCTCCCACAGTATCTTTATACCTCTCTATTATAAATTCTTCCCCTCTCCTTGTCAATCTTTTCTTTCCGTGACAACCAGGAATTAGTATTTGACGATAGGGGAATTATGGGGTATAATGAGGGTTATGCAAAAAACACATCAGGAAAGGAAGAAAAAACGGTTGATACACTTAGAAAATGTGACAAAAGTTTATCCAAACGGAACACACGCCGTCAGAAATCTGACGCTGGATATTCCCGACGGTGAATTTGTATTTATTGTAGGGCCTTCCGGTGCTGGTAAAAGCACCCTGCTCAAACTCCTGATACGGGAAGAAGTAGCCGATAACGGTATTGTCGAGGTCAACGGCAAAAATCTCATGACCATGCCCCGCCGACAGGTACCCTATCTGCGGCGCACCATGGGCATTGTCTTTCAGGATTTCCGGCTCATTGACAAAATGACAGTTTTTGATAACGTGGCTTTTGCCATGCGTGTGACCGGTCACGCTGAAAGCACCATCCGCAAACGGGTGCCGCTGGTTCTCCGGATGGTCGGACTCTCGGACAAAGCCAAACGCAAACCCCATGAATTATCCGGCGGTGAACAACAGCGTGTCAGTTTAGCACGAGCCATCATCAATCGTCCGGCTTTATTGATTGCCGATGAACCTACCGGCAATATCGATCCGGAACGCTCCGTTGAAATTATGAAAATGCTGTTCAACATCCATCAAAAGGGTACCACTGTCATTGTCGTTACCCATGAACATGAATTAGTACGGCAATTCGGCGGCCGTGTACTCCGTATCGAAGAAGGAAAAATTACGGCGGATGTCGTTCTGCCGATGCATTTTCCCAACGGTAAAAAATCCGCCGATACATCCGCAAAGGGGGACTCTGCATTATGAAACTTTCCGGACTCCCCTATCTTCTGAAAGAGGGCTTCAAAAATATCTGGACAAACCGCATGATGTCGCTGGCATCGGTCATTGTACTCATTTCCTGCCTGATCATCACCGGTACGGCGGCGCTGATTTCCGTCAATGTCCGGACACTCATTGCCAATATCGGCGATGACAATGAGATTACCGTCTATCTTCAGCCGGATTTCTCCGATACCGATTCCATCCGCTTAGGAACGGAACTTTCCGCCCTGTCCAATGTCGAAAACTGCCGGTTCCGTTCCCGTGAGGACGTGCTGAAATCCTATCAGGATACCCTCGGCGAAAATATCTATGCCTCCATGCAGGGCGAAGGCAATCCCTTCGGTAATGAATATAAACTGCGTCTGCGTGACCTGTCACAATATGAAGATACCGTTCAACAGATTAAAGCCCTTTCCGGCATTGACAAAGTCAGTGACCGCAGTGATATTGCCGATAAGCTTACCCGTCTGAATTACTTCGTCACCATTGTGGGGGTATGGGTCGTGTTGATTTTAGGCGTTGTCACCCTGTTCATTATCGCCAATACTATCAAGATGACAATGTATGCCCGCCGTTTTGAAATCAGCATCATGAAATCTGTCGGCGCTACCAATGCTTTTGTGCGTATTCCCTTCATGGTGGAAGCTATGGCTATCGGACTGTTTGCCGGTCTGATGTCCTCTGCGGTACTGATTGCCCTGTATGAGCCTATCCGCCATGCGGCCGCCGGTGTGATCGGCATGATTCGTACCGCTACTCTGCCCGTTGATGCCGTATGGTTTCCCACACTTCTTGCCATGACCGGTGCCGGTCTGCTGATCGGTCTGCTCGGCGGTTCCGTTTCCATTACACGCTATCTCCATAAGGAAGGGGGCGCTATTCTTGGTACCTAAAAAAATTTATCGTCCGTTGGCTGTCCTGCTCACTGCCGCCTGTACGCTTACTCTCACTTTGACAGTCGGCGCTGACGAAGATACCGACAACGGTTATTATTACACCGATAACGACTATGAATATACCGATGACGGTAATAACGATGATAACGGCTATAACGATACGGATAACAACGACAACACCTACGATGATACCGACGATAACGAAAATGACGACAACACCGATGATAACGAAACCGCCGACACCGAACAGGACGATGACGCAGAGGCATTCAACGAGGATACCTATCAGGAACAGCAGGCTTCCTTAGAAGAAGAAAACCGCCAGCTGCAGGAGAAATTACAGATCACGGCGGAAGAACTGCAGAAAAAACGGCAGACCGTCAAAGACCTGCAAGCGCAGATTGCCGATCTGCATGACCGCATTTCCGCTTCTAATAAGCATATTCTGACCTTGAACGATGAAATCACCGAAAAACAGAAGCTCATCGAGGAAAAATCCGCTGAAATTGAGGAAGTGCTTGCCCTTCTGCGGATACGTCTGCGGAATATCCATACGGCCGGCGATACGACCTCTCTGGAAATCATTCTCGGCGCAAAGGATTTTGCAGACTTTTTAGATAAGGCGGAAATGGTCAAAAGTATGTCCGACTATGACACGAACCTCATTCACTCCATTGAAGATCAGGCGGCTTTGATTGCCGCCGAACAAAAAGCGCTCCGTGAGAAAAAATTATCCGTTGAAGCGGAAAAGGCACAGCTTGAAAAGGATAAAACGGCCATCAACCAACTGTTAGAGGAAAACACTAAACTGGTTGAAAGCCTGATGACCGATCAGAAGAAACTGCAAAACGAACAGAAGGATAACGAGGCCAAACAAGAAGAACTGGAAAAAGCCTGGGAAGCCTATCTGGAACGGCAGGAGGAAGAAAAACAGCGTCAGGAAGAACTGGAACGTCTGAAAAGCCGTAATGTAATGGTCGTGCCCCGCAACGGTGATAAATATGTATGGCCGTGTCCGGGCTTCACTTATCTGACTTCGACCTTTGACGAATGGCGTGGCGTGAATAATCACGGCGCACTGGATATTGCCGAAGCGGGCATTTACGGCGCACAAGTCGTTGCCTGCTATGACGGTATTGTATTCTCCACCTATGAATACTGCGAACATGATTGGGGCAAGGATACCAGCTGCGGCTGCGGCGGCGGTTATGGCAATTATGTCATGATCGACCACGGAAACGGCAAAATTTCCATTTACGGCCATTTATCCGGCGTTACGGTAGAAGCCGGTCAGACGGTCAAAGCCGGTCAGCTTATCGGTTTTGTGGGTTCTACGGGCTTTTCTACCGGCGCACATCTCCACTTTGAAACCCGTTATAACAATGTCCGCTACGACCCCCTCACAGAATACTAATGTACAATGTGCAATGTGCAATGTGCAATGTGCAATACAAATCCGGATATGCTGTATCAACAAGACAGCATATCCGGATTTATTTCGTAACAGTATCAGGCATTCTTGATGGGGATGAGAAATATACTTCCCAGCATCATTCATCTATCCATGAGCAAATCTGACGATTTGCTCAAATGTTTGATAAAAATCAACGTTCTGCCCCTATATTCATGTCTTAAGCCAAAGTTTGCTTATGAATTGCATCCATGCTTACATTGCACATTGTACATTATTTTTTGCGTTTGTCGCTGCCGAAGAACAGAGCGATGGCCAGACCAATCAGGCATACAACCGCCGAAATCGTGATATTCATCGCCGTAAAGGTGAAGTTGTTAACTTCCTGCGCCTGACTCTGTGCCTGGAATTTCATGAAAATAGCCAGCGGTGAACCCAGCATCAGTCCGATAATCGCAAAGAAGGTCATCTGCGGAAAACGCTTCAGACAAATGTCAATGAGTTTAGCGCCGAACACTATGCCGAACACAACGCCCAGACCGACCGGCAATAAAATCATGCAGTTGTCAAAGAAATGCTTGGTCAGGTCGGAAATGGCACCGATGACGGTAGCATAAATGCCGAATACCATGAGAATCATTGAACCGCTGACACCCGGAATAATCATGCACATAGCCGCTACGGCTGAGGCAAAGAACAGATACAACCAACTGCCGATATTCATTTGAATACCCGCCGCTGCTGTTTCCTGTGACTCCGTATTGACAAAAGCCAGCGCTGTCATCGCCGCCAACAGCACAAAAAGAGGAATCAGCGACACCGGACGGAATTTCGTTTCCAGCGATTTACGGAATACCAACGGCAGACTGCCGATAATCAAGCCAATAAAGAAAAAGCAGGTCGGCATCGGAAAATAAGCGATCAGGTATTTAATGAGCTTCGAGAAAACTACCACGCCAATACCCGCACCGATGAGAATCGGCAGCAGAAAACGGATACTCTTTTTGAAATGCTTGCGAAGTCCCGTGAAAGAGTCAATCAGCTTATCGTAAATATTCAGCATAACGGCCATTGTGCCGCCGCTCACACCCGGAATGATATTCGCTACACCGATAATACAGCCATAAATGGCATGGAGAATAATATCCAGATACTTTTTCATAGCAACGCTCCTTATCAAATATATGGCGCTATTCCGCCGTCAGTTCTGCTTGCGGACAATGGCATATTCATCATCACCGCTGTAATACGGACAAGCTTCCAGATGTCCCGACAAAAAACGTGCCGTTTCGTCCTCGTCCAGATTCACCAGACATTCATAACACTCATAATCTTCGTTATAAACATAGTGGCGGCAGCTTTCACAGCCGGCAAAGCCTGTCATTTGCCACACCTCCCTGTCGTTTTTTTGTAAACCTTGTTAATAGTATCATAAGATCGGACATTTTGCAATCAATGACCTGCAAAAAAACAACCAAAGATTCTTCAAAGAACCCGCTTGTTTTTTGTTCACCCCTGTAAAAAGAAACAACCCTCTCTCCCCATGTGAATAAAAGGACGAAAAGTTATACAAAGCGTATTTTTTTTGAAGTTTTTTCAAAAAAACACTTGCATTTTTCCCGAATAAATGATAAGATAAGCTGTACGCAAGCGTAGGAAAAGGGAGGTGTCGGTATGCCTAACGTAAAATCAGCAAAAAAGCGTGTAAAGGTTGCTGCTGCTAAAACAGCTGCCAATAAGGTCGTAAAGAGCAATCTGAAGACCACCATCAAGAAGGCTTCAGCTGCTATCGAGAATGGTGCTGCAGATAAAGATATGGCTGTGCGTGCAGCGATCAAAAAGATTGACCAGGCCGCTGCTAAGGGTATCCTTAAGAAGAACACGGCTTCCAGAAGAAAGTCTTCTCTGGCCCGTAAGCTCAACGCTTCTGCCTGAGCAAAAAAGATGGGGCTGACTGAATTGAATATCTGAGGATGTCATTCCTGCAAAAGCAGAACACTTGTCTGTTCTGCTTTCTTTTTTTACCCTCTGTGTGAAGCACGTTCCTTTTTTACTATATTTCATCATAATATTCTTGACTTTTTGGTAAAATCACTATATAATTAGCTTAAAGTAAAAGTTGAACTTGATACGAGGAGGGAATCCCTATGAGCAAAAAATTCTTCATTATCTTTATTTCCGTGGTAGGCGCTGTTGTCGCTCTGGCTGCTGCTCTCACCGCTTTTTGCATCATCCGTGAAAAGCAGAAGAAGGAAGAAGAAGAACTGGAACATTATCTGGACAGCTCTATCTTGTAACTATGCCTGTCGGCGCTGTTCTTCTTTGTGACAGAAAATTCCGAAGCCGTCCCCGGATACCAAAGATCGTGTGTAAGACTGTCGGTTCGTTCCAAACGGCCGGCAGTTTGTTTTGCCCTGCCTTGTGCAGAATCAATTATTTTTCGCATTATTGTTAAAAAGCATTGTTTTTTATGCGCCGGATATGCTATACTATAGCTAATAAATTGCAAAGGAGCTTGCTTTATGAATGTCACCAATACTATCCGCTATGTGGGTGTGAATGACCACAAAATTGATCTCTTTGAGGGACAGTATATCGTCCCCAACGGCATGGCCTACAATTCCTATGTCATCCTTGATAATAAAGTTGCCGTCATGGATACCGTTGACCGCCGCTTTACCCAGGAATGGCTCGATAATCTCGAAAATGCACTCGATGGCCGTAAACCCGATTATCTCATCGTACAGCACATGGAACCCGATCACAGTGCCAATATCCTTAACTTTATGAATAACTATCCGGAGGCTACCATTGTTTCCAGCGCCAAAGCCTTCACCATGATGGGCAATTTCTTCGGTACGCAGTTTGAGGACAGACGGATTGTCATCGGAGAAGGCGATACTCTTTCCCTCGGTGAACATACCCTGCATTTCGTCGCCGCTCCTATGGTACATTGGCCGGAAGTTATCGTAACTTATGACGATAAGGACAAAGTACTGTTCAGTGCAGACGGTTTTGGTAAATTCGGCGCTCTGGACGTGGAAGAGGATTGGGCTTGTGAAGCCAGAAGATATTATATCGGTATCGTTGGCAAATACGGCGCACAGGTGCAGAGTCTGCTCAAAAAAGCCGCCGCTCTCGATATTCAGATCATCTGCCCCCTGCATGGTCCCGTTCTGACAGAAAATCTCGGCTATTATCTGAACCTTTATCATATCTGGTCAAGCTATGGCGTAGAAAGCGAAGGCATTATGATCGCTTATACCTCTGTCTATGGCAATACCAAAAAGGCCGTGGAATTATTAGCCGAAAAACTGAAAATGAAGGGCTGTCCGAAGGTCGTTGTAGCCGATTTAGCCCGTGAGGATATGGCGGAATGTGTTGAGGATGCTTTCCGTTACGGTAAAATCGTACTGGCTACTACTACTTATAATGCGGAAATCTTCCCCTTTATGCGGGAATTTATCAACCATCTGACCGAGCGCAATTTCAGCAATAAAACCGTTGCTCTCATGGAAAACGGCTCATGGGCACCTTTAGCCGCCAAAACCATGAAGAAAATGCTCGAAGGCTGTAAGAACCTCACCTTTACCGATACGACTGTTAAAATCCTCTCCGCTCTCAATGATACCAGCAAGGAGCAGATCGAAAAACTGTCCGATGAACTGTGTCAGGATTATATCGCCCAGAATGGCGCTACCGCTGATAAGCATGATATGACTGCCCTGTTCAATATCGGCTATGGCCTGTATGTCGTTACCTCCAATGACGGTAAAAAGGACAACGGCCTGATCGTCAATACCGTAACACAGGTGACTAATTCCCCGAACCGTATCGCCGTCTGCATCAATAAGCAGAATTACTCTCATCACGTCATCAAACAGACAGGTATGATGAACGTCAACTGTCTGTCCGTAGAAGCGCCTTTCAGCGTTTTTGAAACCTTCGGTTTCCAGAGCGGGCGTAATGTCGATAAATTCGCCAACTGCGAACCGCTTCATTCCGATAACGGCCTTGTTTTCCTGCCGAAATATATCAACTCCTTTATGTCCCTTAAAGTAGAGGAATACATTGACCTTGATACACATGGTATGTTTATCTGCAGTATTACCGAAGCCCGTGTTATGAGCGACAAGGAAACCATGAGCTATACCTATTATCAGAATAACGTCAAGCCCAAGCCGCAGACTGACGGCAAAAAAGGCTGGGTATGCAAGGTCTGCGGATATGTCTATGAGGGTGAGGAGCTTCCTGAAGATTTCATCTGCCCCCTCTGCAAACATGGTGCCTCTGACTTTGAACCGATCACCTGATATCTTTCTGATATCCACCCCAAAAAACAGCGAGGAATACCTGCGTGGTATTCCTCGTTTTTTTGGTTCGTACACTGTATACGCATATCAGCTATCATTATTTCCCAGCAATTCCCTGATCTGCGCTTCGGTATATCCTTTTTGGCGCATCATCTCTGCCAGTGCTATTTTCTCGGCGGCTCTGCCGCTTCCTGCCGTATCTTATCATCTGCACTCAGTTCCCGCAGCATGACAATCGTATCACCTATTTCAGCCATCACTATCCCCCAGCAATTCCCTGATCTGCGTTTCGGTATATCCTTTTTGGCGCATCATCTCTGCCAGTGCTATTTTCTCGGCGGCTCTGCCTTTCGCCATGCCGATCTGTTCACCTTTCGCCATGCCGATCTGTTCACCCTTCGCCATGCCGATCTGCTCACCCTTCGCCATGCCAATGGCTTCTCCTTCCCGTCGGGCGTGTCCTAAGGCGGTAGCTTCATCGTGCAGACGCTTTTCACGATAATACGCTTCCTGCCGTATCTTATCATCTCCTGAATAGCCATCAAATCCCCCTCCGTTTCTGCATCAATCAGTTGGAGCCAGTCCTCCATGCGGCGGTTACGTTTGAATTTACTCAGCTTCCGCAGTTCAAAAAAGTGAATCGCCAGCTTATTGGTCATCAATTCTTTTCTCTGACTTTCCAGAAGCTCAAATTTGGAATGATAGTCCTCGCAGTCAAACAACTCAAAGTTGATGATGTTGATACAAATCGTCTGCTTGAGTTCGCCGTATTCTTCACCGGCATCCAATTCCTCGCTGTACAGCTTTGCCCAGTAAAAGAGGGTACGCTCCTTGAAATCCGGTTCCCTGTTGACCTGCATCTCAATATTGACAATCCTTCCGTCAACATTCAGCTTCAGATCCAGACGGCTGAATTTCTGGTCAAGATATTCGGGAGTCAGTTCCACATTACTGATATAGATAGCACGGATACTTTCACGGGGGATTTCAAGCAGGTCAGAAATAAACGCCGCAATAATTTTCTCATTCTTGGCATTGCCGAATACACGCTTGAAAATAACATCCAGTTTGAGCTTAACAATTTTTTCCTCTCTGTTCACTGGTATCACGCTCCTTTTTCTTCTATTATAGCACCTTATGCCGACAGTATCAACTGCTGCACAGCAGGATTTATCCCCAAAACAGCCTTACAATCCTCTGTTGCATCGGCAGCGGTCTTTATGACAGCTATATCTGTATACCGACTAAACACACACTTCAATTCCTCAAATATCCGTTGTATGAAGCATGAATCAATTGCTTGTCAATCCAAAGAAAATCCTGTATGATATTATCAAAGAGTTCACCAAGCCATAACAAACATAAATCATTCAAGGGGGATCATCATTATGAACAACAAGAGGATTATCACCGCCATGTTATCGGCCGCTCTTTGCCTGTCCTTACTGGCAGGCTGCGGCAAAAGCACACAGACCGAGCAAAGCAGCACCGCCAGTCAGCAGAGTACAGCCGCCAGCACGCAAAGCACTGTCAGCGAGGCAAGCAAAAACGATGAAAAGAGTACCGCCGACGACACCGGCAAAAAAGATACCTCCGACAATAACAGTGAAGTATCCGCCGAACCGACCAGCAAAACTTATACGCTCACCGTCAGAGATCAGGGTAAAAGCGAGGCAATCACCGCTACTTTCTTCAATACGATGACCGGTAAAAGCGAGGATATCCAAATGCAGAAAACCGGTGAAGGCGAGGATTATTTCCTGTATAGCTGTGATGCCGAAAACGAAAAGTACAACATGGTGCATCTGAGCTATGGTGATACCACTACCGAAGATGTTGCCTTTGACCGCTGTATAAGCGGATGGTATCTCTGGAATGATGAATTACTCCCCTATACTGTCGGCAAGGAACCGAATTATACCCCCAAATTCGACACACAGGTATTCCAGTTTAACGGTACGGACAAGAATGTCTATATCTGGACACCCGATGATTACGATGCCAAATCCGCCGATAAGTATGCCACGATTTACATACTGGACGGACAGACCGTACTTTCTACGGAAATCAGCCATGACCTGCGCTGCTGGAATGTGGCGGAACACGCTGACAGCATGAACGCCGCCACCGGTCAGAAAGCCATTGTTGTCGCTATTGACACGCTTGAAAATCGTGGGGATGACATGATCCCCGATTTCGCTAAAATGGTTGATGACGGTTCCAACTCCCAACAAACCGGCACCGCTTTTGCGAATTTCCTGTGCGATACCATCATGCCTTATGTGCAGGAAAACTATAATGTTTATACCGATGCCCTGCACACTTCCATTTCCGGCAGTTCTCTGGCCGGTCTGGAATCCTTCTATATCGGCGTGGAACATCCCGATAAATTCGGTACGATTGGCGCATTCTCTCCGTCCTTCTGGGCTTTTGTAGAAGATGACTGGAAAGCCTATTTTGAAAGCAAGCAATTTGACAGCAATATGCCGTTCCTGTATGTCTATGCCGGCGGTTTCTATACCGATACCGGCCACTGTGACGAACCGGTCTATAATATGCTGCTCGAATCCGGCTATCCCAAAGACAAAGCGGTTTTCAGCAAGTATGAACCCGGCGAACATCAGGTGCAGTACTGGAAAAATATCTATCCGGAATTCCTCGAAGCTATGACCTTCCAGAAGGTCGCCGCACTGGAATGCGGTGTGCCTGTTACCTATCAGGACAAGACCCTTCCCAAACAGGCGGAAAGTCTGGGCAGTCAGCCCGAGGAAAGCGTTGGCGAGGATACCCGCCCCGATCACATCAAGAATTACATCTTCTTTGACAACAGCGAAGTACAGTGGGAACAGGTCTATGCTTACTGGTGGGGCGGTATACCGGTCAATAAGGCTACCGGCGAACAGAACTATGGCAATCCGGACTGGCCCGGCATTCCTATGGAAAAAGTCGAAGGCACCGACCTCTATCGTGTTGCCGTACCGCTCAATATCAGCAATATCATCTTCAACACCGGCGTTACCGATGATAAAGTGGCCGAGGGCGTTATCGCTTATCAGACCGCCGATCTGATTTTCAATGATGCGGCCTGCTCCGGCAAGATTTTCAAAATTGATACTTCCAAAGAAGCCAAGAAGGGTCACGGCATTGAAAAGACAAAGTACAAGTATCCTGACGGTTCATGGTCAGACTATACCGAATAAGCCGTCGGCCATGCACCATATTCTGATTTAATACCCATCAAACAAAACCGGATTCGCTATCTTTCACAGACAGCGAATCCGGTTTTGTTATAAAGCGTCAGGATCGACCCGTCAATTCAGCAATCTTCCTGTCAACCTCTGCCTTGCGTTCAAGGCAAGCCTGTACTTTTTCAGCATCATCCAATGCTTCCGCAAAAAGTGCTCTTAACTCTAAAAAAACAGATAAATCAGAAAGATACTGTATGGACTGCGGATACTGCGCACATAATTCCTCTGATATGGCAAGTGCTGTTTCTAAGCAGTGGAGTGCGTTTTCGTCATCCTTTTTGAGAGTATAAATACGGGAAAGCTTATAGTGAGATATATACAAATCTCTCTTATAATCGGGATTGTCAGGGTAGTCCTTGGCGAGTGCTTTCCTGATGTCAAGACTTTGCTGATAAAGGCTCAAAGCGCCGGACAGGTC
>ONYQ01000013.1 GCA_900322145.1 uncultured Eubacteriales bacterium
TTGGGAGTGTTTTTTGCCTCCCCTTTAGGGGAGGTGGCAAAAATCGACAATTAAAATTGTCGATTTTTGCCGGAGGGGTTTCAACCGCTCAGGTAGAATTTTTTTTGATTTCTTGTAACCTTTGTGTATCGAATGGGATTATATAGTCAAAAGGAGGTCATCACTATGAAAAAGAAAACTTTATGTATTGCCCTGACATTATTTTTAGCGCTGAGTGCCGCCGCTTGTTCCGGTGCCAAAGATACAACGGATACCAAAACACCGGCCGTTTCCGTGACATCGACCGATACCCATACGAACAGTGAAGCCGGCACGACCGCAACCGAGTCCAGCGGCGAATTGAAGCCCCGCATTACCGGCGAGAAAAGTGTATCCGCCGGCGAGAAATACGGCAGGGATGGCGCTGTGGCGGATGATTACCTCATGACAGAAGAAGCCGTGACAGGCAGTGCCCGTATGGCGGAGGGAGCCAGAAGTTCTGCGGCTAAATCGGCGGATAAAGCCGGTGCTGCTTATGAAGGTACACCGGAAGTCAATACAGCGCCGACAACGCCCACTGCAACGGATACCCCTGTGCCGGCCGTAGCACCGACCGCACCCACTACAACAGAACCTGCTGCACCGGCAGATAAGCCTGTAGCATCACCGTCCGATAAAACCGTTGATATGCCGGATGATGCACCGGCAGCAGAAGCGCCGACAGAGGATTATATTGATGCACTGCCGCCGGAGACATCGTATATTGATGATACGGCCATTGAGATCCGGGAGCCGGTAATACCGGAAGTGATCGACTTGCCGGAAATTCAACCGCAGGCCGGTCTGCTGACAGCCGGTGAGTGGAACGACAATAAAAATTGGGGATTCTTTGAAAATCTGGTTCGTGCCAAGACCATTGAGTTTCCGAGTTATGGTATAGACCCCCGTTACCGCTATCGTGTCGAGGTCAGGGCAACGGACGGCAGTGCGGTAGTGAACGCCAAAGTAACCCTGTATAATGCCGATAACCAGCCGCTTTGGACAGCCATGACGGATAAAGAGGGTATGGTCTATCTGTTTGCTCCGTCAGAGTATGAGGGCACATGGTGTAAGGTAGAGAGTAACGGCGAAACAAAGGAGACTACCTTTGTCTATCAGGAGCCGCAAAGATTGGCTGTTTCCGGTGAGGAACTGCCGCAGACACAGAGCCGTCCGATCATGGCTTCCATCATCGTTACAATGGACGGTAAGGGCAGCACTTATCAAAAGACCGATATTATGTTTATTCTGGATGCGACCGGTTCCATGTCGGATGAGATGCTGTTCCTGCAAAAGGAATTTACAGCGATCAGTCAGGATGTCGGTGATGAGAATACCCGCTACTCCGTGAATTTCTATCGTGACCACGGCGATGACTATGTTACCAAGTGTTATGACTTCACAAAGGATATTCAGGGACTCCAGCAGAAGCTCAATGAAGAATATGCTACCGGCGGCGGTGATACCCCCGAAGCGGTTGCCGAAATCCTCGAAGAAACCATTGGCAAGACGAACTGGGATGAAGATTCCGTGAAATTGGCCTTCCTGATTTTTGATGCGCCGCCTCATGAAGGCAAAGAATCTTCCCTGCAGCAGTCGATTCAATCAGCCGCAGAAAAGGGTATCCATATTATTCCGGTCGTTTCTTCCGGCAGTGAGCGTGATACGGAATTGTTTGGCCGTGCGGCCGCTATTATGACCAATGGTACTTATATTTTCCTGACCGACGATTCCGGTATCGGCGGTTCTCACATGGAACCGATCATCGGTGATTATCAGGTAGAAAAGCTGTATGATATCGTGGTGCGTGTCATCAACAGCTATAAGCAGTAATATACATATCGGATGGTCAAAAGTGACGCATAAAATAACATCCCGATCCTTATTGGGGGTCGGGATGTATTTTTACAGCAGGCAAAAGAAAGATCAGACTGTGTCCTCATCCTCCTCTGTATCGGGAGAAAGAGCAGACAGCATAGTGGAACGGTTACAGAGGATGTAGTCGATGAGCGGGATGCCGATCAACTGGCAGCTTTCCTTGAGCAGATAGGAAAAATTAAGATCCTCCTGTGAAGGTTCACTGTTTTCCTCTAAATGGTGTATCAGAATAATGCCGGCGGCCTGATGGGATACCGCCATATGTACCATAGAACGGATGAAACCGGCATCATCGGTAATGGGGCCTTCATGGATAATTTTACTGAACTGGCAGTTTCCTTTTGGATCCGGCAGCAGCAGGAGAAACTGTTCCTGTCTGACACCGTGAAAATACTGGTTGATATACTTTGCAATCGTATCAAACGAAAAAAGATGCTCTGTCGGTTTTTCCTTTTGATATTTCCTTTGATAGTAGCGCTCGCAGGCTACATGCATCAGATGGAGAAAAGTAGCGGCGTTGTCACTGATCTGACATTCCTTCAATTCTTCCCGTGATGCCTGCAGCGCTTTAGGCATAGAGCCGAAGCGCTGCAGAAGCACATGGGAGATAGCGTTGGTATCCTTGCGTGGAATCGCATAAAACAGCAGCAGTTCCAATACCTGATGTTCCTGAAAAGATTCCAGACCGTTTTCCAGAAAACGGGTACGAAGACGATTACGGTGTCCTGCGTGTATATTTTTAGGTATGGCCATCATAGTCACCCCTTTTGTTGGCAAACAATTCTTTAGCGTTTTACATATAATGGTATTATAGCCGAGGTTCTCCTGAATTGCAAGAGATTTTCCATCTTTGGCGATGTGAAATAACTACATATTGACAGGCACAGGGAAGTGTGTTAAACTGTGTTCCATGACAATATATGATTTAAAGTGATAAATTATGGATAAGGAGCATCTATGCCTATGCAATGGTGGAGAAAAATAACCAACTATACGGTATTGAATCTGGCATCCGTCTATGGCGGATATTGTCGGAAAAAACAGCTTAAAGACAGTCAGCGTATAGACAGTATCAGTGAAAAGCAGCTTTTGGATTTTGTTCACAAAAACAAAAATACCGTCTATGGGCAGAAATATGGTTTTGATCATATTCATACCATCCAACACTATCAGGATCAGGTACCGTTTACAACGTATGATGATTACCGTGATTATGTTAATCGTATTGCTGAAAACGGTGAACAGAATGTTCTGACCGCTGATAAGGTCGTATTTTTTGCCAAAACGTCCGGTACCTCCGGCGAAATGAAGCGAATTCCTGTTGTCAAAAAAAGCTACCAGACCTTATGCGGAAACAGTGGCCATTTTTATGAATATCATTCATCAGGAAATGAAAAAGCGTGGTATCCACTGCGGCAGAGGTCTGAATACGGTGGAAATTGAAACGCATACAACGCAAAGCGGTATCAAGGAAGGCTTGATTTCTGCCTATACGCTTCAGAGCGCTCGTCTGACGATTCCGGTCATTACCTGTTTCCCGAAAGAAATTTTCGGCTATGGGGAAGGCGTGGATATGAAATACCTCAAGGCCTTTTATGCACTGAAAGATCGTGATCTTGCTTATATGGCGGCGGTATTTATGTCTAACCTTACCGACCTGATGACCTATATCTTTGAAAATACGGATCGTCTGATTAAGGATATCGCACAAGGACATATTAGTAACGATATCGTTATGCCGGAAATACTGCGCACAAATCTTAATAAAAATCTCCGTCCCGATACGGAAAGGGCGGAGGAACTGCGTAAAATATTCAGGGAACATTCCCACAGCGGCATTATGACGGCACTCTGGCCTAAGCTGTGCATTGTTATCGGTATCGGTACGGGAGAATTTGAGGGCTTTGCCAAAAAAATGCGGGATTACTGCGGAGAAAATGTCTCTTTCTATCATGAAACTTATTCTTCCAGCGAAGCGCTGATTGCCAATGCCGTGGATGTGGAATGTGAAGATTACAGAATACTGACCGACAGTGCTTTTTTTGAATTTATCCCTGTCGGAGAAAAAGCGGAAAGACCTTTGCTGCGGCATGAATTGAAGGTCGGCCAGCTATACGAGATAGTTATCACTAACTGGTCGGGATTATACCGCTACAGAATCAAGGATGTGGTGCGTGTAACGGGCTTTGAGGGCAAAAATCCGCTGATCCGTTTTGCATACCGCAAGAATCAGGTCATCAATATCACCGGTGTGAAGCTGACCACTGAACATATTACCCATGCTATGAAAGAATTTGAAAAAACGACCGGTCTTCATATTGCTGATTATACCCTCTATCCGGATACCAGCCATTCTCCCTGGAGAATCATGCTGTTTATGGAAACGGAGGAAGAAATTTCCTCTGAACAAAAAATACGCTATGCGCATATTTTTGACGAAAAATTGTCTGCCATGAACCGTGAACACGGCCGTATGCTGCAAATCGGAGAAACCGATCCTTCTGTTATTTGTCAGGTAGAACGCAATACCTTCCGTGAGTACCGTGAATTCCGTATGCGGCAGGGCGCTTCCCAGAATCAGATAAAAACGTCCCGTGTTATCAACAGTCCTGAAGTACTCAAGCTGTTTATGGATCATACCAGAATTAGCTGACGCTATCGGAGGAATACATGAAAAGGAATAAAGCAGAAATCGAAAAAGCAAGGAAAGAAACCCTTGCCACCTTTCAGAAGGTGGATGACAATATCCGTACAATGGTCTATAAGGCTTCCTACGGACTGGATGAACTATTGGATAAGGGTGTAAAAGGACTGTGGGGCGCTATCCGCTATGCCCAGAAATATATGCATACCAAGCAGGTATTTCTGAATCCGTTTGTGCGGGGCGGCTGTTCCAGTTTCAATACCAGAACACCCGATAATGCCGTGATTTTCGGCCGTAACTTTGATTATAAAGATTCCCTGTGCGTTGTGACGTGGACAGCGCCCGAAAAGGGCTATCGCAGTATGAGTGTAACGCTGGGTTCTTTTATGGTCTATGGTAAGAAGTGGCAGAACCCTGACCGCAAAAAGAATCATATCCGTGCCATGATTGCTCCCTATTGTCCGATGGATGGCGTGAACGAAAAGGGACTGGCTGTGGCGGTGCTGGAAATCAAGGCCAAAGCTACCAAGCAAAAGACCGGCAAAAAGCCCATTACGACGCCTGTCGCCATTCGTGCCATTCTGGATAAATGTCAGAATGTGGAAGAAGCACTGACGCTGCTGAAAAGCTATGATATGCGTGACCTGCTGTGTGTGAACTATCACTATCATATAGCGGATGCAGACGGCAACAGTGCCATTGTAGAATATGTGAATAACAAAATGTATATCATCCGTCAGAAAAATAAGGATGAGAACCAGCAATTGACCAATTTCTTCCTGACACAGGGCGGCGATAACCGAAAGGAAATGGGACGTGACCGTTATCACCGCATTAAGGATAAACTCAAGGAATGTGACTATCATATAACAGAAGAAGCAGCAATGGATCTGCTGCAAAACTGCACGCTGCACTATCATCACAAATACCTGCCTCACATGGTTATTACCGTATGGAGCAGTGTTTATAACCTGACCGACAGAACCATGCAAATGTGTGCCGGTATGAATTATAAGGATAAATATCAGTTTTCGCTGGATGAACCCGGCGTAGTCAAAAAAATCAGATAAGGAGGCGGCGCTGTTGGAAACAGCAAAAAAGGTATTGCTGCAAGCCCGTCATCTCTGGAAATCTTACGGCAAGGGTGAGGCACAGGTCGATGCCCTTGCCGACATTTCTTTGGATATTTATGACGGTGAATTGCTGACGATTTTAGGCAGCTCCGGCAGCGGCAAAAGTACGCTGCTGAATGCTCTTGGGGGCATGGATCAGCCTGACAGGGGCAGTATTTTAGTGAACGGAGAGGATCTTTGCCGCATGAATGACCGCAGCCTGACGAATTACAGAAAGCGGCATATCGGCTTTGTGTTCCAGTCCTTCAACCTGATCGCAGAACTGACCGCACAGGAAAATGTAGCGCTGACAGCTGACACGGCACATAATCCGCATATCGTGGAGGATGTTTTTGAAATGGTAGGACTGCAGGCAAAAATGAAGAACTACCCCTCGCAATTATCAGGCGGTCAGCAGCAAAGAATATCTATTGCCAGAGCGTTGGCAAAAAATCCCGCCCTGCTGTTATGTGATGAGCCGACAGGTGCTTTGGATTATGAAACCGGTAAGCAGATATTGATAGAATTGGAAAGACTGGTCCGGCAGCATGGCAAAACGGTCGTTGTGGTAACGCATACACAGGAGATCGGCAAAATGTCGGACCGTATTATTAAGATGAGAAACGGCAAAATCACGAAAGTGATCGTCAACGATACCCTCGTTCCGGCAGCCGACATAGAGTGGTAAGCCTATGAAAAGAATGATATTACCGGTTATCAAGAAATATAAGAAGCTGCTGCTGTCCATTATGATTGTTTCCGCCATGGGATGTGCCTTCATGACGGGATTATCAGGGGCGTATGTATCCCTCGAAGGCTCTCTTAACGATTATCTCGAAGATTATTGTTATCCCGATGCTTTTCTGACAACGGACGTTACCAACCGCAGTAAAATTGACCGTCTGCGGGAATTATCTTCCGTAACGAATATCAATGCCCGCCTGTGCGGCGATACTTATCTCAAAAGTCATGAGGGGCGTTATCTGTCTGTACGGGTGTTTTCCTTCCAGCCGGATGACCAGCAGCAGTTCCACTATTGGTCACAGGCGGAAAGTCGTGGTAAGGATGCTATCTATCTTGAGTACAATTTTGCTCATGACAATCATATTCAGGCCGGCGATACCGTGAAGGTCAAGGTAGATGACAAATACCGTAAATATTTCGTAGCGGCCATTGTGAGCAATCCGGAAGCAATTTCCGTACAGCCTACAGATAATTCCTGGGGTGTGAATACGGATTTCGGCTATGCGTATGCTCCCGTGAAACTGCTGACACAAGAGTATGAAAAAACCTATCATACCGCTAAGGAAGAACTCGACAGCAAACAACAGCAGCTTGACAAAGAGTGGCAGAAAGCGCAAAGCAAACTGAATAGCGCCGAAATGCTGATTTCCGATGCGAAACAGCAGCTGACGGATGGTCAGAAGCTGTATGAGGATTCCTCGCTGCAAGCCGAAAAAAAATTGGAGCAGCTCACCGAAGCGGAAACGGAACTCAAATCTTCTCAAAGTGATTTGCTGCTTCAACGGCAGGAACTGTCCGCCAGTCAACAGACGATGGAGCAGGCGCTCCGGTATCTTACAGACAATCAGGAGGCTTTGCAGCAGGCAGCGGATAACATTCAGCAGATAGACGAGGAATTGCTGCGTATCGAAAACTTCACCGCACAGATCAGCCAATTTTCCGTTGATACATTCTGGCCGCTGTTGAGCAGTCATCCCGAAATGAGTCTGGAACGGCTGCTGCAGGCGGCGGATACCCTGCGCTTTTTTACCGATATCATACAGGTTTACGGCTTTTCGTATGACAGTGCCGGAACATTATCGGAACTGTGCGAGCAGCTTACGGCTTATATGAATCAGGTTGTGTCAGATTATCAGTATCTCCAGTCGTTGGATGTGTCAGAGCTTTCCGAATCGGAACGTGAACAGCTTATTGCTGTCGTGGAACGGTATCATCTCTATAGCCGTATCAGCAGTCTGGAAAGAAATATAGAGAATACACAGGAGGTACTGTCGCATATCGTCAGCATCATTGACGAACAGGATTTATATACAACGGTGTCCTATCTGCAGATGCTGGTCAATGTTGACAATATGGAAGCGCTTTTAGCGGCACTTTCGGATATGAAGAGCCTGATGGAACTTCTTTCTTCCTATACGGGAGAATCTATTGTGACGGCCGGCGATCTGACAGCGGTTTATACTTCAGCGGTCGGAGATGCGGCCGCAAGAAAGGCGCAGTTGACGGAACAGCGGCAGAATTCTCTCAGCTTCGTCAGCTCTTATGGATTGACGGAAGATAACCTGTTTGATGTACCGGCCTTTGTGCGCCGTCAGTCACTCAGAACGAACAGAGAGCTTTCAGCGATAGAGGAAAGTATCCGAAAGATAGATGCCGAATTGTCCCGTATCGACAACAGCCTGACAAGAAACGCTGACAGCCGTCAGAAATTACTGGCCCGGCTGGAAAATGCCGAAAAACAGCTTGAGGATGCCCAAAAGACCATTACTGAAAACGAAACAAAGTTTATCGACGAACGTACCAAAGCCCTGACAGAATTTTCTGATCTGAAACAGGAATTGGAAAAAGCTTATCAGCAATTAACAGAGGGAGAAGGCTACGATCAGCTTTGCAATCAGTTTTTGATATACTTTCGTGAGGGTACCGACAGAGAAGCTGAGGTACAGAAGCTGAAAGAGATGCTGTCTGATGAGGATGTGTCTGTCAAAAGCAGTTATACCTTTGATACCTCTGCCGTCAAGAAAAGAATAGATGATAATCTGAAAGCCATTGAAACCATGTCCATTCTGATGCCCGCCATTTTCTTTGGCATTATTCTGATCGTTGTTTTCCTGTTCATGTCGCTCATTATCAAACAGAGCCGGCGTGAAATCGGTATTCTGCGGGCTTTGGGCTTTACGAAGGGACACATCAAGCGGCTGTTCTGCAGTGTCAATCTGGTAGTATCCCTATGCGCTATCGTATTGGGTGTAGCAATGGGTTATGGCCTGATGCGTTATGTCGGTGACTATTATGCGGCATTCTTTCCGCTGCCCAGCTTTACCTTCCGCTTTAATGGCGTGATGTTTGCTCTGTCGGCTGTGTTGACTGTAGTGGTCGGACAAATTGCCACCCTTATCAGTGCGGGCAGTATTGCCAGAGTATTGCCGTCAGAAGCAATGTCCAGACCGGCACCTGAAACGACCAGTATCCCCCGTTTCCTTCAGAAATTGACGGCGAAAGCATCTCCTATGACGAAATTCAGCATTGCCATTCTGGTCAGAAATAAAATGCGGTTTGTTTTTTCCGTTGTTTGTATTGCTTCATCGGTCATGATGATTTTTTCATCGCTGGCCTTTATTACCTCGAAGAATTATCTGCTCCACCAACTCTATGACGAAAGAATACGCTATGACTGTCAGATATTTTTCAAAGAAGATCCTTCGGCGGAATTCATGGAGGAATTGAACGGTCTTGGATTTATTAAGGATGTGCAGAAACTTCCCTTCTATCAGAAGGATATTACGTTCAACGGTAAAACGGAACGTGCCGTTATCAATGCGCTTGACCGTGATACTACGCTGATTGGTGTTTATGGCAGCGATCAGCGGCCTATTGCCATTCCGGAACAAGGCATTATCCTTGAAAAGCATACGGCGCAAAGTCTTGGTGCCGGTGTAGGTGATACAGTTGATATCAATGGTCAGGAGGTGACCGTGACGGCTATTTCCGATCAATGTGTCAGCCAGTTCCAGTATATGTCCTATGAAGCTGCGCAGCAGTTAGGAGATATGACGATCGGTTCGGTGATAGGCAATATTGACGAATTGGATGAACAGGAATTGCTGGCCTTTTTGTCGGAAAAAGATAACTATCTTTATACGGTATTTACCAGATTAGCTTATCAAGGCAACGAAAAGATTTTCAAAACCTATGATCTGGCCGCATGGATTATTATCGGCTTTGCCATTGTCATCGGTCTGGTGATTGTTATCAATATTGCCCAGACGAATCTGCTTGAAAAGAAGAGGGAACTGTGTGTGTTGCGTACCCTCGGTTTCCAGCATGGAGAAATTTCAAGAAAATGGTTCGTACAATCATTTTTGCAGTTCATTTTCTCGTGCATTATTGGTTTGCCCATTGGCATCGGTATTGCCCGGTTTGCTCTGCAAAAGCTGAGTACCAGTGCCAGAGAATACGTTTTTGCCAATAGCTGGACGGAATATCTGTTTACCATTCTGCTGGTATTGGCTTATGTCGTTGTCAGCCATCTGATTGCCATGCGTTCCATGAAAAAGTGGAATTTGGCAGAAAGCGTCAAAGATAAAGAGTAAAACCCTTCGCAGAAAACTTGTGTACAAAAAAGCAGTCGGTTTACGGGTGAAATGCCCGTAAACCGACTGCTTTTGAAATTTTTCAGCCGTTCCTATTCCATAAAACACAAAAACAGCGATACTCTCTATACCAAAGAATATCGCTGTTCTGAATCATTAAGACGATTTTACGCTGTCGCACTGGCTTCCGCTTTTGCCGTGCCGTAAAGGTAGGTATGAGATGCGTTTTTCTGGCATCCTGTGTATCGTTAACTTTTGAGATAAGCCCCTTGCTTTCCAGTCTTTCAATAATGCCCGCAACGGTTGACTGTGACAGATTCAGATGCTCTTTGAGCTGAGAAGCCGTTATTTCAGGATTACGAAGCGTAGCAATAAGCGCATCGCTTTGAATAGAAGTAAGGCCAATGTCCTCCATCTTCATATTGCGGTAATACGTCACAGCATTGCCGAGCTTAACGATCAAAGATGCCGTGACAAATTCTTTCTGATGAATCATCTTCATCCCTCCTATAATCATATCGCATACGATACATCGTATGCGATAGACTATAGCACTGGAAAAATGATCTGTCAAGATGTAAATTTTATTCATCAGCATCATTCACAAAAATTTCCACCGCTATAGGATGATGGACCCGTTTTATATAACAACAGGTCTGCCGTACAGATCATATAAAATCTGTACGGCAGACCCGCTGTTATGTTTATGGATTGTTTATCCGTCAATCATCAGACTGCCTTCACAGGCAAATTTTTCAGACGTTCCGTTATCGTAGACAACTGTCTGAATACCGCAGAATTCATCATTCACGAGAAATCCTTCCCGATGAGAAGCATTGCCTTCCACCGACAGGGTCTTGCAATAGCCATTACGTTTGCCGTGTACCCATACGCTTTCGGTACTGTGACACAATACACCGTCACTGTAGTAGAACATCGTGCAAATGCCATCCGGCTTGCCGTTTTTCAGTTCACCTTCATAAATGACCTCCATACTGCCGCTTTTCTCGGAAATTTTACCATAAAATTCCTTGTCGTATTCCCGATAGTCCGGAAAACCAAATGCCCGCTTGAAATAATAGATCGTCTGTGCCGCAACTGCCGGAATAAATTCTGCCTCTGATACCATCAGGCGTTCCGCCCGTTCAAAATGACTGTCAGCGCAGGTAACATCCTGAATGGCCGCCTTGATGGCCTCCATAGCATGACAGGAAAAAGCGGTTTGAATCCGGCTGCGTTCTCTTTCACAGTCCGGTGCCAGTTCTGCCAATACCGCACCACACAGGGAACGGTTAAATAAACCGTCCAATCCATAGCTGTAAAGCACCTCTCTGAGTGCATCTGTGATCTTCATTGTAACTCCCCCTTTCTGTAGAGGCGGTCATCATTATCCTTACTTTTCCTAACTTACCAATATTATACCATTTTTTCTTGCACTGCGCAACGCATATTATAAAATTACCTCAATGCTGCGGCAAAATTTGTATAAGCTAACAAAACTTTCCATAAAGAATTCTTTTTTTCTGTCAGAAATATAGACATTTTTTGACAGTATCGTACTAAATACGGATATTCAGAGCGTTATAGTACAATAAAATCTTACCTGATACACGCAAAAAACGGACAGTTCGTATAGGAACTGTCCGTTCTGTATCAAGGCGTTGTATTCTGTGAGGGGGTATTGCTGTCGGCACTCTGTGCGGCAGGAATCAGCATGGTAGCGGCTTCTCCTGCTACCGTAGAGGGTAATTTGCCGTCCCACTTTTCAATGTAGAGTTGACGAAGAATCTTATCAGTCAGGGATTTTTCCAATAAATCATTGGCTTTCGCTTCGGCCTCCGCCTGTACGAGTTTTGCTTCTGCATCGGCTTTAGCCTTGGCAATTTTGGTTTCGTTTTCATAGTTAGCCTTAAGCTGCTGCTGTTCGGCAATCATTTTATCCTCAACCGCCTTTTCAAAGGCATCAGAGAAGTCAATATTCGTCATGGCCACCGTCTGGATATCGACATAGAATTTTTCGTCAATCGCTTTCTTGATGGCTTCCTCTACCAACGGCGACATAGATGCACGATCAGCAATAATATTCATGGCCTTGTAGGAAGAAAGGGTTGCTTTCGCTTTTTCGATAGCGACCGATTCGATACGGCTCTGCAAAGCCTCCAGCGAACCGTATTGTTCGGCAATTTTAATGGCATGATCGGGCATGATCTTATACTGCACCGTCATCTGGATATCCATCGTCTGGGCATCAGAGGAATAGGTAGCGGTATTGATCTGAATAGTCTGTGTTTTGGTGTCATATTTCTGGAAGGTGTTGGTAATCCAGAAATCGAAATAAGTACCGGCATAACGGACATTATTGGCCTGTCCCAGAAATTTAACCACAGCCACCTCACCGGTATCTACGGTATAAACACTCATCGGCACACAGATCAGTCCTAACAGCATCACAAGGGAACCAATCACGCCGGCAATCGTCATGGGCTTTTTGCGCTTGGTATAGCCCATATAACACAGAACAATACCTGCCCCTAATAATATAATAAATACAGCTATGAGCAAAATGCGAATACTCATGTTATCTCTCCTATGCAGATGGAAATACAGGCCTTCAAAGAGCAACCACCCTTCGAAGACCTGTCATCATCATTAGTCGACAAAATTGAAATCGTCTTTGTATTTTTCCTTGAAGATCTCGAAAACTGCCGTCATCACTTCTTCATCGTCAATGCTGATGTAGCTTTCTTCGTCCTCTCCGACTTCCTCGACCTGAAGAATAACGACTTCATCGGAGTCCTCTTCTACCGGAAGCAGTACAACATAATCATTTCCCTCATATTCGATCAGATCCAAAAACTCAAAATCCACTTCGTTGCCGTCCTCATCGTTCAGGGTAATGATATTGTCCAGTTCGTCGTCATCTTCGCCGGGAATATTCGGTTCTGCAAAGTCTTTCATGGCACTTGTCCACCTTTCTCATTGTTAGATTATCCCTATTGTAGCAAATCTCCGCCTAAAAAGCAAGGGATTTTTTGCAGATAAGACAAAACATGGTGCCTTTTTTTACCACACACCACATGGTCATTTCAGATCTCATAGGATGTCTTGCGGCTGCTTTGCTCCGCTAAAGTTTCGTCTGTATAGCACCGTCCACGCCCCAGTTCTACACATTCTCCTTTGATAGGATACTTTGTTTCGTATTCTTCCCTCAGCGCAGACAATTCCTCCTCCGTAACCGTATGGCCATTGAAACTATGCACAGGCGTTTCATTCATCATAACGCCGTCCGTTCTCTTATATAACAGGTTCAGCTGTTTATCCTGCAAACGATAGAAGTCCTGTGAAATACATCCCATACCCGTATAAGAACTAACAATAATGCTGCTTTCCGGATAATAGCGCATCACGCCGAAGGAACCACAGTGTCCTTCTATCTGTATCACCTTATCATCTATACAGGCATAAAGCCAACAGCCTGCTGCATGAGCATCGCCCATCGAAACGATCATTTCCTGCTGTCCGTCATCATCCAGATCATACAGATCATAATACGCTTTGGTGGCTTTGCGGCCGAACTTGCCTTGCTGCAGCAATTCCTTTATTTTCTGTTCATAAAGCTTCTCTGATTTTCGGGCAGCCGCAGCGGAAGCCTGCTGTTCCGATGTCTGACCCGTATCGCTGACAGGCGACGGTACAGACGATTTCTTTTCCTGACAGCCTGTACATAAAAGTATCCCCACTAAACTCAATGCCAGACAAACCTTTTGGATACCCTTCATCTTCGTTCCCTCCCGTTTCTGCCGTAAATTATCTGTTCCGCACAAGATAGATAACTGCGCCGTCTGCCTGACAACACCGATGCATCCATAAGGGCGGCACTTTCAGACAAACAGCGCAGGGATAATAACCTGAAAGGAATCGTTATTTCTTTTTCCTGCGTTTGGCGGGATGATCCAGACTGAGCAATTGCCGGTACAGTGCCAGCATTTTGTCAGCAAAGGCTTCTTCGCTGAAATTTTCGGAACGTTGGAGAGAATGAGCCGCCATCTCTCCGCAAAGCGCATCATCCTGCAAAAGGCGCAGTGTCTTTGTCACAAATTCTTCCTTATCATGATAAATATAGCCATTGAAACCGTCTGTCAGTACACCTTCCAGACAGGTATCATCACGGCAAACAAGCGGCAGACCGCAGGCCATCGCTTCCAGATAGGTCAGACTGTGCATTTCAAAGGTAGACGCACTGAAAAAGATCCTGCCCAGCTTGTAACAGCGATAGGTTTCCTCCGGCGGCACAAAACCCACAAAAGTAATATGCTGTGACAGACCGAGCTGATCCCGGAGCTGTTCCAGATGATGCTTATCCGGTCCGATGCCGGCAATCAGCAAATGCAGTTTGGGTTCCTTTTCCAGCAGTGACGGAAAGAACTCTATGATCTCGCTGATATTTTTCTCTGCACTCAACCGTGAAACGATCACCATAATCTTGCTGTCCTGAGGAATGTGATACTGTTCAAGCATCTTATGCTTATCTTCATCGGTAAGTTCCTTTTGGAAGCGGCTGAGAATAATACCGTTGGGGATAACAACATTCGGGTGCTTCAGGCCATAACCATCCAACAGACGCTTGGCTTTATAGGAAGGGACGGTAATAATGCTGGTACCATGATAAGCGGCTTTCATCAGATTTTTGGCGGAAAAATGCACAATGCCCATGGAATAATGATTATGGAAAGCAAATTTAGCATAGTCCGTGTGCCATGTCATAACAATACGGGCACCGGTTGCTTTGGCAATAGATTTTGCCATTCTCGAAGCAGATGCTTCTGAATGGATATGCACAATGTCAGGTTTCCACTCTTTCAGCTCCGTAAGAAACGGGTGACGATGTACCAGACTCATACGCACATCCGGATACAGCGGCACCTTGAAGGAAGGCATATAATAAACATCTCCCTCGTGATGAGCGCTCCGGTCACCCGAAACCGTCAGCACCCGGACATCATGTCCTTTGGCACGAAAGGTATTATACAGCGTTGCTACCACGACAGCCACGCCGTTGGTCAAATGGGTATAAGCATCGGTCACTAATAATATTTTCACACGATTTCCCCCTCTGTTATGATTATCAGTTACTTTATCATGATAACCCCTATCTCATCAAAAGTCAAGCATACCGGCACTTGGTTCACAGAAATCCATTATATCCGAGCCGATACCCTTTCCCACCGTTTGCGCATCGGCAACGATAAAGGAGAAATTCTCCCCATACATCACGGAATTTTTCCTCCGCCAACCGGCGACATACGCTTGCATATTCAGGGGATAATTGCTATAATAGTAACAACAAGCATTCTGAGAAAGGAGGAATTTGCATGAAATCTCCCAAAGTATTCGTCAGCGTTTGGCTGATGCTTATGGGAAGCTGCCTGCTGACAGCGGGCTGTACACCTGAATCACCGCCCCTGCCCCCACTGGTATCCTCTGAAGAAAGAACCGCCGCCGTATCTGCAGAAAGCAGCACCGATTTATCATCCGAATCCGCCGAAAGCAAAATCCCCTCTGAGCCGTCGAAGGAAGAAGAGGTTTTGCCCGATATTACGATATGGGATGACAGTAAAGGCGAGCTGGTAGAAATATGCTATCGGTTTGCCGGAGAAACGGCCGATACGGATTATTACCGTACCGATGATGCCGTTCTGCTGGAAAAACTGACAGTTGCACTAAAGGGACTGAAGGTACAAAAGGAAACCGACGAAAGAGTAACGGATGATACCGTCATTTTATTGTACACGGCTAAGAACAGCAGCGGCCGCCTTACATTTGAACACGGCGGTCTGATAGAAAAGGGAAAGCGGTATGAACTGGAAGGCTATCCGGCACTGGCAGAAGTGCTGACAGAAATTGCTGACAGTTATCCCGCATGGAAAGAAAAATATGACGAATGGATCCACCGTATGAGCGCAGTGCAGGATCCTGTCAAGGAAATGACTACGTCAGACGAATATCAGGCGGCCACACTTGACCAAAGACGCACAATGGCCATGAACCTGCTGAAACAGCTGGAAGAAAAGGAGTTGATTAAATCCGGCAGTATTTACGATGGCGGTAATGCGATCAGCTTCGTTTACAATTGTGACGAAAGCGGCGTATCCGGCGCTGTCATGCTGCAGGATTTTGATTCCCGTTTCAACTGACGGTTTCTTTGTTGTTTTTCCATACTTTCCCCTTTCGTGAAAGACTGCTTTTATGTCGGCACTCCCTTTCACGAAAGGGGAATATTATTTTTCCGTTTTAACATCATCACACGAATCCAACTGCTAAGGAGGGGATTTTCATGAAGGAAGGATACTTTGATTCTCACGCCCATTATGACCATGAACTGTTTAACGGCAATGGTCCGTCTGTGGTACAGGAACTGTTCCGCAGCGGTCTGTTATGTGCGGCTGTCATTCCTGCTATTACATACGAAAGCAATTTTAATCGCCATTTATTTCCCGCAGAACAGTTTCCGTTTATTTATTATGCGCCGGGTCTGCACCCTAAATATGCCACCAATACAGCCTTCTGGACAAAGGAACAGCGTCAGGAGTTCCTATCCGTTCTGGAATTACCCCATACTGTAGCAGTCAAAACCGGACTGGATTTCAAAAAAACGACGCTCACCGACGGACAAAAACAATTGCAGATCAAATTCTTCCGTCTGATGATTGAAATAGCGAATGAGAAGCATTTGCCGTTGGTACTGCACATCCGTGATGCCGTGGAGGAAGCTATTGCCGTACTCACAGAAACGCCGCCGCTGTTCGGCGCTGTTACGCACTGTTTCACTTATGACCCGCATACGACACAACGACTGATGACCGCCGGTGTAACTCATTTTGGTATCGGCGGCAAGGTCACACGAGAGGAAAATATACCCTTACAGGAGGCTGTCCGTCTCATGCCGTGGGAAGCCATCCTGTTAGAAACGGATGCCCCCTTTGTCAGACCGCAGGGCATTACGGATGCACTGAATACTTCCGCCAATCTGCCATTGATCGCACAAAAGATTGCCGCCCTGAAAAACACGGAGATCACCGATGTGATGTCCGTCACCCGCTGCAATGCTTTCCGCTTTTTCGGTCTGAAGGAAACAGCAGAATAGCACAGCGCCTATCCCCTATAGGAAAGAAGGTTTATATATATATGGATTATCATATGACGATACACAATTTCCGTTCCTTCTTTTTCGGAGAAGAAGGCCGAAAAGGTCAGCTCTGCTTTGAAAGAGGCGGCATTAAAAAAGTCGAAAAGTTAGCGGAGGGCAAATATCGTGCCGCTATCAGCCACGACCGCTATAAAAGCTATGAAGTATACGCATCCGTTCGCAGTGACGGACTGATTACTGAACTGTCGTGCAACTGCGGCTATGTATATGGCCGCTGCTACCATACCTATGCGCTGCTGTATTATCTGTCCCGCATATTTGATGATGTCATTTCAGATCTAAGCTCTCCCTCATTTTCCCGCCTGTTGTCGGACTATTCAATGAATTTAGAAAGTCAGGCACAGCGCCCTGTCAGCGCTGAAGCAGAATTATTCTGGGCGGAAGATCAATTAGCCTTCAAACTGAAAATCGGTCGGGAACGCAAGTATATCATTTCGAACATCCGACAATTTATGGATGACTGCGTGAATCACATAACGCACACCTACGGCAAAAACTTCACCTGGAAACACAATCTGTCAGCACTCGATGCCAAAAGCCGCCATCTGATTCATCTGGCTCTTGCCATCTGCGAACAACACAAAAATTCCTTTTCTTATTCCTGCAAAGAATTCCCTTTGAACGGCACCTATCTGGAACGTTTTCTCAGCCTGTCAGATACTTCCGAACTCATTATAGCAGGTGAAATGTATGCTATCGTGCAGGAACATCCTCCCCTCAAAGCCATTCTCAAAAACACCAATCGGAATAAACTGCTTTTTTCCATGGTGGATGCGCCCCTGTTTTTAGGCTGTGCCGAAAAGGGTTATTTTATCTCCAAAAAGAACCGCAAGTTCTATGAAACCGATATGCATTTTACAGAAGCGGTACGCCCTCTGCTGGAAGTAATGCATGAATCCGATCACTTTCTGATTGCCCAAAAAGATGTGCCTGCTTTTTTCCATACCATTCTGCGGCAGTTGGAACCCTATATGGAAATTGATATGACGGCATTGAAGGAAACGGATATTCCGCCGCAGCTGATCTGTCAGCTGTATATAGATGTAGATGATGCGGATACCATCATCGGAATGCTGCAGTTTTCCTATGGCGGAAGCTTTTATTCCGCTTTTCAGCCGCCGGTCAGCCACCCGTATATGGATCCCTATGGCGAAAAACTGGCCAAAGAACTGGTAGGCTGTTATTTTGAAATTAACGAAAACGATGAGGTACATCCTCTCAGGATTCGTGATGACGATGCCGCTTTCCGTCTGATGCATGAGGGCTTGTCGGAATTATCCAGACAAATGGAACTGTATGTCAGTGACCATTTCCGCAGCATCAATCTGCGCAAACCCATACAGCCGCAGGTGGGTATCAAACCATCCGGCCATCTGTTAGAATTAGATTTCTCTGCCGCCGGCTATACCATGCAGGAACTGGCAGAAATGTTAGATGCTTACCGCAAGGGAAAGAAATATCACCGTTTCCGTGACGGCTCCTTTTCCTTAGTGGACGACAGCATACGGGATTTGGATATACTTACGAAAGAGCTGAACATCACAGACAAGGCTCTGCTCAAAGAACGTATCACTGTACCCATGTACCGTATGCTGTATCTGAACAGTCTGCAAACGGATACCGAACATCTCCGTTTCAAACGCAGCAACGAATTCAAACAAGCGGCCAAAGATTATGAAAACGCTCTGCGGGACGAAAATCTGTTTACCTTATCGGATCATCTCGAAACTATCATGCGTGATTATCAGAAATACGGTTTTCGATGGATGAAAACCCTCGGACAGTATCACATGGGCGGCATTTTAGCGGATGATATGGGTCTGGGCAAAACAATACAGGCCATTGCGCTGATGCTGAATGAAAAGCTTTGTACCGCAGAAGGACAAAAAAAGCAGTTTTTAGTGGTATGTCCTTCCTCTCTGACACTGAACTGGCTCAGTGAGATCGAAAAATTTGCGCCGCAGCTGAAAGCACTCTGTATGACCGGAACCGTAGCCGAGCGCAACAAACTGTTTGACATACTGCCGGATTATGATGTTATCATCACTTCCTATGCCACCATTTTGCGGGATATTGACAAATATGAGTCCCTGCATTTTGCTGTCCAGTTTCTGGACGAGGCACAGAACATTAAAAACCATCAGACGCAGTCTGCCAAGGCGGTCAAAGTCATCCATAGTGATCTGCGCTTTGCGCTGACCGGTACACCCGTAGAAAATACGCTGGCGGAACTCTGGAGCATCTTCGATTTTATCATGCCGGGTTATCTGCATAACTACAGCTATTTCAAAAAGAATTACGAAATTCCCATCGTCAAAAACAGCAGTACAACTGCCGTATCTTCTTTACAGCGCCTGACCTCTCCTTTTATCCTGCGCCGGATGAAGAAGGAAGTACTCACGGAATTACCCGATAAGACAGAAACCATCCTGATGACCGAAATGCAGGAGCAACAGAAAAAGCTGTACTTAGCCAATGCCCTGCAGGTCAGACAAAAGCTCAATGAAATGGATCAACAACAGGATAAAATCCAAATTCTTGCCCTGCTGACAAGACTCCGGCAAATCTGTTGTGATCCCTCTCTGATTTATGAAAATTATGACGGCGGCCATGCCAAATTAGACCAGTGCATTGATCTGATTACCAGCGGTATTGAATCCGGCCATAAAATACTGCTGTTTTCGCAGTTCACCTCCATGCTTGATATCATAGCGGCTCGTCTGCAGCAGGAAAATATTTCTTTCTATATGCTGACCGGAGCAACCAAAACAAAAGACCGGCTGCGTATGGTCAATGAATTCAATAAAAACGATGTCAGTATTTTCCTGATATCGCTGAAAGCCGGCGGAACCGGTCTGAACCTGACCGGTGCGGATATCGTCATTCACTACGACCCCTGGTGGAACTTATCGGCTGAAAATCAGGCTTCTGACCGTGTGCATCGTATCGGTCAGAAAAATAATGTGCAGATCTATAAGCTGATCGTCAAGGGAACCATAGAGGAAAAAATCCGCCTGCTGCAGCAAAAGAAGGCCGAACTAATGGAAACGGCTATAGGCGGTGAGGGCAACATCATCAATATGACCATTCAGGACATTATGGCATTACTCTAAAAAAAATGTAAGGAGCATCTATATGCACTATCCTG
>ONYQ01000051.1 GCA_900322145.1 uncultured Eubacteriales bacterium
GAAACGTTTCCTGCCTCCCCTTCAGGGGAGGTGCCGAGCGTTAGCGAGGCGGAGGGGTTCTTGTTTTTGTGCAATTTTCAAATTTGCTCATTTATAGATGATAAGATACCATACAATAAGAGAATATTTTTTATGATGACAGCAACCCCGAACCGATTGCTCCGCCGCCCTCCCAGACAAGCACGCAGCCCTCTCAGACGAGCATTCAGCCGGGCGGTCAGGATGTAAAAACCGGTGACAATGCCGGTGCAACGGCGATGGTATTTGCCGTGATGGCGGCAGCGGCGCTGGGTACTTCTATTGCTGCCGTTAAGTCAAAGAAGTCTTCCAGATGATCTGCGGAAAATAGACCGTTTTTTGTTTCTGTCAAAAAAGTGCTGCCTGTGGGCGGCACTTTTTTATATGAAAAATATGATTGTTATAGCGTTTCCGGTATTTACAAGAAAGCTTAGACGATTTGACTAAAGAGAAATAAAAAGGGTCAGAGAATATCGGCAAAAAAACGAACTTTCATTGTCGTCTTGACATCTTTGCACAGGTGTGCTATGATATGCGAGGACAGAGGAATGTCCCCAAAATTTTTAGGAGGTTATTACAATGAATATGAAGAAAATCGTAGTTAGTGCTCTGGCTGCTTTGACAGCCGCTATTTCCATTTCTGCCGTTACCGTAAACGCTAACCCGCTGGGTGAGTCCAATCTGGATTTCAACTTTGAGGTTATCAATGGTGTGGCTACTCCTGCGCCGTCTGTTGAACTGGACGGTAAAGTTGGTATGACACTGACGGTTAATGCTTCTATCCCTGATAACGCTCTCGCAAACGGTAAGTATACTTTCCATGCTGAGCTGTTGGCAGATGAGGATTTGGAGAATCTTTTCAAAACCACTACTGTTTTGGCCGAAAATCAGGAAATTGATTATTTCGATCTTCTCGAGATCAATTTCAAGGATGAAGCCGGTACCCCTGTTCAGCCTGAGAATGTAACATTGAGCTTCAGCACTTCTAAGGCCAGCGGTTACAATGCCGTTTATATGTATGACCACGGCAAGTTCATCAAGATCGGTGACATGAACGAGGCTACTCCTCTTCACTTCAGACCGGTGACAGCGCTACCACTGCTATTGTATTTGCTGTTATGGCTGTTGTAGCTCTCGGTACTACCGCTGTTGCTCTGAAGTCCAAGAAGGCTTCTAAGTAATTAACGGTTTCCGCATTTTTCTCCGAACATTAAGGCACTGCTGAAAGGCAGTGCCTTTTGTGCGTTATATTCCCGATACCATTCTTTCTGTGGAAAGGAATTGACAGTATAAGCCAAGTGTGATATCATGCTTTTTGTGAGGATATGATAAAAACCCATATTAAAAGGAGGAATATTCATCGTGAGCAAGAAAAAAGGTATATTGGCACTGCTGACAGGTATTCTTGTGGCGGGAGTCACAACGGTTTCCGTCCATGCCGTAGGATTAGGCTTTTCCAGCGGATATATTCCCCTGAAAATGACGGGCAATGATAGCTATACGGCTGTGCGGGAAATGGACGATTTTTCACCGAGAGGCAGCATGATAGCGGCGGCTGTGGTGCAGGGAACTTCTTTGGAGAAGGGAACCTATTATTTCCATGTAGAGCCGGTCATGGATGACAATATGATGTTGCAATTCCGTAAGGAATGTTCACGGTATAAAGGGATGTTTCTGCGGGATGCGCAGTTGGTAGATATTAACTTCTGTGATGCTGACGGTAAAGCGGTTGTTCCTGCGGCGGATATTTACTTTCAGGGGCATGATTTCATGCCGTATGATTATGCGTTTATGTATGAGAACGGTCATTTTGTGCCGGTAAAAAGCAATAGGATGATTGATACGCTTCAGGTCACACCGACACGGTATTCCCGCTTTGTATTGGCAGATTATACATTCCAGAGTACCGCAACAGATGTGGCACCCACACCCGACACGACTTCCAAGCCGATAGACGTTTCTTCCAAAACGGAAAGTCGTCCGGAGCAAAGTTCCGAAGAGGAACAGTATACTTCGGAGTATCTCCCGAACAGCAGTACAACAGAAATTTCACAGGGCAGTGAATGGCCGGACGGTGAAACGACCAGCCGTGTCGAAAGCAAAGAGGAAACTTCTGAAGAAAGCCAAAAGGAAATCTCTTATGCTGAGAACAGCCAAGAAGAAATTTCAATTCCGGAAGAAAGTGGGAAAGATATTTCCATTCCGGAAAATAATAGTATGCAGGAAATTTCCGTACCCGACAACAGCGGTAACGGAACGCAGGAACTTTCCGCCGACAAAACATCGGCTGTCGTTTCTCAGCCTTCGCAGGGCAGTATCATCAGTGCGCCGGACGGTACTGCCGCCACCGGTGACAGCCATACAACAGCGGTATTGGCTGTGATGGGGATGACCGCCGGCATTTCCACCGTGATGGCTTTGCGTAAGAAGAAAGACCGACCCTAAACAATGTACAATGTGCAATGTACAATGGATTGACAGGGCATCCCATTCTAAATTAACAAGCAAGTGCGGTGTACGTTAATCACACAAAAGACCGTACATTTTCCTTTCACAGGAGAATGTACGGTCTTTTTGGCGGCAGAAATGACGGTATTTCAGGAAGCCAGTTGTTTCCGCAAATGCAGAAGCAGTTTTTTCTCACGGCGGGAAATCTGCACTTGTGTAGTACCGAGCAGAACGGCTGTTTTAGCTTGTGTCAGTCCCCGATAGTAACGCAGGATGATCAGTTTTCGGTCATCCTCTGATAAACGGGATAGTTCCATCTGCAGGGCTAAATGTTCGATAATGTGTTCTTCGGGCGGCGGTACAGGAATATCGGTCTGTGTTTCGCCGTCCTCGTCTGTCATCGTGAGGGAAAGCGGCTGTTGACCGGCATTGAGGGCTTCGGCAATTTGCTCACAGCTGAGAGAAAAACGTTCCGCTAATTCGGAAACTGTCGGTTCCCGTCCGTAAGCGGCCTGAAAATCCTGTACGGCCTTTGTCACCTTGAGAGATAATTCTTTCAGACTGCGTGCTATTTTGACGGTGCCGCCGTCACGGAAAAGCTTTCGTATCTCGCCGAGAATGACCGGAACGGCATAAGTCGAAAAACGAAAGCCTTTATCCGCATCAAAATGGCCGGCGGCCTTGACAAGTCCCATACATCCCGCCTGAAACAGGTCATCGTATTCAATGCCCCGTCCTTTGAAGCGGCGGGCGCAGGTATGCACCAACCCTATATTTTCCTCGACAGATACGGCGCTTTCAGACATGATTGGTCCTCCGGGCAAAGGTCTTTCGCAGCGTAACGGTTGTACCCTTCTGCGGTTTGGAACGGACGGTGACACTGTCGGCAAAGCTTTGCATGACAGCAAAACCGAGTCCGGCTCTTTCTTCGGAGGAAGCGGTAGTATAAAGCGGTTCCATCGCCTGATGTACATCTTCAATGCCTACCCCGTTATCACGGATGCGGATGATGACAGTATGATCGGCGGTCAGCTTGACGTTAATGCGTATCAGGCCGATCGTATCCCGATAGGCATGGACAACGCAGTTGGTGACCGCTTCGGAAACAGCAGTGCGGATATCGTTAAGTTCTCCGATGGTCGGATCCAGCTGTGCCACAAATGCGCCGACAGCGGAACGGGCAAAGCTTTCATTGCAGGAACGGCTTTCAAAGCTCAGATTCATTTCGTTGCGGACTGTCATAGTTGTTTTCCCGCCTTTCTATAATATTGAGTGCGCCCAGACCCGACAGGATCATAATTTTTTCCAGCGCTTCGGGTACATTGATGACTTTCAGATAACCGCCGTAAAGCGACATCATGCGGTAGCGGCCCATAATCAGTCCGATGCCGGAGCTGTCCATGAAGCTGACACGGGAAAAATCCAGCCGGAGTTCCTTCGGCCGCCGCTGCTGTATCAGGGTATCGGTCGTTTCCCGGATGTCTTTGGCGGTGTGGTGGTCAATTTCTCCGCAAAGCTGTACACGGATGCCGCTGTCATCAAAACGGATATTCGGTTCCATGCCTGATCCTCCTTTTTTGTAGTTGCTTTCTATTGTACCATGCTTTTCTGCCGGTAATTTGCCGAATTCCGCTGTGGGGAAAAATCCTTTTTCAAAAAAAGGCTTTCCGGCGGAATATCTGATCGGTATAAACAGCGGCGGGAGGGAATATATATGGAAAGAAATTGAATGGGGAGGATGCAGGGATATGGAATATCAGATGCAGAGAGAAAGCTGTGCGGTATGTGAAACGGTATTTGAAGGCACCAAAGAACAGCCGATTGACCTTGATTTCACTCTGCCGGATTATTGTCCGGACATTGAACGTATTTTGAAGTGCCGTGTAACGCCAAGCCTGACAAGCCGCAATCTGTCGGCGGATATGCTGGAATTGGACGGTTCTGTGCTGATGAGCCTGTACTATCTGGATGCAAAGAAACAGGCCATTCGTCTGTGTGAGCATACGATGCCGTTTTCGTGCAGTTTCAGCTGGAAAACGGGTGCGGAAGAAGCCGCCGCCCTCGTCAGATTACGGACAGAATATCTCAACTGCCGTGCACTGAGTCCGAGAAGGGTTGATATTCATGGTGCTGTTTCGGCAATCGTAACGGTATGTGCCAGAAATGAGCAGGAATATTTCAGCCGCATAGAAGGAGAGGATATTCAGCAGAGCCGCAGAAGTGCGGCAGTGAGCCGTCTGTGCGGTATCGGTCAGCAACAGTTTTCGCTGACAGAAGTATTGGATATCGGTGCCGGCAAAGGACATCCCGAAAGCATTTTGCGGAGTGATCTTTCGGTACGGTGTGACAGCGTGAAAGCCATGAGTGATAAGCTGATGGTAGGCGGTGAAGCGGTTCTGCGGATGTTGTATGTCACAGACCTGGAAACCGGCGCACAGGATACCATGACCTTTCATATACCGTTCTCGCAGGTGCTGGATGTACGGGGGGTCAGTGACAGTACGACCAATGAAGTGCTGTTGGAGGTCATGAATTACGACACGACGCTCAAATCCGAATTTGACGAAAACAGCACCCTCGTAACGCTCGATGCACGGTTATGCGCTACGGTATTGGCCTCAGAGGAAACGAATGTGGAATGGGTAGAGGATGCCTATTCGACAGAATATGAGTTATCATTAACGAAAAAGCCCTGCCGCTTTATACAGTCGCTGACCGTTCTGAAGGAGGAATTTTCCGCCAAGAGTGAGGTTAATACAGGAGAGAACGGTATCACGAAAATCATTGATTTGTGGTGCGACAGCGTGAGCAGTATTTGTGTGGCGGAAAACGAGCAGATGACGGTACGGGGAAAGGTCAATTGCTGTATGCTGGCACTGGACGGCGAAGGGGTACCGTATTATCTGGAACGGCCGGTTGATTTCAGTGTAGCGCCGGAGGTATTGCAGTCCATGACGCATCCGACCGTCAAGGCGGAAGTCAAAGCGGAAAATTTGTCGTTCCGTATTACAGGAGATGACCGTGTAGAAATCAAGGCGGAACTTTGTCTGACGGGAACCGCCTATATGGAGAGCAGTTGGAAAGGCATTACAGCAGCAGAAGGATTGGATGACCGTTGCCGCCGGAAAGACAAGGCCGCCGCACTGACGCTGTATTATGCGGATGAGGGCGAAAGATTGTGGGATATTGCGTGTGCTTATTGTACGTCTGTGGAGGCCGTCAAGCTTGAAAACGATCTGACAGAGGATGTCATGACCGCCGCAGGGATGATTCTGATACCGATGTAAGCAGAGGGAGGAGCCGGAGAAGATGGAAGAATTTAATATCTATCGGGACATTTCGCAGAGGACAGGCGGCGATATCTATTTAGGTATCGTCGGCCCTGTGCGAACAGGTAAATCAACCTTTATCAAGCGGTTCATGGATACGCTGGTGATTCCGAATATCAGCAGTGCCGAACAGCGGGAACGGGCTACCGATGAATTGCCGCAGTCCTCTGCCGGACGTACCATTATGACGACCGAACCGAAATTTATCCCCGAAAAGGCCGTTGAGGTGCAGTTGGAGGATAACGCCGCTTTCCGTGTCCGCATGATTGATTGTGTGGGCTATATCGTACCGAGTGCTTTGGGCTACATAGAGGACGAAGCACCTCGTATGGTAAAAACGCCCTGGTTTGAAGAAGCAATTCCCTTTGATATGGCGGCTGAGATCGGCACGAAGAAGGTCATCACCGACCATTCCACCATTGGTCTGGTCATTACGACAGACGGCAGTATCAGTGATATTGAGCGCAGTGAATATGAGGAAGCCGAGGAACGGGTTATTCGGGAATTACAGGCGATTCACAAGCCGTTCATTGTCCTGCTGAACTGTATGGAGCCGCATAGTAAAGAAGCTGTACAGCTTTCACAGCAGTTAAGTGATAAATACGGTGTACCCGTAGAGCCGGTGAGCTGTATTGAACTGGACGAAAACGAAATCAAGCGGATTCTTGCCCGCATCCTGTTTGAATTTCCGGTGAAGGAAATCAAGGTGGATATGCCGAAATGGGTTTCCTCTCTGGAAAAATCCCATTGGCTGAGAAGCAAGCTGTTTGACACGATACAGCAAAGCGCACGAGGGGCGGATAAAATCCGTGAGGTCAGCGACATTGCGGAGAAAATAGCGGCGTGTGAGTATGTAGTGCGGGCAGAAACCAGTGCTGTAGACCTGGGGTGTGGTCATGCCCGCCTGCGGGTAGAACTGGACGGAGCTTTATTCTATCGTGTGCTGGGCGAAAAGACGGGCTTCACGATACAGGATGAAGGCGGTCTGCTCGATGTCATGCTGGAACTGTCCCAGACGAAACGCCAATATGAACGTTTGCGGCAGGCGTATGAGGATGTTAACGAGACCGGTTATGGTATTGTCATGCCGACCATGGAAGAACTGACCCTTGAAGAACCGGAAATTATCAAGCAGGGCGGCCGTTACGGTGTACGTCTGCGAGCGAATGCGCCTTCTATCCACATGATGAAAACCACGATTAAAACGGAGATTACCCCGATTGTCGGTTCCGAACAGCAGTCGGAAGAACTGGTGGGCTATCTGCTGAAGGAATTCGAGGAACAGCCGGCTAAAATCTGGGAATCCAACATTTTCGGAAAATCCCTGCATGAATTGGTGAATGAAGGCTTGCAGAATAAGCTGTATCGTATGCCGGCGGATGCCCGCAAAAAGATGAAGGAAACTATTGAACGTGTCATCAATGACGGCTGTAACGGCCTGATCTGTATTATTCTGTAAGGAGCAGGTGCATCGGGGGAACCCTTTTTTTGAAAAAAAGGGTTGTCCCCCGAACCCCTTTCCTAAAAAACTTGTGTTGTGTGTAAAGAAAGATAGTTGAAATCGTTATTCTTCAAACATTGCACATTGCACATTGTATCGGCATATAGTGACAGGGAAGGGAGTGTGGCACAATATGCAGAAGGAATGGATATTCTGGAGCAGTATAGTAGGATTTTTTGTGGTGAGTCTGTTGGGAACGGCGGCGCATGACTGGTATGGCTTATCGGGACAGCATCCGGTAGTGAGCTTTTTGGCACCCACCGATGAAAGCGTTTTCCAGCATCTCAAACTGCTGTTCTTTCCGTTTTTATTGTATACCTTCGGCGAATTTTGTCTTTTCGGCAGAAAGCGGAAGGGCTTTTTCCTGCAAAGAATGATCGGCTTGCTGTGGGGACTGGCGGCTATTCCGGTGATTTACTACAGCTATACGCTGTTTACGGGGCATAGTATCATCGCAGTGGACATTCTGCTGTTTTACTTCTCCGTCGGCTTGTCTTTCTATATCAGTGCCAGCCGTCTGCTGAAACGGCCGGCATAATATCATGCAGCCTATGCCGTGATTGGTTTCTGAAAAGGGGCTTGACAAGCGGAAAAGGATGTGTTATCATTATAGAACCGCATGCTGTGGGCTTTTTTAAGTGAGTCTGACTCCGCCCCCGGACAGCGAGTTTATAATTAGGTAGGTGCCGATATGTACGCAGTAATTGAAACAGGCGGAAAGCAGTACAAGGTTGCTAACGGCGATGTTGTATTCGTAGAAAAGCTCGAAGCCGAAGATGACGCTACTGTAGAATTCAAGGTTGTTGCCCTCAGCACAGACGATGGATTCAAGGTAGGTGCGCCTTATGTTGACGGCGCAAAGGTAACAGGTAAGGTTCTCAAGACCGGCAAGGGCAAGAAAATTACCGTATTTACTTACAAGCCCAAGAAGAGCGAAAAGCGCAAGATGGGTCACAGACAGTTCTATACCAAGGTTCAGATCGAAGCTATCGAGGCATAATGATTAAAGCGGAATTTTTCGTGACATCCCGACAGCAGATGGTGGGCTTTCACATTCATGGCCATGCGGGTTATGCCGCCGCCGGTGAAGATGTGATATGTGCGTTTGTTTCTTCGGCCGCCTATATGACGGCAAATACCCTGACGGAAATCATGGGGATTCCGGCAGAGGCGTGTGCAGAGGACGGCGATATGCTGGTACGGATCAATGAAAAGGATGCCGGAAGATGCCGGGAACTATTGGAAGGACTCAGGCTCCATCTTTTGAATACAGAGGAGCAGTACCCGCATTATGTAAAGGTAATTATTACGGAGGTGTAAGAGAATGCTTAGAATCAATGTTCAGTTGTTTGCTCATAAAAAGGGAGGCGGCTCTACTAAGAACGGCCGTGATTCCGAATCAAAGCGTCTGGGTACCAAACGTGCTGACGGTCAGTTTGTACTGGCTGGCAATATCCTTGTAAAACAGCGTGGCACACACATTCATCCCGGCAACAATGTAGGCCGTGGCTCTGATGACAGCCTGTTCGCTAAGATTGACGGCACCGTGAAGTTTGAGCGTGTCGGCCGTGACCGCAAGCAGGTTTCTGTTTACGCTACAGAGCAGTAATAAACAACACAAGCGGAGCTTCGGTGTGAGTCGAGGCTCCTTTTTCTATTTCACGACAGAGGAGGTCAGAAATAATGTTTGTCGATATTGCGAAAATATACATTAAAGCCGGTGACGGCGGCGATGGTGCGGTTACGTTCCATCGGGAAAAATATGTTGCTTCCGGAGGCCCTGACGGCGGTGACGGCGGCAGAGGCGGCAATATTGTCTTTGTGGCAGATACCAATTTATCGACCTTAGCGGATTTTCGCTATAAACGCAAATATACAGCGCCGAAGGGCGAGAATGGCCGGGGCGGACGCTGTAACGGCAAAAAGGCAGAGGATTTGATTATCCGTGTACCGAAGGGAACGGTTGTGAAGGAAGCCGAAACCGGCCGTATTTTAGCGGATTTGTCCGATGATACACCGGTGATTGTCGCCAAAGGCGGTAAAGGCGGTTTTGGCAATACGCATTTTGCCACGCCGACCCGACAGACACCCCGTTTTGCCAAGTCGGGACTGCCCGGTGAATCCTATGAGGTACAGTTGGAATTGAAGCTGTTGGCGGATGTGGGTCTTGTCGGTTATCCGAATGTCGGCAAATCGACGTTGATTTCCGTTGTCAGTGAAGCCAAGCCGATTATTGCCAACTATCATTTTACCACGATTACACCGGTACTCGGTGTAGTGCGGATGGGAGAAGGTTCGTCTTTTGTTATGGCGGATATTCCCGGTCTGATTGAAGGCGCCCATGACGGTTTAGGACTGGGACATCAGTTTTTGCGCCATGTGGAGCGGTGCCGGCTGTTAGTGCATTTAGTGGATGTATCCGGCAGTGAAGGACGGGATCCCAAGCAGGATTTTGAAACCATCAACGAAGAATTGCGGCAGTTCAATCCGGCATTAGCGGAACGTCCGATGATCGTAGCGGCGAATAAATGCGACCTGACCGATGATGAAACGGTGGAGGATTTCCGCCGGTATGTTGAAGCGAAGGGGTATAAATTTTTCCCGATCATGGCGGCGATTGCCTATCAGACGGAACCGCTGCTGAAGGAAATTCAGGAACAGCTTTCAAAATTGCCGCCGATTACCCGTTATGAACGGGAAGAAGCGCCCCGTCTGAGTGAAGAAGATGTAGGTAAGCAGGCGGTCAACATTACCTGTGAAGATGGCGTATTCTTTGTGGAAGGTGATTGGCTGCTGCGGGTACTGCGGACGGTGAATTTTGATGATAACGAATCACTGCAGTATTTCCAGCGGGTACTGATCTCTTCAGGTGTGATTGATGCCTTGAAAGCAGCCGGCATCCATGAGGGTGACACGGTGAGTATGTACGATATAGAATTTGACTTTGTAGAGTGACGGAGGAATGGACGTGGCACGACTGACATTATTTGACTGCAATCCCGCACAACTCAGCCCGCTGACGCTGGCGTTTGTCGGTGACGGGGTATTTGATTTGTTTGTACGGGAGGAAATTGTCTGTTCTGCGAACCGTCCTGTGGGCGCTTTGAACAAGCTGAAGGTGGACAGGGTACGCTGTGAAGCGCAGGCGGCGCTTTTTGCGAAAATCGAACCGTTACTGACGGAAGAAGAAACGGACATTTTCCGGCGGGGCCGCAACGCTCACACCTCACACACACCGAAAAATGCTTCACCGGCAGATTACCATACCGCCACCGGTCTGGAAGCTCTTTTCGGCTACTTGTATTTATCCGACCGTTTCGACCGTATTCGGGAACTCCTCTCTTAATGTTGGAGTTTCACCCCAAACCCCACAAGGGGCTCTGCCCCTTGAACCCGCAAGCCTTTGAAAAGGCTTGAGCGAAACTTTTGTGTTGTTGAATAAGAAAGTTTCGTGAGGGAACAGAAAATAATAACAGACTGGATATGTTGCCGAAGCAGGCAAGGTATCCGGTCTGTTTTAATGTGTAATGGTTGTTTCCTAATGGAAAAAGTGTAACTGTCACACAACTCCACACTCCACATTTCACACTCCACACTCTTAATCAGAAAACCCTCGCTGAATGAAGCCGTAATCATGGCGGCCATTGAGCGAGGACTTTTTTATGCAGCATTATTACTATAAATGAGCAAATTTCTAATGCTTTCGTCAGACTGCACAAACCCTTCCGTCAAAAATCAACCATTTTAATGGTTGATTTTTGCCACCTCCCCGGATGTTTTTTTGGTGAGTTTCAGGAGGTTGTCTACAAGGAGAATACAGAGAAGAGATACCACGATGACGCAGACAACATAAAAGGCAACATGGAACGCATAGCCCAGACCGAAATCAATGGGGGCGATGATTTGGCGGACAAAGATTTGTGATAAGTAAATGGGGTAGCTGAGTTTGCCGAGAAAGTAAACAAAACGGTTGTTCAGAAAGCCAAAGGAAGCTTTTGACGTAAAGGAAATGGTAACGGCAATTGCCGTGAGGAACAGAATGGCATAATCATTGACGATGGTTGTCATCCTGTTGGCATGAAGCAGAATGACGGCATACAGGAATAGTTCTATGGCTGACAGAAGCCATTTCGGCAGACGTTCCGGCAGTTTTTTGTCATAAACGGCATAGCACAGACAGCCTAAAGCGATTTCACCGGTACCCCGCAGAAATCCTGTCGTACATAAGCCGATCCATTCCGTCACGAAGTCTAAGTTGTGTTTTTGCTGATATAAAAAGCCCAGACAGAAAACCGTCAGTACCGGACACAGGAAACGGAAGAAGAAGGAACGGTATTGAAGGGCGATGGGTGTGAGGATAAACATGACAATCAGCATAGCGGAAAGGTACCATTCATGACCGAGCAGTGTCAGACTGCTGATACCGTTGATGCGGAGCATTAAAAGGTCGGGAATACATTTGATGATCTGTACAAAGGAGCGTTCTGTATCCCAATGATAGTGGATGATACAGAAGATAAGGGTAGCGAGCAGGAAAAAGAAGTGATAGGGAAACAGGGAAATGAATTTTCGTTTCATAAAGGCGAAACTGTCGTCGATCAGCGTTGCTTTACGGCAGGACAATCGGGAAAGGGATTGTGCAAAGAGAAAGCCGGAAGTGACGAAGAAAAATTCCACGCCGATATACCCCCGTGTAAAAATGGGCTGGGGATACGTTGTGGCTTTGTTGAAATGGTAAATGATGATAATGACAGCAAAGACGAATTTTAACAGGTCAATTTTACCGTTGCGGGCAGATGATTTCATGATACGTCCTCCTTCCGGTTATTCAGCTTTGTACGAAGATGGCGGAACAGCCTGAGAAGGTTATCTGTTACTAACATACAGATCAGTGCGGCACTTATCACACAGCCGATATACACCAGCGTATGCAGGGTAGGCGAATTGAAATCATACTCTTTGATAATTTCTATCACCAGCAGTTGTGACAGGTAAATCGGAAAGCTGATTTTACCGAGAAAATATACCACACGGTTATTCAGGAAGCCGAGGGAAGCTTTGTCGGTAAAGGAAATCGGTACGGCAATACCCAACAGGAACAGGGCGAAGAAATCACCTAATCCGGTGAACAGTTTGCAGGAATACAGGAATACAATGGTGTAGATGCCCCATTCGATGAGGAGCAGGAACGCTTTGGGAAGTTTTTCCCAGAATTTATTTTCCCATATAGCATAGCAGATACAGCCGAGGGCTAATTCCGCAGTGGCTCGCAGAAGAGCCTCATAGCACAGACCTGTCCATTCCCGGACGACGTTCAGGGAATGACTTTGTGCAAACAGCCAGCCGGTGATTGCAAGGAAGAGTATGGGACAGAAATAGTATAGAAAAGCCTTGCGGTAACGGATAGCCAGCGGAGTCAGCAGGAACATGACAATCAGCATGGCGGAGATGTACCATTCATAGCGCAGAAGGGACAGACCACTGATACCGCCCATCTGGAGCATGAGTAAATCAGGAATGGTACTGCAAAAAAATGAAAAGCCGGTACGAATGCCTAAATGCTGGTCAAAGACCACATAGAGAAAGCAGGCGATAAAGAAAAACAGATGGTAGGGAAAGAAGGAGAGAAATTTCCGTTTCATGAAAAGGGTGCTGTCTTTGAGGAAAGTATCCTTTTGATAAGGATATTTGGCAAGGGATTTGGCAAAGAGAAAGCCGGAGGTGATGAAAAAGAATTCTACAGCGATATATCCCTTAGTGAACAGATCATAGTTATAAAGTCCCTTCCCGAAATGGAAAATAATTACCATGATGGAAAACAGGAACTTTAACAGATCAATCTTACCGTTGCGGGCGGATGATTTCAACGCAAACACCCCTTTTATCCATGTATCATGAATGGTGTCCTGCTGATTTTACAGCAGAACACCATTCTGTTATTACACTCATTATAGTCTATGGAGGAGTAATTTGCAAGCAGGAAATTACGGGAAACCGTTCACAAAGAGTATCTTTAGCCGATGAATTGCTGTGTCCAGTAGTGACCGTCGGCAACATAGCCCATGCCGATTTGTGTAAACGAGGCATTGAGAATATTGGCACGGTGGCCTTCAGAATTCATCCACGCATTGACAACGGCCTGCGGAGTAGATTGTCCCATGGCGATATTTTCACCGGCGGTACGGTAGGTGATGCCGAACTGCTTCATCATGTCAAAGGGAGAACCATAGGTAGGGGATTGATGGCTGAAATAGCGTTTGTCATGCATATCCTGTGATTTAGCTTTGGCACAGCGGCTCAGGGCGGTATTTTCTGTCAGCGGTGACAGACCGTTTTTGATGCGTATCTCATTGATGAGATCAATTACCTGCTGTTCATAGGTTGAAGTGTTGGTAACGGATACGGAAGGTTTATCTGTAGAGGGTTTGTCTGTAGAGGGTTTGTCTGTAGAGGGTTTGTCTGTAGAGGGTTTGTCTGTAGAGGGTTTGTCTGTAGAGGGTTTATCTGTAGAGGGTTTGTCCGTAGAGGGCTTGTCTGTAGAGGGCTTGTCTGCGGAAGGTTTGTCCGTAGAAGGAGTAGGCTGTGTTGTTGAAGGAGATAACGGTGTATGACTCAAATGACAAAGCCCGTTGAGCCATGCGGGTACAGAAGCGTTATCGGTGTCAAAAAGGGATGACAATTGTTTTTGCAGGGCGGTAACGGCCTCCTGATTGTCGGGACATGATTGTGTGGCAGGGCAGGGAATAGTAATGGTGCGGGTAACAGCATGAGCCGTTACTCCTGTACCAATGGCACAAAATAAACTGAGAGCGACAGCGGCTGTCGTGCGGATAAAGCGTTTCATTCAAAAAGACCTCCTTATATAATAGGGCTTCTCTGAAAACCGGTATACGAATAGCTGAGTAGGATTCAGGCGGTTTTCAGAGAGAGCCGAAAGTGTTTGTAAGCCGGTTGAAGCTTACAGCTTTATTATACAAGGCACAGGAAGTGATATCAATGCACAAATAATGGAACGGCAGGCAGGAAACGGTCATGCTGTCATTTTCTGTACAGTCGGACACATAAAAAAATACCGTATATCCACCGTTGCCGGTGAATATACGGTTTGATGGTTTGATGGTATCAGTCGGAAAGACCGATCTGATTATATTGGCGAAGCACCAGTTCCAGTGCCGCCCCTAAGACCATACCGATTAGTATGTAGATAAAAAGCCGGAATTCAAACGGACCGCCGATAATGATACGTCCGACCTCACTTTCATACAGGCTGTTGTACCAGCCGAATTCCATTTTGCGGAAAAGCTGCAGGAAAGCGACCAACAAAAAGGAAACACCGCCCACGACCCAAGCGGCGGCTTTCCGGAAAACGACCGCTACAATGAAGTACATACCCATCGTGATAAAGACGAAGCTGCCTTCCATGGCAAATTTTTTTTCTTCTATGTCGCCGCCGATGGAAAGATCTGTGACCCGCACGATGTAGCCTACAATAATCAGCACAACGCCGATGATGAAATACAAGATTCTGTTTCGCTGCATAAAAAAACCTCCAGCATATCGGAGAAATCGAAAATATAGCGGTCAGCGGCAGCTCTCAGACAGGCTTCCGCTTCTTTGGAAGCTTCGTCATAGACTGCTACGGTATACATACCGGCACGATGAGCCCCCTGTATGCCCTCCGGAATATCCTCAAACACCATACATTCCTGTTCGGCAACCCCTAATTTATGAGCGGTATAGCGGTAAATATCGGGGTGACTTTTATTTTTGCCTACCTGAGAGGTATAGCAGATTTCATCGAAATAGTGCCGTATGCCATTATTTTGCAGAACGGGTTCCAGCAGATACGGATTCGATGAGGTAGCCATGCCGATTTTAACGGAACGGCTTTTCAGCAGTTCGAGATATTCCCGCACATACGATTTGAGTTGTACATGATGGGCATATTCATGGTGTGCCATATCCAGCCAGCACTGTACGATCTCCTCCGTGCTTTCTGACAGACCATAAGTATTGCGGGTATACTCCGCCGCCGTTTCAAAGAACATTCCTCTTACGGCTTCGGTGTATTCCTTTGTAACGGGGATACCTCTTTGTGTCAGAAAATCGACATCGACCTTTGCCCAGACGTACATGGAGTCGATGAGTGTACCATCGAGATCAAAAATGACTGCTTTGATATTATTCATGATTCCCTCCCAAAACGGGCAGAAACCTATATTCTGCCTACCTAATATTATATCACAGCAAAACATAACTTTAAAGGGATAGTCAATCAAAATTTTAGGATATCTTTTTGTATAAATCCGACAATAATTTGCTCGCTGGGAATCATAACCATCCCAAAATCAACAAGATAATGGTGTAAAAATGTACAATACAGAGCCGCAGTGATTGAATTTCTCTGTGCGCTTCAGCGAAACGGAGTGGATTGACGGCATTTGTATCAGATGGGGAACAGGGTCGGGATTCTTTTACGGTAAATTGTGAAATGCGTGAAGCCGCAGTGCTGGAGCAGAGGGAAGGCTTCTTCAATGCCGGCACCGATATCCCCCCAGCGGTGGGCATCGGAACCAACGGTTACATATCGTCCGCCGAGTTCACGAAAACGGCGCAGGATAGCTTCATCCGGCAAAGTAACACCGATTTTCTGCCGCAGACCGGAGGTATTGATTTCTAAGGCCTTATCCTTGCGGATGAGTAATTCCAATACAGCATCAATCTGTTCGGCATATTGTGCGGGGGTTACTCCCAAAGAAGGGTCGGCGGCCATATAACGGAAAGGATAGGTCAGGTGTGCCAATGAATCAAAGTGACCGTCATCAATCATGTCGGTGATTTCTGCAAAGTAACGTGCCAACAGGTCTTTGACGTTATCGGGGGTGTATTGCAGAAAATAGAAATCCTGTTCGCCTTTCAGATTATGCAGAGAGCCCAAAACAAAATCATACTCTGCCAAAGAAAGGGCTTCGGCGGCGGCTTTGGGATCCTGTGTCGGCTGACCGAGTTCAATACCCGTGTAGATATGCAGACGGTCCGTATAAAGTCCTCTCGCTTTGAGAATATCCCGTATGGAACCCTCGATATCCTGCCGGACGTTATTCTGGTAATACTCATGACATTCGCAATGGTCGGTAATGGTCAGCGCATACAGACCGAGCTGGGCGGCTTTTTCGCAGAGCATAATCACGCTGTCTTTGCCGTCAAAGGAATTTTCACTGTGTGTATGGCTGTCGGAAATAAACGGATACTTCATATACAATACTCCTTCTGAAATCTATGATGAGGACAGTACGGCTTAATAGCCGAGTGCCTCAAGGGTTGTTTCCTTTGTCAGTTCCGGTACGATAACAGTACCTTCTGCATCTTCCTTTAATACGATACGGCCGCCTTCTGTCACACAAAAGCCGGCTAATTCACTGTCAGAAAATGTCATCTGGGTATACTGCATAGCGCCCTCTATGGTACAGCTTTTGGCAATGACTTTTTTCCGGCTGTAGGGGTCGGAACGGCTGGGCAGGGAATCGCAGGTGACATCACGGGGATTTTCGGCATTGATGTTATCGTAAATGATCGCCCGATAATAGGTACTGCAGGCAAAAGAGAGCTGAGAAGCACGTTCCTGTTTTTCTTTTTTGCCGTCACCTTCTGCCCGCACCATGACGGAAATACCGCCGTTTTCATCGGTGGCTTTCAGTTCATTGCCTTCTATCACGAAAGTAAGGCGGGAGGCTTTGTCTGTGCCGGCGTGCAGAGTGAGAACATTGTCCTCGATGGTATAGTTGTGACTGCCATAGCTGAAGCCGGAAGCGCTTTCTATGATATAAGTGCCGTCTGCATAGAATATCCAATAAGTATCTGTTGTTTCCTCATGCCATTTGCCTTCAATGGCAGAGGCATTCTGTGCGGCGGTTGCTTCACTGTTGTCAGGGACGGAAGATACAGGCGAGGATACCGACAGCGCCGGCACTGAAACGGAAGGGATTTCCGCAGAGTTTTTCTCCGAAGAACAGCCGGAAACAGACAGCAGGCACACAGCCGACAACAGACCGGCCGATACAAGGCGGATGAGCGTTTTCATACAACATCTTCTCCTTGACGGGATATTGGCAAATCACATTCAGTATAGCACGATTTTTATCATTTGCCTACTGCGGAGAAAAACAAAAACTAACGAAAATAAGCGGTGGAAATTGTACAACAGTACAGAAATATCAGACATTTGCAACAAAAAAATTCTACCTGAGCGGTTGCATTTTCAGCAAGAAAATCTACCTGATTTTGTGCTGGAATTTATAAAATTAAGCAAATTTCAGTACAACATCAACGAGACAC
>ONYQ01000054.1 GCA_900322145.1 uncultured Eubacteriales bacterium
CGGCTGACCGCCGCACCGTGTTCCGCTTCTGCGGCGGTCAGCATTACCTCCGCTGTTATGATAGATATGCAGTTCTGCTCGTCAATATCCGTATGCACCTCTACCTTTGCCGGAGAAATTCCTTTCTGTTCCCGCAGACCTTTGACAATCATTCCCGCCAAAGCCTGTTCCAGATAGGCTTTGCGCTGTTGGTTGAGTGTCTGTGTAACGTCCGGCTGCTGTGTGTATTCCGTCCACCCGATATCCTGTATACCTTCCTGTATCACACCGCCCAACGGCAGCAATACCGCCCCTAACAGAAACGCTCCCAATACAAACCGTACCGTCTTTTCCAATGCCGTATCCGACAGCAGCATCTCCACAATACACACCACCGCCGCACAGATGGACACACTCACCGCCCATTGACTGATTCCTTCCATCCTTTTCCTGGGGGAAACCCTTTTTTCAAGTGAAAAAAGGGTTATCCCCCAGTCCCCCTTCCTAAAAAAGCTGTGTTGAGTCAAGGAAAAGACATTTGATTTTTGTTTAACACCCTGCTTTACAGAATAAACCGATAAATCATCAACGCAAAAGTTTCGTTGAAGCTTTTTCAAAGGCTTGAGGGGTTCGGGGGATACCGCTGCCGAAGGCGGAAACGCCGACCAAGCCGACAGGCGAAACACACACACCGACATTATCGTGAAGCCAGAAGGATAATAACCGTGGAAATCACGAAAACAACCAGTACCGCCGCCAACAGCGCCGTTAACATAGCCGCCGCCTTCGATACCGTTTTGAATACGGCACTCATAGCCGTAATTCCCATCATATCCGCTGCTCCTGACAGCAAAAACAGCGAGAACTGCCAGAGAATACATTCCAGCAATACCGGCAGCAGCCAGAAAAATGCCGCCACGATGACAAATACCCCTGCCCCTGTTTTCAGCAGTTCCAGACTGCCGTTGAACGTATTCAGCGCTTCCCCGAGTACGCCGCCGACGACCGGCACAAATGAACTGACCGTAAACCGCAGTGCTTTCTGACTCACATGATCCATTGAAGAAGTTACCATGCTGTTCACGGACAGTATTGCTACGAATACCGACAGCACAAATACCAGTACCCATTTGGCGATCTTATACACCGATTCGCACAGCGCCGTCAGACGCATTTTCGGCGATACGGACGAGGTCACCGACAAGGCTAAAAATACATTCATCATCGGTACAATCAGTTTGGCGGAAACCAGCGAAACCGCATTCCCCGCCGTCATCATCGTGGTATAGTAAGAAGCACCCGTTACTTCATGACCGGCACTCATCATCAGCCCCGTCAGTATCGGCACATATAACAACATGAATGCTGCGCCGCCGTTAATCAGTTCCGCCGCCTTATGAATCGTTCCTGTGAGTGGAACAATCATCGCCGTACAAATGCACATCGCCGCTACTGCATTCTGTACCGTGTTCAGCTTCTGCACCGATAATCCGATACCCACACCTTCTGTCAGGGCACACAATAAAATAATGCCTAAACACGTCATCAATCCGCACAAGGGTGTCCGGCTGTTTTCCGACAACATGGAAACTATCTGCGTGAATACTTTCCCGAAGGAAAGCTGTACTGTAGCATTATCCTCTAAGGACGTAACACCGACAGACGCTAAACCTTCCTGTACCGTCGGCGGTAAACTCTGCCATAAACGGTCGGCCGACATTGCCTGTGCCTGTTGCCGGACGGTCTGTTCCGTTTCATCCGACACTGCATAAACATCCATTGTACCTGCTGTCCAGAACAGCAGTATGATCCAGAATCCTATCCATAAGCATTTTTTCATCTCTCTCACTTCTCATGTATGACTCATCCATCCCGCCGTCATTTGCAGGATATTTTCCATTAACGGCAGTGCCAATAATAATACGGCGATTTTCGCCGCTAATTCCACTTTAGCGGCCAAAGCATTCTGACCGGCATCCTTGCGGGCATCCGAGGTAAACTGACACAAAAAGCATATCCCTATGGTTTTCATCAGCACTACCCCATACTGCGGATCCAATCCGATACTGTCCGTTAATTGCTGTAAACTCCGGACAACCGGCATCGTCCGTGATAAAATAGACACTAACAGTATCGCACCTGCCGCAATAGCAATGACTATGGATATTTCGGGGCTGTATTTTTTGAGGGCTACGGCGCAAAAAGCAGCCGCCATCGCTAACGCTGCTATTCCGAATATACTCATCAGAAACCGAACAGGGATTCTATCGTACTGAATAACTGTGATATCTGCTGTACCAGCATCATCAGTACCACAATCAGTCCCGCCAGCGTTGTCATCATCGCCTGTTCCTCACGCCCCGACCGTGAAAGTACCAGACTCAGCACCGCTACTATAATGCCTATGGCCGCTATTTTGAAAATAAAATCAATATTCATCGTTTTGGCTTCCGCTCCTGATTCCACTGTTTTTCGTGGTTATGTCACACATCTGTTTCCCATTTTCCGCTTTACAAAAGAAGAAGTGCCATCAGCGTACCGGAAAAAAGTCCGAGGATACGGTACAGCTTGCGTTTGGTTTTATAGTCCTCGAGCAGATCGGCGTGTTGTCGGACGGCTGATTCCCGATGCAGGGATAGCTTCGCCAGTTCACCGCTGCAATTTTCCGTCCCAAAGGTGTCACCGAAATAATTCAGCAGACACCGGTCACTTTTATGCCTCACAAAACACCGCACCGCTTCTTTCCATGCGGCAGAAAAATCATCCCCCGCTTCCATGCGGAGTAATGTCATCCGCAAAACCGGCTCTATCATCGGCAAGCCGTGCATTCCCTCAAACAAGGTCCGCACATCTGCCGCCGTATAGTTGATAACGGCGGATGCCTGCGTCAGAAACCGGATATACTGCTCATAGAAATTCAACCGCTGTTTCAGCTTATCCGCACCATAACAGCCCGCTAATATTCCACAGCATACGATCATCAGACCGCCGCCTATTTTCAGGTACAGCATACTACCGCCCCTTCATCCAATGTCCGTATTTCTGCCACCGTACAAGGTCTGTCCGAGGATTGCAGCATGACAGCCGTCTGAAAAGCGCCTGTCTGCAATAATCTTTGCGCTTGCGGCCGGCGCAGCAGTGAAGCGTAATCCGGCGCATGAATGGAGGCAATCATCATCGCTCCTGCATGAAAACCCTGCGCCGCTAACCGGCTATCCTCATCCGTTCCCATTTCATCACAAACAATCACCTGCGGCGACAAGGCTCTCACTGCCTGCATAATGCCTGCTCCTTTGGCATAACCGTTCAGAATATCGCACAAACCCAAATCATTGGCCGCTATTCCATGATAGGTTCCCGAAAGTTCGCCCCGTTCATCAATGACCGTTGTCCGCAGCATCCGACAGCCGATACCCAGTGATAAACACCTTGCCATGTCACGCAGTAAAGTCGTCTTGCCGCTGGACGGTTCTCCCACGATCAGAATACCGCCCTTGAACGGATACAGCCGCCGGATGAGTTCCTCTGCTATGCCGATGATCTGCCGTGATATTCTGACATTCAGCGAAGATATCTCACTGAGCGCCGATACCTTCCCCTCATTCAATACCGCCGTACCGCATAAGCCTACCCGATGACCGCCCCTGACCGTCAGATAACCGTTTCTGATTTCATGCTCTACGCTATAAACCGCATAGCCGCATAACCGCCGGAACGTATCATAAATATGCCGCTGTGTAGTACAGAATGCCTTTTCACTGACGGAATACAGCACCCGTCCGCCTTGTTCTAAAAACAGCGTTGCCGTTCCATCTGTCAATGCTAAGGGTTTGCCCGCCCGCAGACGTATTTCCTGTATGGCCGACCGCTTGCTTTCCGGTAATGACAGTACCACCTCCCTCACTTCTTCACATAACATTTCTGCCGCTGTTAAAAAGCTGTCTTGATGCTCCGCCACTGTCAACTTCCTCCTTTGCCTGATATCACATCATATTTCCGTCATGCCCCGATTATACCCACTCGACAAAAACTCCGACAACAACCAAAAAAAGGCTTCCTCTCTCCGAGGAAGCCTTTTCCCTGCTGAAGATGCATCGTGGTACAACTCCACACTCCAAACTCCACACTCCACACTATTCACGCTTGCTGTTGACGAGGAAAATGCCCGAACATACGCATAACAGCGACAGCATATTGGTCAGCGTAAAAATATTTTCGCCCAGAAATAAACCTGACCACAATGTACCGGAAACCGGTATCAGCAGTAAAAATACCGCTATGCGGCTCACAGGATGATAAAACAGCAACAGCGTCCACAGCAAAAATGCCGTTCCTGCCATGACCGCTAAATAAATCAACAGCCATACGCCGCTGCTGTTATCCAATGGCAGCGTACCGCCGCACAGATAACCGATTACTGTCAGCGCACCGCCGCCGAATATCAACTGCCATGCCGATATCTGCAAAGCATCCCTGCCGCCGGCAATTTTCTTGCTGATGACATTACCGACTGCACCGCACAGATTCGACAGAATCACAAAGCCATCGCCTGTCAGCGTGAAACTGTCCCAGCCGTCACCGCCTGCATTCATGATAAGGATACCTGCCACACCAATCAGACAGCCGCCGATTTTGCGTACCGTCAGCCGGTCACTGCGAAAGCATATCGCTGACAGCACCACCGAACCGAAGGCCGATACAGAGGTAAAAATGGACGATTTCGTGCCGCTGACATACACCAATCCGCTATACAGCAGTAAATACTGCAAAAAGGTCTGAAACAGTCCCAATACGCCTATCGGTATGATATCCCGACGATGCAGTTTCATAACGGACGGGCGGCGTATCAAGCCGATCACCATCACTAAAATACCCGCACCGAAAAAGCGCCAGCCGGCAAATACAAATTTTGACGGCACATCTCCGCTGTCAATCCGGAACAGTTCATAGCCGATTTTAATACACGGGAAAGCCGTTCCCCATAACAGCGTACAGAATACGGCAATAGCCGCCGCTGCGGCCGGCAACCGTATCCACTCCTTACTCTGTTTCATGCGGTGCGCCTTTCTCTGCCGCCGTATCGGGTGAGGGAAAACGCTCTAAAAAATGATGTTCTTCCTCTTCGAGATAATAGCCGATCACGGTACTCAGATTGACCCGTTCCACACTGCGGAAAATGTTATATTCCACCTGCGGATTGGTCTTTTTCAACTGCTGTATCAATTGTTTGATTTCCTGCCGCTTAGAGGTGCCGGTGCCGTCCTGTCGGGCATTCTGTTCCGTGAAACGGCAGGCACACTGCAAAAATTCCAGATGGTTATAATGACTCCATGAAATAATATCCTTCTCCCGAATGTAATACATCGGGCGTATGAGTTCCATTCCCTCGAAATTGGTGCTTTTGATACGGGGCATCATGGTTTGTACCTGTGCGCCGTATAACATCCCCATGAGAATGGTTTCGATGACATCATCAAAATGATGTCCCAGCGCGATTTTATTGCATCCCAGCATCTGCGCCTGTTTATACAGATGTCCCCTTCTCATTCTCGCACAAAGATAACAGGGATTCTTTTCAATATGCACTACCGTGTTGAAAATATCCGACTCAAAAATATGAATCGGTATTTCCAGCAAGGCGGCATTATCCATGATTTTCTGCCGGTTCTGCGGATGATAACCGGGATCCATTACGATAAATTCCATGTCAAAGGGATAATCCCCGTGTCGGGATAATTCCTGCATCAGCTTGGCCAACAGCATGGAATCCTTTCCGCCCGAAATGCACACGGCGATTTTATCGCCCCGATGAATGAGCTGATAATCCTTGACGGCTCCTACGAATTTATGGAACAGCGTCTTTTTATACTTCGTGATAATACTATGTTCTGCGGCATTAAACTTTTCCAACTGCCTGTCACCTCGAAATCCATGCATTAAAAAAACAGATATCCGACCGCATGGCGGACGAAATATCTGTTTTAATGCGTCTTAACTGAAAATCTTCTTATTTCTCTTTTTGGGAGTACGGCTGTTAGAAACGAATTTCTTGGTACGGATCGTCTTGCCTCTTTCGAGAACAGGTTCGCCGGTACCCTTCACCGCATCCGGTGTAATAGTGATCTTGAAAACCGTTTCATCTGCCGGAATCTCAAACATGAGTTTCTTGAGCGTATTCTCCATGATCGAGCGTAAGCCTCTCGCACCGGTACGGCGTTCAATGGCCTGCTTGGCAATTTCCGTCAGCGCTTCATCCTCAAAAACAAGCTCTACGCCGTCCATATCGAACAGCTTGACGTACTGCTTGACAAGGGAATCCTTCGGTTCCTTCAGAATACGCACCAATGAAGCTTCATCCAGTCCGTTGAGTGCCGTAATGACCGGCAGACGGCCGACCAGTTCCGGAATCAGACCGAATTTTACCAGATCCTGCGGAATAACATCCGACATCCAATCCGTGGTGTCGAGTTCTTTTTTAGTCTTGAGATCGGCATTGAAGCCCAGCGCTGAAGAACCCATACGCTTTCCGACCGTCTTTTCCAGACCGTCAAAAGCACCGCCGCAGATAAACAGAATATTCGTGGTATCAATCTGGATGAATTCCTGCTGCGGATGTTTACGGCCGCCGGTGGGCGGTACATTGGAAACCGTACCTTCGAGAATTTTCAGCAGTGCCTGCTGTACGCCTTCGCCGCTGACATCTCTTGTAATCGAGGGATTCTCCGATTTACGGGCAATCTTGTCGATTTCATCCACATAGATAATGCCCCGTTCCGCACGAGCCAGATCAAAATCCGCCGCCTGAATTAACCGCAGCAGAATATTTTCGACATCCTCACCGACATAGCCGGCTTCTGTGAGCGTGGTAGCATCGGCAATCGCAAACGGTACATCCAGAATCCTTGCCAGTGTCTGCGCCAACAGCGTTTTACCGACACCGGACGGCCCCAGCAACAGCACATTGCTCTTATTCAGCGTAACATCATCCGTTTTCTGAAGGCTGTTGATACGCTTATAATGATTATAGACCGATACCGCCAATGCAATCTTGGCTTCTTCCTGACCGATAACATACTCGTCCAGTTTTTGCTTGATTTCTGTCGGACGCAGCAGATCACTGCCGCCCACTGCTTCCGCAGAAACAGTGTCGTCTGACGCATCATAATACTGGCTCTGACCGTTGCGCAGGATCGAGTTGCACAGCCGGATACATTCATCACAGATAAAGGCACCTGCGCCCTGTATCATTTTGCCTACTGACTCCTGCGATTTGCCGCAGAAGGAGCAGTAAATATTTTTTTTGGAATCGTCCTTGTTTGCCATTGATGCAACTCCTTACCGCTGTGTGATAACCTTATCAATCAAACCATATTCCAGCGCCTGCTGGGCTGTCATAAAATTATCACGTTCCGTATCTCTGGCGATAATATCAATCGGCTGTCCGGTATTGGCTGCCAGAATCGTGTTGAGCTTTTTCTTGGTCTGAATGATGTGATCCGCATGAATCATAATATCCGTTGCCTGACCCTGCGCACCGCCGCTGGGCTGATGAATCATGATATCACTGTTGGGCAGGGCATAACGCTTGCCCTTGGTGCCTGCTGCTAACAGAAAAGCACCCATGCTGGCGGCCATACCCATGCAGATTGTGGAAACGTCACACTTGATATACTGCATCGTATCATAAATCGCCATACCGTCCGTTACCGAACCGCCCGGGCTGTTGATATACAGGCTGATATCCTTGCTGGAATCCTGACCTTCGAGATACAAAAGCTGGGCAACAATCAGACTGGCGGTTACATTATTCACTTCTTCCGTGAGCATGATAATTCTGTCGTTGAGCAATCTCGAATAGATATCATACGAACGCTCACCCCTGTTTGTCTGTTCAATGACATAAGGAATAGTTGCCATAATAGTCCCTCCGTTTCATATTCGTGCATGGCCCCTTGTTTAAGACAACGGGCTTCCTGCTTCTTCGTCCTCGTAAACCTACCGACTCCACAGGCGTAAAATCGGGCTGCACCTGCCCTATGCCTTCTTCGCTTTGTCAGCCTTCTCCCACCATAGAAACCCGATGGAAAAACGGCTGCCATTTTTTCAAAGAATGGTCTGCCTTTGATGATTTTATACAGGCCGACACCTTCGTATAGCGAGGATGCCGGCGCCATAGAAATATAGCCGGAATTATTCGGCTGTTTCCGTAACCTTCTCAACAGCAACGGATGCTTCCTTGACAAAAGCCAGTGCCTTGTCAACATTCAGGTCGCCGGCCAGTTCCTTTCTGGAGAACGCAGCCTTGACTCTTTCTACCGGTACCTTATAGGTTTCAGCAAGCTCATTATACTTGTTCTCTACATCGTCATCGGATGCTTCCAGACCTTCCAATGCAGCAATCTTCTTGAGTGCCAGTCTTACCTCGACCTGAGAAACCGCTCTGTCATGATAGGTTTCACGCATGGATTCCTCGGTAATGCCGGTGTAATGCATATAGGTTTTCATGTCGATACCCTGCACTCTGAGGTTCATGGCGAATTCATCAATCAGATTATCCACCTGATTCTCATACATAGCCTCCGGTACCTCTGCCTGCATCAGTTCACGCAGTCTGTCAGCAATCTGACGCTCCTGATCGCTCTCTGCCTCGTCCTTGCGATCCTGCTCAAGCTTGGCTTTGATATCAGCCTTGTAAGCCTCTACACTGTCGAATTCGCTGTGATCCTTAACGAATTCCTCATCCAGTACGGGCAGTTCCTTTTCCTTCAGCTCATGCAGCTTGATTTCAAACTGTACAGCCTTGCCCTTGAGTTCCTCTGCCTGATAATCCTCGGGGAAAGTAACATCAATGGTGAATTCCTCGCCGGCATTGTGGCCGATGACCTGATCCTCGAAACCGGGGATGAAGGAACCGCTGCCCAGTGCCAGACTATAATTTTCTGCTGTACCGCCTTCAAAAGCTTCACCGTCCAGCAGGCCCTTGAAGTCGATCACGGCAATATCACCGCTCTGCGCTGCTCTGCCCTCAACGGTTACCTGACGACTGTTTCTCTCCAGTACCTTCTTGACCTCGGCCTCAACGTCCTCGTCGGTTACTTCGGTGGAAGTGGGTGTATAGGTAATGCCCTTATAGTTCTCAATCGTTACTTCCGGCTCAACGGTGATAACAACCTTAAAGGTCACGCCATCCTTGCCGGCCTTCTCAACGTCCAGATCTACCTTATCCTTGACCATTTCCAGATTGGCTTCTTCTACTGCCTGTGCAACGGCCACCGGATACAGATCCTTGAGTGCATCCTCATAGAATACACCTTCACCGTATTCTCTCTCGATGACAGAACGGGGTGCCTTGCCCTTTCTGAAGCCGGGGATCGTGATGTTCTTGACCTGCTTTCTATAAACAGCATTAACCGCCTTCATAAAGGTCTCGCCGTCAACGTCAATTACCAGCTCATAGCGGTTCGTGTCTACTTTGTTTGATGATACCAATGTCATTTTATGATTCCTCCAATAAAATTATTTTGATTCCTGTACGGATCTATTGTATCCATCGTCATCATGGATCTGCGGCTGACAATTGCCTTTCCTCTCCTGTCGGGCGGAAAAGACAACGGCATTCAACCGAAAATCAAAAGCTATTATAACATATCTTTAACAAATTATCAAGTTGGCAGCGCCTTTTTTTCGGGAATTTTTTAAGAATTATACTATAAATGAGCAAATTTCTAATGCTTTCGTCAGACTGCACAAACCCTTCCGTCAAAAATCAACCATTTTAATGGTTGATTTTTGCCACCTCCAACGTTTCCTGCCTCCCCTTCAGGGGAGGTGCCGAGCGTTAGCGAGGCGGAGGGGTTCTTGTTTTTGTGCAATTTTCAAATTTGCTCATTTATAGAATTATACAGGATTTTTCACGCAGAAAAGCGGGAAAATCCGTTTCCCTACAAAACGGCCAGCGGTGTGAAGCCAAGATAGTCACAGGAAACCAACTGAAAGCGGATGCCGTACCGTTCTCCGACAAACGCTTTTTTAGCCGCCGCACCGCCGTGAATATGGCCGTAGAAGCATTTTTTGATGCCGTATTCCTGCAGTACATCGAGAATTTCTCCGCACTCCATGTCATTATAAATCGGCGGATAGTGCAGGAATACGATCGGCTCATAACCGTCTGCCACAGCCGGCTCAATGGACATTCTCAGCCGTCCGACCTCCCGTTGGAGAATCAGCTTGTCGGCATCGGTTTCGGCATCATAGAACCATCCCCGTGAACCGCACAGCGCCAGACCGTCCCGCACATAATAATTATTGTGCAGGATGGTCAGCGTGGACAGCTCCTTTTCGGCTAAATACTTATCCATTTTGGCTTTTGTCGTCCACCAATAGTCATGGTTGCCCTTCATCAGAATTTTCTGACCGTTGAGCGCATCAATAAAACGAAAATCCGCTTCGGTGTCCGACAGCTTCATCGCCCAGGATATATCGCCGGCAATCACGACCGTATCCGCCGGTGTGACTAACTGCTGCCAGCGCTGCTGTATGCGTTCCGTGTAATTCGACCAGCCGTGGAATACGTCCATCGGCTTATCCGTGCCGAATGACAAATGCAGATCGGCTATCGTATATACCGCCATGACAGAGGCCTCAACCGATAGACAGGCTGTTCAGAACGGTCTGCGGCATTTCATCCACCTTGCAGGTCAGCGTAAAGCGTACCTGTGCTTCTCTGAGAGCCGCTAACGGTGCCGGAATCGGGGTCTTTGTCTGCGCTGACAGTGCCTCGACCATAGCGAATTCATCAGCGGGCAAAGCTTCCTCGCTGACAGCTTCCAGTACGCTCTTAGCAAACTTATAGGGACTTGCGGTAGAAGCGATAATAGACGGTGTGGTATCGCCTGTTTCTGCGGCATACTGCTGATAAACGTTAACCGCTACCGCCGTATGGGTATCGCAGAGGTAATTTTCTTCTTTATACAAATCATGGATAGTTTTCTGTGTATGCTCGTCATCGCAGAAACCGCCGTAGAACAGCTCGGACAGCTTGCTCCTGACTTCCTCATCTACGGTATACTGACCGTTAGCGGACAGTTCCTTCATCCATCCGGCTACCTTTTCAGCATTACCGCCGGTCAGATGGTACAGCAGTCTTTCGAGGTTGCTGGATACTAAAATATCCATGGACGGAGAAATCGTGGTATAGAAAGTTCTCTTTCTGTCATAGGTACCGGTCTTGATGAAGTCCGTCAGAACGTTATTGGCATTGGAAGCGCAGATGAACTTCTTCACCGGCAGACCCATATTCATCGCATAGAAGGAAGCTAAAATGTTACCGAAATTACCGGTCGGAACGACAACATTCACGCTGTCACCGAGGGCAATCTTGCCCTCATTGACCATATCGCAGTAAGCGGAGAAATAATAAACCACCTGCGGCAGAAGTCTGCCCCAGTTGATGGAGTTCGCACTGGAGAACAGCATATTATGCTCGGTCAGTTTTGTCTTGATAGCGCTGTTGGTGAAAATCTGCTTAACACCTGTCTGGGCATCGTCAAAATTACCCTCAATAGCAACAACGCTGACGTTATCGCCCTTCTGGGTTGCCATCTGACGCTTCTGCATCGGACTGACACCGTTCACGGGATAGAATACCATGATCTTGGTACCGTCAACATCCTTAAAGCCTTCGAGTGCCGCCTTACCGGTATCACCGCTTGTCGCAACAAGAATAACGGCCTCTTTGCCGCTGTAGGTCTTTTTGACGGACTTGGTGAGCAGGTGCGGCAGAATCTGAAGCGCCATATCCTTGAAAGCGCAGGTCGGGCCATGCCACAATTCCAGAACCGCCATTTTCGTATGGCCGCTTTCGATATAGGAAATCGGGGACGGATTATCCGAACCGAATTTTTCGGCGGTATAAGCCGCCTCTACACTCTCATTGATTTCCTCTGCGGTAAAATCACCGAGGAAGTCGGCAAAAATCTTTTTGGCTCTGCCTCTGTAATCAACGGCGGTCATGGCCTTAATATCCTCGAGAGAATACTGCGGAAGTGACTGCGGCACAAACAAGCCGCCTTCCTCTGATATGCCCTGTGCAATCGCCTGTGACGCTGTAACTACTCTGTTTTTATCTCTCGTGCTGTTGTAATTCATACTTATTCCTTCTTTCTTTATTTTTGGAATCAAACTGAAAACAATCTGACTTCTCAATAATACACCTAAACAC
>ONYQ01000008.1 GCA_900322145.1 uncultured Eubacteriales bacterium
CACATTGTACATTGTTTATCGTCTGTGGTGGTTGGTCATGGTACTGTTAGGATTGGTGAACGGTACACCAAGCGCATTGGAAATGGCTTCGATCAGACCGTTGCTGCTGAAGGTCGCACCGCTCACGGTCGATACATTTACATCCTGTGCGGCAATAATCGCAGGAATCACTTTACTTTCCGCACAGGAGAAAAATTCATTGTCATCCCAGCTGCTGTTCACGGTGATATCCGTAATCTTTCCGCCGCTGACGGTTACAGTCAGGTCGATATTACCTCTGAAACCATTACCGGTACCCTGATAGGTGCCGTCTTTATATTGTCCTACCGTATTATCCTGAGAGAATACGATTTCATTGCTCACCATAGTATCATAAGTATCCGGAAGCGTGTTAACCATCATATCACCGACAAAATAAACACCCATGAGCGCTGCTGCCACTGCTGTTCCCGATACGGCAGGCATTACATTCGCTTTGACATTATTACGGCGGCATACGGTCGTACACCTCATGCAGTTGATACACTCACCGCTTGCAATGCTGTCGTACTTGTTCATCGGAACAGACATGGAACATTGGCTGGCACACAAACAACAATTGCCGCAAGCAGCGGTGGGCTTTTTGATCTTGAAGATACGCAGCTTAGCCGCAAGGCTATAAAGCGCACCCAACGGACAAAGGTATTTACAGAAGAATCTTTCAATAAAGAAGGAACCAATCAGAATCAGTAACATCAGCAGGCCGCCGATGGACAAAAGATAGCTTGCGGCGGGAAATCCTTTGAAGGTGGCATACATTCCGAAGATGGTCCACGGACTCCAGAGCGTGGTACCGGTCACGGAGAAAGTCCACACGCCGATAATCACAAACAGAAGTACGGCAAATTTCAGGAGTTTCAGAATACGGTCAGCCTTTTCAGGCACTTTGATTTTCCTGGGCATATGCTTGCCGCCCAGCCATACTAAATCCTGCATCGCACCAAAGGAACAGATAAATCCACAGAAGAACCGTCCCCAGATAGCGGTAATGATAAAAGCGGCGGCAACCAATACGATACGGCCGGCATATTCCGTCCATGTGAAAGAACCGGTAATAATCGCAGAATAAATAGCCCCGATAAACGATAAGGAATATAGTAGGAATGTATGTGGAATATTTCACAATCGCTGCGCAAAAACACGGTACGAACCGTTCAGAAAACCGGTTCGTACCGTGTTGTATACGTTCCTGATCTGTACCCACAGAACAGACACATTATTTTTTCTTTCGTGGTGCAGGCACTTCCACCGCTATTGCCATGAACAGTTGTCTTAAAAACATTCCGTTTTCTATCGTTTCTACTAACAGCATTTCCTTGCCGCCTGCATACGGTATTTCCCTGATGACATCCGGCAAAAGCGTTTGCGCTGATGATGTCGGCTTAACAAGCAATCGGTTGTCATAAATACCTCCGATCACTTTTCCCTGACAGTAAAGAATGTATTCTCCCATCATCGGTCTGTAGGATATCTCCTCGCCCTCCGACAACTGCTCTAAAACAAACTGCAGATATTCCTTCGTGGATGCCATATAGCCTTCTCCCTTCTCAAACAGTCGTAATCCTTCTGTGTTTATCATACTACGTTTTTTGCCTTGTATCAAGAACAACCTCAAAAGGTTATGCCATCAACAAAGCTGACCGCAGGAATGAATTTTCCTTACGGTCAGCTTTATTATTATTGATAGAACCACGGCGCAAATTTGCACATCAGGATTTTTTTCTTCAATTCCGGTTCCGTACAATGGGAAACACGCAGTAATTGGCTGTAACCCTTTTGCTTGAGGGATTTCCTGATCGCCTGAAAAGAAAAATTCTGTTTCCGGAGCATATCCACTACGCTGATGACCACCGAAGGCAGTTTTTGATACTCAAACAGTTCAATCAGCTTCAGGTTATCCCGACGCTGCAGCTTCAAGGTATCATAGACCTTCAGCATCGCATCAATACGTTCATAGCAATTGACATTTTCGGGCGGATTTTCTTTCACTGCGGCATTTTCCGTATGGCGTTCCAACAGGATATCGGCGCAGGCAATTTGCGGCTGGTGCAGCAGTACATTGTAAATAAAGGCTTCGGCATAGCCAAAATGACAGTCCTCATAAAATTTGATGTGATTCCGCAGAAGATATTCCCGTTTCAGCATGACTGCCGTAAAATCGAAAAATACACGGGAATAAATCAGTTCCGTCATCAGGGCGGAAGCATCTATTTTATCACTGCCGTTCCGGCGCAGAACGTTATCCTCTACAGGAAGCCCACCCACTCCTGACGGTACCGCAAAAACAAATTCCGCAGCGGTCTTATCCGCCGTTTTCAGATAGTCTGCAATATAATTCTTATACATCCGGCTCGGATAAACAAAGGTGATATATTTACCGTCCGATTTATAGATACCCGTATTAAGAGCGGAACTGATACTGCCGCCGCCGCTCTGGATGACACAGCCCCGCAGATGATTGTTTTTGATCTCTTCTAATGCACATATCACACTGTCATCGGAGGAATTCATGTCAATGACGATGAATTCCACTTCTTCCCCGGGCAGTTCGGCGGCAATCCGCTTGATGATATCCGAAACGTGATATTTATTGTTTTTGGAAGGAATAATGACAGACAGACTGATATTTGCCATAGTAATCTCCTCTATCTTTCGGGTGCTTCGCTAAGGTTCAGCCGATTTTATCCTTAATCAACTCAGCCGTTTCCTGTGCCAGACGGGTAATCAGTTCTTTATCCATTCCCTCTAACATGACACGCACCAGCGGTTCGGTACCGGACAGACGTACTAAAATGCGTCCGTCATTACCTAAAATTTCTTTCACTTCTTCAATCTTGTTCTTCACGGCCTGATTGGTGAAGAAATGCAGTTTACCTTCATTCGTTACACGAACGTTAATCAGTACCTGCGGATAGCGTGTCATGAGCGTCGCAATACTGGAAAGCTGTGCCTGCCGCCGGTTGACCAGACTCAATAATTGTGCCGCTGTCAGCTGACCGTCACCGGTAGTGGAATAATCCAGAAAAATAACGTGTCCGGACTGTTCACCGCCGAAATTATAACCTTCCCGCAGCATTGCTTCTAAAACATAGCGGTCACCTACATTGGTCGAAACAAATTTCAGGCCGTTATCCGCACAGAAACGGCTGAAACCTAAATTGGACATAACCGTACCAACAGCCGTATTCTTATTCAGTTTATGACGGGAGGCTAAATCCATCGCACAAATAGCCATGATAAAGTCACCGTCAATGATCTCGCCTTTTTCATCCACCGCCAGACATCTGTCGGCATCACCGTCAAATGCTACACCGACCTGCAGTTTGTTTTCTACCACATATTTCTGCAGTTTTTCCAGATGGGTAGAACCGCAGTCATCGTTGATATTGGTACCGTCCGGCTGATCGGCCAGCATATGACATTCTGCCCCCAGACGGGTAAACAGTGATTCAGCCGTACCTGCCGCAGAACCATTCGCACAGTCAATAGCAATTTTCATGCCGTCCAGACGGTACGGAACGGTACTGATAATATGTTCAATATAATCTTCACGGGCTGTTTCTGCTCTTCTGACACGCCCCAGCGCCGCCCCTGTCGGTGTCGGATAAGGCTTTGATTTGTCGATCACAATGGATTCAATTTCTGCTTCCAGCGCATCCGGCAGTTTATAGCCATCCTCTGAGAAAATCTTGATGCCATTGAAATCAAACGGATTATGGGAGGCGGAAATCATAATGCCTGCATCCGCTTTGTATTTTTTGATAAGATAGGCAACAGCCGGTGTGGGAACTGCCCCCAGCAATACAACATCTGCGCCAATGGAACACAATCCTGCAATCAAGGCACCTTCCAGCATATAGGAGGATAAACGTGTATCTTTGCCGATCAATACAGTAGGATGCTTGGCGCTGCTGTTATCCGTCAATACCATTGCGGCAGCACGTCCGATATTCATGGCCAGTTCTGCTGTCAATTCCGTATTGGCAATGCCTCTGGCGCCGTCTGTACCAAATAATCTTCCCATAATCCTGACTCCTTTTCCTGATAAAATGATATAATCATGCGCACCTATGCGCTGTTCTGCTTGTCTATTTTCTCATTGTATGTACCAATGCACACAGAAATGCAATGCCGGCGGCATTATCCGCCGAAAAAGCCGGTTCCGCAAAATACGCAGGGTACTTTGCTGTCAGTCTGTCCCGTATCAACCGGTCAGACATCACGCCGCCGGCAAACAGTACCGGCAGATTCCCATAGCGTTCCAGCAAAATATGGCACATCTCCGCTATGGTTTTCTCTACATATGCCAGACATAAAGCGGCTGTTTCCTGTCGGGAGGCACCGCCCTCATACGCTTTCCGGCAGATATTTTCAATGCCGGATAAACAGCAGTCCGCTCCTTTAAGGGTGGCTCTTGCTTTCGGCCACACCGGCACCTCCGCCGCTAAGGTTTCCAACGTCTTGCCGCAGGGAAAATCCAGTCCGAGCATAACGCCTATCCTGTCAATTAACTGTCCGGCGTTCAAATCCAATGTATGAGCCGCTAAGGATACCTTGAATACACGTTCCTGATCGGGTGTCACCAATACAGCTTCCGTTGTACCGCCGGAAACATGAAACGCCAAAAACGGCTGTTCCAGCAGTTCCGGATGTCCCGAAGAATATACGGCTGCGGCAATATGACCGTTCTGATGTGAAAAGGTATAGAGCGGTATTTTCTGAACCGCTGCTATCGCCCTTGCCGTCGATAAGCCTACCGTAAAACACGGCATATAGGAACCTTCGGCATCTCTCGGGCGGGATGAAACCCCAACAGCGGTAAGCTTCCCCTGAAAGTCCGACAGTAATCGTTCCAGCATATCCGGCAATTGCTGCACATGATGAAATACCGCATCACTCTGCCGCAGACCACAGGTGCCGCTTTTGACGGGCAGCAATTGCTTTTGCTGTACCATACCAGTGTCCAAATCATATAACGCCGTTGAGGTCGTATAGTTACTGGTATCAATCCCTAAAAATACGGGCATATCCTTCACCGCTTTTCTCCCCGCTGTTTAGCGATAGAACCCAGAACACCGTTGATAAAAGCGGCCTCTTTGTCCGTTGCATAGCATTTAGCCAGTTCAACCGCTTCATTGATGGATACGCTGACCGGAATGTTATCAACATAACACATCTCATAAACGGCAATGCGAAGAATGGTCAGCGACATTTTAGCAATACGGTTCTTTTTCCATCCCTTGAGATTCTCTTCAATCAGCGTATCAATCTCCGTCAGGTGTTCCTCTACACCTGTTACCACCTTGCGGGCGTAACCGCTGATTTCCTCGTCCCGTGCTTCGGTCGCATCTTCAAAGACTTCTTCGGCACTGTCATCCCGGAACAGACGTTCAAAAACAAATGTCAGGGCCTGCTGTCTTTCTTCCCGTCTGCTGAGTGACTTTTTTTCTGTATTTTCTGCTGTTTCCATCCTGCGGCCTCCTGTTCCTTTACTGTATTATTTCAGTATTGCCTTATGGAATACCTTCTTACCCTTCTTGATGACCACATAGCCTTTCTCAAAGGCAGTTCTATTTATCACGGCATTGACATCCGTGATCTTTTCATCGTCAATGGAAATACCGCCCTGCTGAATCAGTCGTCTGGCCTCTGCTTTGGAGGGTACCAGTCCGGCCGCTGATAACAGGTCGATCAGGCCGATACCTGCATCGCTAAAGGCTGTCGCATCCAATTCCGTAGAAGGCATATTTTCGGTATCGGATTTACTGGAAAACAGTGCTCTTGCTCCTTCCAGTGCCTTTTTGGCTTCTTCTTCACCATGTACCAGAGCCGTCAGTTCATACGCTAACAGTTCTTTCGCCTGATTCAGTTCACTGCCCTCTAATTTTTCCAGTTCCCTGATTTTTTCCATCGGAACAAAGGTCAGCATTTTCAGGCACTTGATAACATCACTGTCAGCTACATTTCTCCAATACTGGAAGAAATCAAACGGGCTGGTCTTTTCAGCATCAAGCCATACAGCGCCCTTTTCGGTCTTGCCCATCTTCTTGCCCTCGGAATTGAGCAGCAGATTAATGGTCATGGCATAGGCATCTTTCCCCAGCTTACGGCGAATCAGTTCCGTACCGCCAAGCATATTGCTCCACTGGTCGTCACCGCCGAACTGTAAATTACAGCCATAACGCTGGTACAGAGAGAAAAAGTCATAGCTCTGCATAATCATGTAGTTAAATTCCAGGAAGCTCAGACCTCTTTCCAACCGCTGTTTGTAGCACTCGGCGGTCAGCATACGATTCACACTGAAGCAGGCGCCTACTTCACGCAGCAGTTCTACATAATTCAGCTTCAACAGCCAGTCGGCATTATTGACCATCAGCGCTTTACCGTCTGAGAAATCAATAAAACGGCTCATCTGTTTCTTGAAACACTCAATATTATGTTCAATGTCCTCTTTGGTCAGCATTTTACGCATATCGGTTTTACCGCTCGGGTCACCGATCATACCGGTACCGCCGCCTAACAGGGCAATCGGCCGGTTGCCTGCCATTTGCAGACGCTTCATCAGGCACAGTGCCATAAAATGGCCGACGTGCAGACTGTCCGCCGTAGGGTCGAAACCAATATAAAAGGTTGCCTTGCCGCTGTTGACAAGTTCCCTGATCTCGGCTTCATCGGTCATCTGAGCGATCAATCCTCGCTCCTGCAGTTCTTCAAATACTCCCATAATTCTGTTCCTTTCCACAGATACGGCTCTTTACGGGATAACGGAGCCGCCTGCTTTTGTATTTTTATGGGGACAAAAACGCCCCCTGTTAAAACAGAGGGCGATAGACTCTACCGCGGTACCACCTCAATTTACCGCTGTCTCTCGGCAGCAGCCTTATGGGTCGCTGACACGACCTCGCACGATAACGTGTGCTAAACGGTCAGACCTACTGCCCTTTTCAGCCTGACAGCTCCAAGATGTATTTCATTCGGTACTGACGGATATTTACACCGTCCATATCCTCTCTTTGCACAGTGACCCGAATTACTTCTTCTTTTCACAGCCGATATACCTTAAGTATATACAGTTTTTCTCCATTTGTCAACGTCTTTTTTAGCCTCACAAAAGAGGATTTCTCCGCCGTTACAGACAGGGAGTTTTTCATAGCTTTGTACAGAACGGTTCCATTAATAAAAGCCCCAAACAGATGTTCGGAGCTTTTATCCTGCCGCAAAAGGTATTTTCATGTGGAATGGTTCAGATCATTATGACTGCCATAATATTGCAGAATGTCATTGAGATACTGCAGATAATCATCACGCAGACTGTTGGGATAAATCAATTCAATATCCTTGCCGAAACCGCTGAGCCATGAATAAAACTGCTGGCTTTTCTGTACTTCAACGGAACAGCGGAAATACTGATCGTCTTCATCATGATAGAGCGTAATATTGCGGCCGAAGCGATCCGCAATGACACCGGCCAGTTCCATTTTTACCCGCAGGAGAATGTTAATGGTTTCTCCGCCATACATCGAAAAGGCCGTATTGGCATACTCTACAATGTTCATTTCTTCAAAAAAGCGATCGCCTTCACGATAAGAGCTTTCATCCACCATGACATCCTTCATGCGATCCACCCGAAAGGTCTTGGTCGCCTGCATCTTGCTGTCATAGCAAATAACATAGTAAAAATCATTCTTCCATACCAATGCGTAGGGACTCTGACAATATATTTTCTCCTCATTGTTCTCGTTTGTTTTATTGACAGATACCAGTCTGCCCAAAGAAAGATCATAGTCAACCACTGTTTTCTGATACTTAAAAACAATCTTATGATTATGAGTAATAGCATTATGAATGGCATCTATGCTATAAATAACAGAGGAATTATCGCTCTTCACGGCCTGTTCACAATAAACCCGCCGTTCCGTCAGCGGAATGTTGCTTTCGGAAAGTCTGCTCAGCTTGCGTATAATGGCATTGGTTTTCGTTGCAGAAATAAAGCGGGAAGCTGTCAGGGCATCTACAATCATTTTTAATTCCGCTTCTTCAAAATCATCTTCTTCACTGCGGTTATAATGTTCCCGCAGATAATAGCCACGTCTGCTTTTTTCAATATCATAGCCATATTTGATCAGACTGTCTATGTAGTTGTAAACAGATTTTCTGTCTGCATTCAAGTTATATTTATCATTCAAAGCCGCAATCAGTGCTGTAGCACTCAAAAATCTATCTTCTTGTGTTTCGGCATTGAGCTTGCTGTTCTCCTTCAATTCTTCCAACACATAAAGTATTTTCAGTCTGTTGTCTCCTTTAGGCATTGCTACTCCCCCATAACAATCTTCTAATATCTTAATAAAATCATTATACCAAAAAAAATAGATTTATCAAGATTTTTACTTAATTTTCTTTAAAAAAACAACTAAATTATTATGTTAGGATTTAGTTATATTTATGAAAATGGTATCGGTGTGAGGGCAGATACCATTCCTGCATCCGCCTTATAAACACAAGCAAAACAAAAAAATGCTTCTTTTCTTTTTTTGACTGTCTCAAAGAATTTTTTCATTCAACGTAATAAAAACAACCGGCGGCACATTCCCGTCAAAGAATGCGCCGCCGGCTGCAGAACCGTTTGCCTGATCTATCAGCGATGATGACCGCCGCCGCCACCGCCAACATGACCGCCGCCGCCATGACCGCCGCCATGACTGCCGCTGCTTCTATTGATATACACTTTGGATACCCTTGTACCCAAAAAAATATCTTCTGATTCGACCATCTGCATTTTCTCCTTCGAGGTATAGGCCGAAGCCGATGTTGAGGACTTGAACTGATAGTGCTTTTTCACGCCAAAACGAATAGAAAGACCGGTTATAATAGCGGCTGCTATGGCCAACAGCAAAAACCAGAACCAGTACCGGTAGGGCTTCCATGTGCTATGGATAATATTGCCAAACAAAGCATAGACATATTCACCGGTTTCCGGATCGGTGTAGTAGATGTCACTCACAGGACCCGCCTGCTTATAATGTATCAGTTGTCGGCAATATTCCTCCAATCCTTTTTGAATTTCGGCAGGATCGGGTGTTACGCCACCGGCAGGAAAGGTTCTTTCCATCGCCGTAAGGATACGGTCGATTCTGTCCTCTGTGCCATCGTCACCATTGGTATAGTAAAGAAAGGCATCATTACCGGCAAAGATATAGTCATAGGCGTTCTTTTTGCCGTCAAAATCTATGTACAGATATACCGTACCGTTATAAGGCTGACGGCCGAAAAGATACATAGCCCCTTCCTTAGCCATGCGTTCAATTTCATAGTCACTCCGGGAAATACCGCCAATATACAGGGCTAAATTAAAGCCGATGGTATCGGATGTGGAAGCAAAGGTGGAAATAATCTGCTTCTTCATCGCATCGTTGAACAGACCGGCTTCATCATAGCAGTAAACGGAACCCTCTATAAACGCACTCGCAGAAGCAGAAACCTGCTTATTTCCTTCATCGGCAGAAGAAATTTCCACTACTGTCGTTGCGGGAACATAATGCTGAGAAACCTGATTGAGGAAGCGGACAATACCGGCATTCACAATGTCGCTTTCCTCTTGCACATAAAACTGATCGATACGTTCCCGCACAGAAATCAATATAACCTGCGTCATCGCATCATTCGTACTGCTTTCATCGGCAAAAGCGGTTTTTCCTTTGCCGCTGCAGTAAATATAATCGTTGATATAACTGTCGCCGTCAAAGTCCAGATAAAGGAACACCGAGCCTTTCTGCCTGCCGGTACGATCCAGCATAGCGGCTCCCTGTTCGGCAACAGAATATGCTTCTGCACGATCACGGTTCTGATGTCCCACATAAACACCGATATTCAGTTGTGTTTCCTCTGAAACCTGATTGATATGCTCCATGAGTGAGCTGCTATTCGGCTGCAAAAGGTTCTTTTCATCGTACAAATAGGTATCCGCACCGCTGTAGCAGTTTTTCAGTTCCTGAAAGCGGATAGTTTCTTCGGCATAAACGGGCATACTGCACACGCACAGCGCCATCAACAGGCTGACAATCATCATCACAGAAAGCAGTTTCTTTCTCATGCCATAGCACCTCCGAACAGATAACCGCCGAAAAAGATCGCTAAAGCAGCCAGCAAGGAAACAAGCAGGCACACAGCTGCTAATTTTCCTTTGTCAATCGGCAGTTCTCCCGCCACTTTACCGCTCTGACCGTTCACGGCATATTCCCACAGCTTGCCCTTGTAATCAAAGGTCATGAACCATACCGGCAGCAGCATATAATCCCAGCTCAGCGCATCTGTACGGTCAAACTGCCGTTTGGAAGTGATACGGTTATGATGCACCGTCGATTCCAGCATACGGGCATTGTTCTCGTACATTCTTTGCTGAATCCTCGGCAAGACCTGTTCCTTATCCACATCGTATTTATCCGCATAAAATCCGCTGAGATACGCCATATTGAAAGGACGAGCCTGTGTATAGTCAAACGGCTCAATGGCCTCCATCAATAAATCCTCGATTTTCTGAGATCCATCCGCCGGTACGCCCTCGTAATTGATGCGGGCATCACGGATAACACGATAGCTTTTGGTTTCGGTATAGCGATAATTGCCGGATGTCCACGAACGGATATCCTCTCCGATAGCTTCAATACGGGATGATGTCGTGGAATGAGCCACCCAAAAAGGTACATACAATCCCGTCAGCTTTTCAATCTGTACCGATGAAACCAAATCCTTCGGAATGAACCATTTCGATTTCGCCCACGTTTTGAAGTGATTAACCGCCATATCCTTATCAAAGCCGAAAGGCAGTACCATAGACGGACGGTACATACCATCAACACGGCCTTTCAGGATAACAGGGTTATGACAATAATAACAAAAAGCCGCCGCTGTATTGGCATCCGACATAATCTCCGCTCCACAGCTCGGACAGGAATAAAGGTTTGTTTCCTCCTGAAAACGTTCCCGTTCCCGTCTTTCGGCATCGTTCATTTCCATTTCGGGCGGCATTTGTCCCCTGTTAGGGTCATACTGCTGCTCCTGCTCCATATAACGGCGCTGGAATTCGATGACTTCCGCTTCGGTAAAGGAGCTGCGGCAATACTCACACGCAAAATTCTGCTGTCCCGGTGAAAATTTCAAGTCTGCATAACAGTTCGGACAATGAAATTGTTTCGCCTCACTGGTCATAGGTGCCTCCTTTTCTTGCCGTTTCTCTGACGGCAGGTCTTGTTTTTGCATCACCAGTTGCCAAGCTTTGAGTTTGTACAACAGAAGTTTCTTCCTGCACGACATACAGTTCCGCTTTTCAAAAGTTGGAAAGTGGTGTTTTTGCATTACAGTTCCATGATACTATGTTTATCAAGCCTTGTCAACTTTTCAATTTTCATCACGAAAAGAAAATACACTTCATCCTGCAAAACAAAACGGAAGGCGTTTTATGCACCTTCCGTTTTGTTTTCATCCGGAAAAGTTCCGGAGCGTGTCAGAAAAAAATTATTTATTGCCGCCGAACAGACCGCCCAGACCGCCCAGAGCGCCGCCGAATTTATCAAGATTGATCTTGGCCTTAATGCCTTCGGTAATACTCTGCAGCTGCTCGGGAGGAATATTGCCGACCAATCCCTTGACAGTGCCGGCGGGATCCTTTTCAAATTTCTCCTTCATGGCAGCATCTCCCGTGATTTTTGCGGCAAGATCGCCGATAGTTGCTTTGATATCCATGATTCGTTACTCCTTCATTCGTTGTTTTGTGGCCGTATCACATAAGACAACGGCCGTTTTATTCATCTTACAACAATCATTACCCCTTGTCAAGTAGTCTTCAAAGGATTTACCGCCCATGGAAAGTAACAGATTTGTTATGAATGATATTATGACAAGAGAAAACAAATTGTCTGTGATAGAATGAGCTATCATGATTCGGGAGGAAACCGCATTGAAAAAACTACTAAAAGCGCTTTGTATATTGGGTTGTGCCGCTATATGCCTTTCCACTAATGCCTGTCAGGAAAAATCGACAAATGCCCGACAATCCATCATCGCTTACAGCATAACCGCCGACCCCGATTCTCTCGATCCTCAGATTGCTGATACACTTGAGGCGCAGCTTATCGTTATCAATTTATTTGAAGGCCTTGTACGGCAGGATGCCGGCGGCCATCCTGTTCCCGGTGTGGCGGCAGACTGGCATATTTCGCAAGACAAAACTATTTATAGCTTTACCCTGCGTCCCGAAGCTTGCTGGAGCAACGGAGACCCTGTCACCGCAGAGGACTTTCTGTTTGCCTGGCAGCGTGTACTGGATCCTGTAACAGACTCCGATGAGGCTTCTGCTTTCTATGCCATCAAAAACGCCGAAGCCATTCATCAAGGAACATTACCGCTATCGGCACTGGGCGTATATGCGGAACAACAGCGTCTGATCGTGGAATTAGCCTATCCTGATCCGGATTTTCTGATAACGCTCACACGAGCCGCCGCTATGCCCTGTCAAAAAGCTTTTTTTACTTCGGCAGGCGGTCAGTACGGCAGAGAAGCCGATAAGCTTTTATGCAACGGTGCGTTTTATCTGGGCAAGGTCGGCTGGGTACATAATCATATGCTGTATCTCCGGCAAAATCCGTTTTATCACGGCAGTGCCATACCCGTTCCCGCCGGTGTCAATATTGCTATCAAAGAAACACCGGAAGATGTTTGTCAGGCTATCAGCGAAGGTACTGTGGATTGCTATGCCCTGCCCTGTCATGCACTGGAACAGGCGCAAAAAAGCCATCTGTCTCTCACCGCTGTAGGCGAAACGGTATGGGGTATCACTTTTAATACGCAGGATATCCTATTACATTCCGAAGCCATACGCTGTGCGCTGTTATCCGCTTTGGAACGCTCGTTTATCCTACAAAAAGTACCCGACGGCTGTACCGCTGTCAGCGAAATCATTCCGGATACCGTCACTTTCAACGGAAATTCCTATCGTTCACAAGCGCCGTCAGGCGCTTATCCTGCCTATTCTCCACACGCTAAGGAAGCCTTTCAAAAAGCACTGTCTGCTTTCTCCGTTCTACATCAGCTGAAATTAACCATTCTTTGCGCTGATGATGCCGACACACAAAGCATTGTCAATAATATGATGCAGGTATGGAACGATCTCACCGACACCTATGTCAATAAAAAAGCCGTTCCCGCCGAAAACCTGTCAAAAGAACTACGCAGCGGCAATTATCAGGTGATGATCGCTCCTTTGATAGCCCAGAATAACAGTCCGGAAGGTATCCTTTCGCTGTTTACCTCGGACAGCCCCTATTCGGCCGCAGAATTGTCCGATCCCTATTACGATGACCTGCTCCGCAGTATACAGATTTCCGCAGGGCCGCAGGCTTTATTAAGCATGATCGAGGCGGAACAGTATATCAGCCGTAAGGGTATTTTCTATCCGCTTTATGCAGAAAAGTGCTGTTATGCCTGTGCGCCGGATGTCAGCGGTATTATTTTCCACACCTATGACCGCTGTATAGATTTTTTCTTTGCCGCTAAAACGTAACCATACCGTCCGGACAGCATACGGTCGCTTGTTCCTCATGCCATAGACTATCCCTAAAAAATTTATCATCGGCTATTTGATTTTTTATACAAATATGCTATAATGTTGATAAGCTCTGACAAGAGCATACGACACTCTTTCAGACAAAAGCGGAAGAACCACTATACAAGGGGGGATACTATGGTTATCACCATTTCAAGACAATTCGGCAGCCGTGGACGTGAAATCGGAAAGGCATTGGCCGAACATCTTTCCATTGCCTTTTACGACAAGGAATTGATCACGCTCGCTTCACAAAAAAGCGGTATCAGCGAGAAGCATTTTGAAAAATACGATGAAAAAGCCAACAGCCTGCTCTATACGTTATCGCTGGGGGCTTCTGCCGCTGTCAGCACTGACTATGGTACAGCGCCAAATGTGCCGATTCACGACAAGCTTTATCTGCTGCAGCATGATATTATCCGCCAGATTGCCGAAGAACCCTGTGTGATTGTCGGACGCTGCGCCGATCATGTTTTGTCGGACAGAAATGATTGTGCGAAAATTTTCATCTGTGCGGATATTGATATACGAGCGGCTCATGTAGCGGAACGGCTCCATATCAGCAAAGCCAAAGCTTACGCTCTGATTAAGAAAAAGGATAAAAGCCGTGCCAATTATTATAATTACTATGCCTCCGGCAAATGGGGCGATCCTAACAATTATGATATGTGTATCAACAGCAGCACTCTATCCGTTGACGGCTGTATGCGGCTGATTACATCCTATTTACTGCAAAAGGGTATCATGGTATGGTAGAAAGAAGGGTAACCCATGAAAAATTATACATTTCTCGGCCGTTCCGATGGCAGGCGTTTCTGCATCGAAGGCATTGACGTGTTCGCTAACAAATGGCAGTCCCTCGGGGTATGCGATATTGTACTCGATCCGCTTGATAAGCGCCCCTACAGCTTTTCCGTCTATCAGATCGTCACTAACAGCCGCACCATTACCTTTGCTGCCGGACATTTCCGTGACGATCAGTGGGGCTTTTATCAGCTGTCCGATACCAACGACTGAGTTTTTCTGCCGTTCTCCCCACCACAATTATTTTTAACAGCGGCTCTCTGTGCCGCTCTATCAAGGAGGTATTTACCACATTATGTATTCATCACTGCATATCGACCAATTACTCGACACATCCAAAACGATTGCTGCCGCCCTTTTTGACGGCCTGACTTTCCCTTGGGAAGCATTGCCGAAAATTTCCGCCTTTATCCTTCAGTTAGGTGCCACACTGTCACCGGAAGAATATGACCGCATCGGCGAGGATATATGGGTCAGCAAAACCGCCAAAGTTGCGCCGACTGCTTATCTGCACGGTCCGCTTATCATTTGTGACGGCGCTGAAATCAGACACTGCGCCTTTATCCGTGGCAGTGCCATTGTCGGCCGTGGCGCTGTTATCGGCAATTCCACCGAACTGAAAAACTGCGTTATCTTCGATAATGCACAGGTGCCGCATTATAACTATATCGGGGATTCCATCCTCGGTTTCAAGTCACATCTCGGTGCCGGTTCGATTACCTCTAATCTGAAATCCGACAGAAGTTTAGTGACAATCAAGGTCGGCGATACCAAATTAGCCACCAATCTGAAAAAGTTCGGCGCTATTGTCGGCGACAATGTAGAGGCCGGCTGTAATTCCGTACTGAATCCCGGTACTGTTATCGGTCGTCATTCTACTGTCTATCCCCTTTCGATGGTCAGAGGTATTGTACCTGCCAACAGCATTTACAAAAAGCAGGGAGAAGTTGCCGAGAAAATTGACCGATAACAACGCTATGGAATACATCGACTTATACGGCGCTGACCGTCAGCCGCTCGGTCAGACAATTCTGAGGGGACAGCCTTTACCGCCGGATACCTATCGTTTAGTGGTACACGTTTGCCTGTTCAATACACAGGACGAAATGCTGATACAACAGCGCCATACGCATAAAAGCATTTTCCCGGATTTATGGGATTTATCTGCCGGCGGTCAGGTATCTCATGGCGAAACTTCTTCCGTTGCCGCCATGCGTGAAACCGCTGAAGAATTAGGGTTACATCTGCCGATAGCAGATATGCGTCCGAAACTTACCATACACTTTGAGGACGGCTTTGATGACATCTATCTGCTGTCAACGGATATCACCATCAATGACCTGCGATTACAGCAGGAGGAAGTACACGCCGTCCGCTTTGCGGATGAAAATACCATTCTGCAGATGATACAGGAAGGGCGCTTCATTCCCTATCATGAAGCCTACATCCGTTTACTGTTTACTATGCGTACCAAAACAGGGAGCTTTATCAGATAATCCATCATGAATTGTGTCCGGCAGAACATCCCTCGATGATGTTCTGCCGGACACTTTCATTAAAAATCTGTACCGTTTTTGGCAGTCAATGCCTATCTTTCTCAAAGTTACGCATGGTTATGCGGTAAAAGGCAGAGCCGCTGACCGGAAAAGAAACCATCTCTATCTTCCTGGGCTGGTTCTTCCACACGGCATCACCTGTTTGAAGCAGGACTACTAACGGTACAGCAGGACACCCATACCAGCGGAAATACCACTGTTCAAAATCGGAAAGATCCTTAAAACCGGCCGTATGGAGTAAATATTCACGATCATCTGCCGGTGCTTCGGCTAAAAATCCGGCCGTAAAATAACCTACCGCCTGTCCGTGCGGAATATGCTTCTGAATGGTCAGCATATAACTCAGACTGTGCGGCAAGGTCGTACCGGTCTGGGCAATCGCCATGCCTGCCATTGCTGAGGCATTCATCAGACTCTGACGCTGTTCATCGGTAAGCACACCGCTCTCCAGCGCTTCTTTATTCTGCCGCCACAAAGAAAGACCGCCATTGACCAACATCCGGCTGAAATCATCCGCCTGACGGTTCAGATAGCTTTCGATGAGATGTGTCAGCGCATCCAGTGCTGTATTCCGCAGTACAGTGATGGGTGCTGTGGTTAAGTACCGTCCATCTATCAGCGCTATATCAGCGAATAATCTATGCGGAAGAGATTTCTTTGTCTGTAAGTCAGGCACTGTCAGAACACTTACCGGCGTGACCTCCGAACCTGTACCGCAGGTCGTCGGAATCAATGCCATTGGTAAATGCCGGTCATTGCCGGCTTCATACATCAAAGCGACCATATCCCGTCCTTCCGGCTGTGCCAGCAAAAAGGCAACCGCTTTAGCGGCATCCAGCGGTGATCCTCCACCGATACCGATCACAACATCTACGCCATTCTTTCTGCCAAATAACGTTGCCTGACAAACCGTGTCAACAGACGGGTTTTCCTCTACCGCATCAAAAACAACACTTTCACAGCCATGTGTCTGAAGCGCTTCTGTCACGTCCTGCAGTGCGCCATTTGCACGAGAGGAATTTTTCCCTGTCACAATCAATGCTTTCGTTCCCAACGATGCCAACTCTTTGCCGTGGCGGTCAACCGCATGGATTTCACTGTACACTAAAACCGGCATATACATCACGCAAACCTCCTATCTATGAAAACAGCCTGTCATCCGCTGTTCCAGTTGAAGCAGCAACGCACGTCTGTCCGTTTTTCCGCCGGTTGTCAGCGGAAAATGCTCAAAGAAAAAAATGTGAGAAGGCAGTTTGTAAGATGACAATTTCTGCCGTAACTGCCGCAAAATGTCCTCGGCAATTTGCGTTTCCTCCTGTGAAGAAATCAACGGCTGCTCCCAGACAATACAAGCCTCTATACTTTCGCCCCAGATCGGGTGCGGCCATCCTAATACTTTGGCACTCCGGATATTTTTGATGGACAGCAACGCTTGTTCTACCTCTGTCGGTGAAATATTTTCTCCGCACCGCACGATAATTTCTTTCAGACGACCCGTTAATTGTAACACGTCCTCCCCGATCATCCGGCCGATATCGCCTGTATGCAGCCAGCCGTCCTGATCAAAAGGACCTTCCTGCCGGCTCCGGCCATAATAGCCATTCATGGTACAATAGCCTTTCACCACAATCTCACCGGTTTCTCCCTGACGGACAAAGCCTTTCTGCTCGTCCCAGATACGCACATCCAACCCCGGCAGAATATGCCCCACCGCATGGGCTCTCAATGACAGCGGATCATCTGCCCTTTCCACAGAAATAACGGGAGAACATTCCGTCTGACCATAACCGCAAAGAATTTTCGTCCCCTGAAAAAACTGTTCCAGCCGCATCATTTCGGTCGGAGAGGTAAAACCACCGCCAACAATCCCGATATTCAAGTGTGAAGCCACTGTTTCAGAAAAGTGCGGCAGACGTGTCAGCATTTCGTAGATCGTTCCTACCGAGGCCATATCATCAATCACATGGTCATGCAGCAGAGCGGCGATTTTATCCGGTTTTAACAGCGGTACTAAATAAACTGTACGACCACAAGATAAATACGCAAACAGTATCAGCAAACCGTAGCTATGAAACAATGGCAGTGCATTACAGATCGAATCTCCGATATCCTGCTGCAGCATGATATAACAGCCATTGGCATCATTCAGGATTGAATAAGCGGAAAGCTGTACCGCTTTTGGTTCCGCCGTTGTGCCGGTAGTATAGATGATGACTTGTGAATCATGCGGGTGTGTCATCATCGCCGCCGCATGTAACAGTGCTGACTGTTCTGCGGAATCAATGCTCCTTTCCTGCAAAAAGGAAAAGGGCTGACAATGTGCCGTCGCAATACCTGCTGCTGCGGCAAAGGTTTCCGGTGCTGACGGGTCATGCATCGTTGCTGCTGTTGTTCCGTACAACAGCCATTGAGCGCCGACCATTTTCGCCAACGCTCCTGCTTCTTTCACACGGATACCGTAATTCATCAGTACCGCTGTTCCGCCCGCCGCAGTAACCGCTAAAAATGCTATTATCCATTCTATACTGTTATATCCCCACAAAACCGCTTTTTCGCCGGCTTTGAATCCGTTTTTCAGCAGAACGGCCGCTGCCTGTTCTGCCTGTTCCTGCAATGTGCGAAAAGATAACACTTTGTTCTCACAGCAAAGCGCCGGCTTATCACGATATTGCTCCCGCCAATCCCGCAGACGCATTAAAAATGTACCTTCGTATAATTCCACCGTGAGCCTCCTGTTTCCTGTTCTTTTTATTCAGCTGCTTCTGATACGAAGCACTATTAGTATGTTATCACAAACTATTACTTTATTCAATAGACCTGTTCGATAACCTATCAAAAACATATCATGCTTTTCATCTTCGGACACAGAAAAACTCCGGCAAAACGCTTGCCGGAGTTTCAGACAATCAAAACGGTGAGAAACAAGTTATAACTTTCACTTTCCCATCGGACTCATTCCTATTTCAAGTAAAATATCATTCCAAAGGCTTGCAGAAGCAAACCGTAAAACCGGAGATATTACATGGGACTCAATCCTTTGCTTGAAAATGTATATGAAAACTGCTGTCAGTCAAATCCTATCCTATTACAGAAACGCATTCGGCAGAAGATTCATGCACCAACTGCCTCGAGTAAAAACCCTTAATACTCTGCTTAGAAGGCAAGCCGTCTTGCCTGCCCACAAGATACCGAACGATCATCAGTAACCTGCGAAGCTCTCTGCACAGGACGGAGAAAATGCTAAAAGTTCAGCCTCTCAGACACGTTTTCTCCCGTCCTAAGGAGACAATCCCCGTGTGTCAGCGGTTGCGGCAACAATCAGAAAACATCTGTTCTGCCCTATATTCAATTGTGAGTTTTTGTCAAACGCCCTTGCTATCCTATTGAAACACAATATCGGAACTGATAGCGTGACCGTCATCGTCAGGCTCCTTCATACAAATCAGAGACCTTCACGAACTCACAGCACATAAACTGCTTTGTTATAGTCGTTTCCCCCGCATGATCTGCTCACAGCAGATACGAGAAACCAAACCTATCAAAACAAAAACTTCGCTTTATTTCGTCTCATCCTTGTTGAAGGTATCACACCAAAAGGCGTGATGAAAAGTTTGACTAACCGGTTCTGATTCGCCCATCGGAGCTAACCTCCCTTCGTGGATTAGAAGCAGAAGAGCAGGGTACTAACAGCGAACCCTATAAGCTTTACCTTCGGTACTTTGCTTTGCTCTATCTTTATCTTGATTCTATTATACCATGTTTTTTGTAAATGTCAATAGTTTTTCTTAACTTTTTGGAAAAAATTTATATTCATATTGGCAAAATTTGCCTGCTGCAAGCATTATCGGATAACCGATACAGCACTGTATTGCATAGTTTTATCTAAAAGCCACTCCTCTCACATACCGGACATTTCCCCCGATGACAGCCATTGACCAAAAGGAGAATTTTTCTATTGACTTATCGGAGCGGATAGGATAGAATAAAGGCTGTGAATGATCACGGAAAGGAGTGCAAGCTATGAGCCGCAATAATGAGGATGATTTTTCTTATGACGCTGATCTGCTTTCGCTGTTAGATGACGAAGGCAACGAGTATGAATTTGAAATTCTGGACGAGATCGACTATAAAGACGGACACTATTATGTGCTGATGCCGTTATTTGATCTGCCCGAAGAGGACATCGTTTCTGAAAGAACATACGTGATCTTAGAGGCAATCGAGGATGAAAACGGCGACCCGCAATTAGCTGAGCTGGACGATCCTGCCTTAACCGAAGAATTGGATATGATCTATCGTGCTAACCGTGAAGGAACCGACGTTTTTGAAAATAATTACGAAGAATCTTAAATTTCCTCTTGATTTTTTGCAAAAGATGTACTATAATAGGTTTAACAAAAACAAATGATTTTGTTAAAAAATTCTGCCCAATTCGTTATATGTGTCTATTTAACCCTACAACTTTTTTATCGGGAGTTTCTCTCCTGCGGCGGACTTCAGACCTCCCGCAAAAGCGGACGAAGGGAGTATGAAATCGCAGGGAAAACACCCACCTGCTACTATCTCGTAGGCAGGTTATCTAAGACACAAACGGTTGGGTGGATTTTTTCTTTTTTTTAGGAAATCATACCGTTTTCATACTTTCATCAAAATGCATCTTAAAGAGTTACAATATTGTAGTTGAAAAATACAACGTAAAACCGTATAATAGAGATGGTGTAACAATATACCTATACCCCATAACAAAGAGGCGAAGTTATGTCGAATGAAAAAAAGAACAGGAATATTACTGTTACAGTGATCGTACTGGTACTGATCGTCGCAGTTTCCGCTGTATTGATACTGATTTCGCTGAGTATGCAGAAAAAATCACCCAAAAACACACTGACACTGAGCACCGACCAGATCGTGACAAGTGTTATCAAAAAGATGAACTATACCAATCTTTCTCCTATTTCTGCTGAAAATATTTCCCGCTACTACGAAATCCCGTCCAATACCGTTTCGGATTCCGCTATGTATATTTCCGGAAAATCCGGCACAGAAATTGAATTGGCTTGTTTCCGTCTGCAAAATGACAGCGCACAGACACCTCTGTTACAAGCCGTTAATGCCTATCTTGATGAAAAGGGTTCTCTGACCCCTTCTTCTGCACAGACTGCCAACGCTAAAGTTGCCACCCATCTCCCCTATATATTCGTAGCAGTAGCGCAAGACAGTGAAACCGCCGCCAAAGCCTTTGAAGCCGTACTCAATGACAGTCTGAACAGCAAAGAGGATACCACCTCCGCAAAATAATCAACCTCGGAAAGTACCATATACTTTCCGAGGTTCGTTTTATGCTGATGCCGTTTTCTGATAGGAATGAAGGGGCAATACACCAATCACATCACGGGTATAGGTCGGTTTCGACACCGGATACCCATAAAATAGCTGACGATGCGTCAGCATTCTTTCGATTGTTCCGTTCGATGCCGCATCCGTTTCATTGTCGGCCGCACTGATCACATGATATACAGACCGTCCCAATTCAAATTCATTGCCGCCGCTTTCCACTGTATAGCGATAGAGAATCAAAGTACGATACAAATCAGTATCTCCCACAGGAATACTACAAATCTTGTCGCCGTTGGCATACCAAGAATCCGAATCCCGTCCGGACAAAGGACTTGATTCATTAAAATCCACATCGCCGCCCCATATCCGTTCTCCGGTCTGCAAGGTGGTCTGTCCGGTATTGACAAAGCCCTTCGGTGTCAGATGTGCCTCCAGCGCAAGAGTAGACGGCAGCACCGAAACATATTCTGCAATACGGGTTTTGCCGTTCATCACAGCAACGGAACGCCCCTGATAATGTATCCCGTTGTTATAGCTCAGATCATAGAGAAACAATCCGTTGACCTCCTGATTGAAGGTGATGTCGAAATTCACCAGACACAGCTTTTCCCCATTCTCCAGCACATAATACTGATAGGTCGTGCTGATGCTTTTCATGTGTACACTCTCATCGACATCCAGATATCCCAGCGCTTCGCCCAGCGGCTCACCGGTATAAACACCCGTTCCGTTCTCCATATAAACGCAGACCAACGGTTCCAGCACACCCTGATATACTGCCGCATACGGCGCAGATGCGGTACTCGTCAGCGTATAATCATAACCGACTTCTGAATAATATTTTCCTTCGGACACCGTTGGTGCCGGAAAGGCAAGTTCCTGCTCCGTTTTATTGAAAAAGGTATTCATCGGGAGAACAATCGCCAATACCAGAAAGACAATCGACAGCATCAACAAGACAATTCCCACCACTTTGTGAGGGCGGCTTTTGGTTTCCTTCTTTTCCGCCGAAACGGAAGCAGAAGCTGTTTCTGTCGCTGCCGGTACGACATCCGCAAAAAATCCGGCTGTCCGGGCGGCTGTCTGCTGATCGAAATAATCCTTCACCGCAAACCCACATTCAGGGCAATAGATCACAAAATCGCATATTATCGCCCCGCAGCCGGGACATTTCAGTTGATTCATCTTGCAACAACAACCCCCATAAACAGTGTGGCGTCAGGAGTGTGGAGAGTTTGAAGTGAACCCCCTGTTCAACACTCTGAAACAGAACGGATCATGAAGAATAGCGGAAAGCTAACTATCACGAAAGCTTTCCGCTTGTCAACGACGGGTGCAGGGTCTGCGACCCTGCCGAGGGAGTTTGAGGGGCGAGCAGCCCCTCAATGGGGTTTGGGGGTGCGGGTGTCCGGTGGACACCGCTGCGTCAGCAGCAGCGCCCCAACATTCAGCGAATCAGGCTCTTGCCGTCCATTTCTGCCGGCTGGGATAAGCCGAGCAGCTGCAGCATGGTCGGGGCAATATCCGCCAGACGGCCGCCGTCACGCAGTACACAGGGATGATTGACCACACAGAACGGTACCAGATTCGTGGTATGTGCGGTAAA
>ONYQ01000005.1 GCA_900322145.1 uncultured Eubacteriales bacterium
CAACAAGTTCTTCCTTTTCTTCTGCAAGACCTGTCCCTTCTCCTAAAAAACAAACACATGATGCTTGTTCGAGATATAGTTCTACGATGTCGGCATAGTAGATAGAAAGCACTTCGCCGTTGTCGGGCATCTGTAATTCCGGATAGTGACAATTTGGGCATTTATTAATACAGCCTGATATGTAAATACATAAGGATTGTTCTCCCGGTACTTCGTATGGACTTAAACAAAATTCTGTATAGTGAAGCATGAGGTTCCTCCTGCCGTTATCTTCATGAAAAATGAATTTTGTGGAGTGCTGAGTGGATTCTGATAAAACAATAAATGCCGAAAAACAGTGTCGGATACGATTCCGACAGCTGCTTTTCGGCATATCGCCATTATTATCGGTTAGTTTTCTGTATTGTTGGAGGCAATCTGAATGCCGAGATCGGTAAGCTGTTGGGGATCAACACCGGCAGGGGCATTGGTCATTGGCTCACTGGCGTTCTGTACTTTGGGGAACAGGACAACATCACGGAGTGTCGGTGCGCCGAGCATCTGCATCACCAGACGATCCAATCCGATACCCATACCGCCGTGAGGGGGTGCGCCGAATTTGAAGGCATCCATCAGGAAGCCGAATTTAGTATAGGCTTCTTCATCGCTGAGTCCCAGCATGGAGAACATTTTCTTTTGCAGGTCAGGATTCGTGATACGGATAGAACCGGAGGACAGCTCTGTGCCATTGAGTACCATGTCATAAGCCTTTGCATAGACTTCTCCCTTATTGCCGTCCAGCTTATCCATACAGTCATCTGTCGGAGAGGTAAAGGGATGGTGCATGGCCAGCCATTCGCCGCTTTCCTTATCGTACTCAAAGAACGGGAACTTGACTACCCACAGGAAGTTATAACCCTTGGGGATGATATTCATCCGTTTCGCACATTCAATACGCAGGGCACCCAGTGTGGAAAGTACAATGTTTGTATCGGTATCGGCTACCACCAGTACCACGTCACCGGTGACGGTGCCGGTCTTTTGCAGAATAGCCTGCATTTCTTCCTCTGTCATGAATTTGGCAAAGCTTGAGGCCATATTATCCTCTGTCAGACGAATCCATGCCAATCCTTTGGCACCGATGCCCTTGGCAAATTCGGTCAGCTTGTCAATTTCCTTACGGGTATAGGTCTTGACGGCGTTCTTAACCGTAATGGCACGGACGGAACCGCCGCCTGTCAGAGCATTTTTGAAAACGGCAAATTCCGTATTTTTGACTTCTTCGCTCAGATTGACGATTTCCATTGCAAAACGGGTATCGGGTTTATCTGAACCGAAACGCTCCATCACTTCATTATAAGTGTAGCGGGGGAAGGGGGTAGGAATGTCAATATCCATAACGTCCTTGAACAGGCGCTTGATATAGCGCTCGCCTAAATCGAGGATATCTTCCATATCAACAAAGGACATCTCTAAGTCGATCTGTGTGAATTCGGGCTGTCTGTCCGCACGGAGATCTTCGTCACGGAAACAGCGGGCAATCTGCATATAGCGGTCAAAGCCGGCTACCATGCAAAGCTGTTTGTACATCTGCGGCGATTGCGGCAGAGCATAAAAAGAACCCTTATGGATACGGGAAGGCACGAGGAAATCACGGGCACCTTCGGGAGTGGATTTGATCAGCATAGGGGTTTCCAGTTCGATGAAGCCGTTTTCGTCGAAAAAGTCACGGGTGACTTTCGCAACCTTATGGCGGAACAGCAGATTCTTTTGCAGTTCCGGACGGCGCAGGTCAAGATAACGATATTTCAGGCGGGTTAATTCAGCAGTGGGGCAGTTGTCGATAATCTCAAAGGGGGTTGTTTCGCTTTCTGAGAGAATACGGAGTTCTTTCACTTCGATTTCGATATCACCGGTAGGAATATCCTTATTTTTAGCGCTGCGTTCTCTGACGAGTCCTCGTACACCAAGAACATATTCCGAACGCACGGTGGATGCCTTCTCAAAGACGGCCTTATCAGTGGTATCATCCAGTGCTAACTGTACAATACCGGTTCTGTCTCTCAGGTCAATGAAAATGAGTTGTCCCAGGTCACGCTGACGCTGTACCCAGCCGCAGACGACTACTTCCTGACCGATGTTGTCGGCACGAAGCGTACCGCAGTAGTCAGTACGTTTCATGCCCGTTAAAAATTCTGCCATGATGGATCCTTCCTTTTCTCTGTAACTTTTTATGATACTTAATTGGATTTCATGAAATCAAGCTGTTTCAACAGCTGGGAATTATTGCTTTCGACATAGGCCGTATAAAAAGCATTGAAAAAGCCTTCGTCCAGCGGTACCTTCTTTTCTTCTTTGGTTTCCATATTTTTGAGGGTCGCTGTATTTTCTTCGATCTCACTGTCACCGATGACAATGCAGAAACGGGCGTGTATTTTGTTGGCATATTTCATCTGTGCCTTTAAAGTACGGCCGACAATATCGCCTTCTGCCATCAGAGAAGCATTTCTGACACCTTCGATCAGGCTGAAAGCCTTTTGCTTGGCATTGTCGCCCAACCCAATAACAAACAAATCGCATACCGGCGGGGCAGGAATGTCAATTTTCTGTTTATCAAGCAGGAGCAGCAGACGCTCCATACCCATGCCAAAGCCTAAAGAGGGTGTCGGCTGACCGCCGATTTCTTCAATCAATCCGTCATAACGGCCGCCGCCGCAGATCGTTCCGATATCGGGCGTGACAAATTCAAACACGGTACGGGTATAGTAATCCAGACCTCTGACGATAGCCGGATTGACACGATAGCGAATATGCGCCGCATTCAGGCAGCTTTTGACTTCTTCAAAATGCTTCTCGCAATCTTCGCAAAGGTAGTCAAGTACCTTGGGAGCGTTGGCGGCAATTTTGGAGCAGACAGGGCTTTTGCAGTCCAGAATACGCATCGGATTCCTTTCCAGACGGGAACGGCAGGTATCGCACAATTCTACTCTGTGCTGACCAAAATATTCCCGCAGAGCCGCTGTATAGTTCGGGCGGCATTTCGGACACCCAATAGAATTGACCTCTAAATGTACATCCTGTACGCCAAGACGGTCAAAAATGGAGTGCGCCGCACACATGACCTCTGCATCCGCATACGCCGAAGCTGCACCGTAAACTTCCATGCCAAACTGGTGGAATTCTCTCTGACGGCCATAATTTTTCTTTTCATACCGATAGCAGGCGGTGAGATAATAAGCCTTGATAGGGTAACCGTCATTATACAGGCCATGTTCAAGCATGGCTCTCGCAGCACCGGCGGTGCCTTCCGGCTTGAGCGACAGGGAATCGCCGCCTTTTGTTGTGAAAGTGTACATCTCTTTCTGTACGATATCGGTCGTATCACCCACTGAACGATTGAACAGTTCTGTATGCTCAAAAACGGGGGTTCTGATTTCCCTGAAGCCATAGCATTGTGCCTGCTTCCGCATAATATCCTCTAAAAACTGCCACTTGTAAACATCGGACGGTAAAATATCCTCTGCTCCATATACTCTCTTTGTAATCAGTTCCATACTTTCGCCTCCAAAAACTTTTTACCATATCCCCTATTATACAATGCTTTTCTGTAATAAGCAAGTTTTTTCTCAATGTAACACCCATCCGTACCGGTGAAAAATGCTTCTCTGCGGCTTTTCCGGGAATGATAACAGGATTTTTCGGATAACATCCGTGTAAAAAAAAGAAAATGGTCTGAAACCATAGATTTCAGACCATTTTCGCTGCCGGTAACCGGACTCGAACCGGTACGGTATTGCTACCGAGGGATTTTAAGTCCCTTGCGTCTGCCAATTTCGCCATACCGGCGTATGACATCAATTATCATAGCATCTTTTTAGCCTTTTGTCAAGTCTTTGATGTATCCTTTTCACACGCTATGATACAAAAAGACCGGCTATACTGCTTTTGATGGACAGTATAGCCGGTTTGCTGTTTGTCAGGTTACTTCAGGTTTTCGGAAATATCCGGAGAACTTTCCTTTGAAAGCCTTCTGACAGAATCGGTTTGGGTGAAAAAATCCGGTATCAGGAAACGGTAACGGTGAAAGTTTTGGATTTGACGGTGCCGGTGCTGTCTTTGGCTTTGATGAGGATATTATAGGTGGTTCTGGCACCGGGTTGGATGCTGACGGTTCTGTTCGCTTTGTAGGACTGTACATTGGTGTAAGTGGAGGAAGAGGACTTCTTATAAGCAATATAATACTTATAGGGAGAGGTACCATAAGCGGCACCGGCCGTTATGGTGATACCATCACCATAGGATATTTTTGTGCTGCTGATGGCGGAGGTGTTAACCATGCCGGAGGGCTTCTTCACGGTAAGAGTAAAGTTGGTGGCTTTGACAGTGCCGGCTTTGTCCTTGGACTTAACACGAATATCATAGGTTGTAGCGGCCTGCGGGGTGAACAGGACAGTAGTATTTGCGCTGTAATCCTGTACGGTCGTGTAGCTGGAAGAGGATGATTTCTTGGCGTAAACCGCATAGCGATAGGGGGCTGTGCCGCCGGAGGCAGCGCATTTGATGGTAACATCCTGACCGAGTGTGATAGACGTAGCGGAAATGGTCGGCTTTGCGGCAGTGTCGGAAACAGTCACGGTATAGTCTGTGTTCACTACCGTTCCTGTGCTGTCCTTGACCTTGGTACGCAGGTTATAGGTACCATTAGCGGGCAGAACAAAGACAATTGTGCTGTCGGAGGTATAGCTCCGGGCGGCTTTATAGGTGTTGGTGTCGGTGGTTTTGTAGTAGAGGGCGTACTGATAGGGCTTGGTGCCGCCCGAAGCCGAATAGATCACGGTGACTTTCAGGCCGTCTGATTTGACGGTGTTGAAGGCGGTGAGGGCGTTGTTTTTGACAGTCACGGTAAAGTCCTTGGTCTTGATTGTGCCGGCGCTGTCCTTGACCTTGGTGCGGATATCATAGGTGGTCGCCGCACCGGGCTTGACCGTCACGGAGTTGTTGGAGTTGAAGGACTGCACGGTGGTGTAGCTGGCGGAGGAGGATTTCTTGTAATAGACGGCGTAGGTGTACGGGCTGTGACCGCCGGAGGCCGCTAACTTGACGGTCACGCTGTCGCCGAGGGTGAGGCTTTGGGTGTTCAGGGTGGTATTGTTGGTCAGGACGGCACCGGCGCCGACAGTGACACTGAGGGTTTTCGTGACAACGGCAGCGGCGGCGTCCTTGACCGCCAGACGCAGGACATAGGTACCGGCTTTTTCTGCCGTAAAGGACAATTCCGCCGTGGAGGTATAGTCCTTGACGGTCGTATAAGCGGAGTCACCGGGTTTCTTGTAGGAGAAATGGAACTGATAGGGTCTGACGCCGCCTTCTACATAGCCATAAACGGTGATTTTATCGCCGACGACCGGATTATCCGGTCGGGCGTTGATGCTTATCGTCAGCTCGCCGCTCTTGACCGTCAGGGGAAGATCTTTGGTGCTGACGGTGCCGCTGCTGTCCTTGACATCCACATGGAAGGTATAGCGGCCGGTCACAGATAAGGCTGTCTGATAGGCGGAAGCGGTTGTATAGGATTGGAGCATCTCTGTGGCGCCGTCCGGATGGGTGACGCTGATCCGGTACTGATAGGGAGCCGTACCGCCCTCGGCGGCACCTTGTACGACAAAGCCGCGGCCTTTCAGTACCACACAGCCGTCCGTGACATTATTGCCGCTCAGATAACTCTTGTTGACCAGAGGATTGGTGACGGTGCTTTTGTAAAGATAGGTAACGGTGACGGCGGAGGCGGTGTACAGTCCCGAAGCGTTCGAGGGAGAGGACACTAACGTATAGCCGTCAAAGGTTTTGGCGGAGGTGGTATAAGTGGCGGTGCCGTCGGCAATGCCTTTCAATGTTTCTTTGCCGAGAACAGTACCGTCCTGTGCGGTGTAACGGACATTGACCTTACCGGTCGGATAAACCTTGCCACCCTTGACAAAGACTTCACCGCTGACGGAATAGCCGTCGGAACCTACACCGGTAGGATCCTGTGAACCGCCGTTATTATTGTTGGCAATGAATTTGGCGGTGCCGTCATAATCGACAGAGCCGACATACCATCCGCTGCTTTCCGGCTGCATCACTGTGCCCGGCCATGCGCCGGACAGCTGTGTGGCGGTGGCACCGGAGCCGGTATAAACATACATAGCGACCTGTGACCAGCCGTTGGAATTGTAGTAGTGAATTTTCAGGGTTTCCACTGCGGCTTCATGATACTTGAAAATAACCGTTGTGCCGCCCTGTGCAAACGTACCGGTTGCATTGGCGGTCAAAGAGGTGTCGCACTCATAGCCCTTGATGGTTTTGGGACTAACGCTGTAGGAAGTGCCGATCTTGCCGGACTTGATGTCATCCGCCGCCAGTGAAGCACCGGATTCGGCATCCTGATACTTGACGGTAACGGTGCTGTACCGCGTGGCATCTAATTCATAGTAATAAGTAACGGTAGTGCCGGCCTTCGTAAAGGTGCCGGTGGTTTCGCCGGAAACAGAGCTGACCTTGTAGCCCTGATTCAGCAGTTCATTCAGCGGAGAAGTGCTGTAGGCCGTTCCTTCTTTGCCCTGTAATGTTTCGGTCTTGTAGGTGGAACTGTTGGCTTTCAGAACGTGATTAACGGTTACCTTGCCGCCGGCGGAAATCACGGTCTTGTCGAAACTGGTCTTATCGACTAAAACCATCGTGGAACGAGCCGGAACGGTGACCGTACTGCCGGTGGTACCGAGCGAGGTGATACCGGCGGTAGAACCGTCTGCAATAATGACCCACTGAGAGGGAAGTGTTTTGGTATCATAGGTCATCAGTTTGACGGTTTGGGAGGTATAGCTGGAATTATGGATAACACCGACATAATCCCATTCGGTGCCGGGATTGATCGTGTTATACATTGTGAAGGCTACCACGCCCGCCGGACAATTCGTACCCCATGAGAAGTAAATGGTACCGTTGCTGGTATTGGTCGGGTCACGGAACGGGGAATAAGCCTTACGGATCTGAATAAGGCCTTTATAGTAGGCATAGAGGTCGGCATACGTTTTGGTATTCGACCATACTAACTGATTGGTAGCAGTCGGGGATTTATAGCTGTTCTCATCGCCGTACTTGGTACGGGCAAATTCCTCACCGGCCTGGAAGAAGGACATTCCCTGTGAGGTCAGGATAATGCCGCCGGCTAATTTATTCATGGCAACCAGATCATCATAACGGTTGCCGTAGCCGGAACCGCCCTTACAGGATTTTACGAGCTTATCGTAAAGGGTATAGTTATCGTGAGCGGAAGTATAAGTGACGGTCTGAGAGGGCTGCTTTGACCATTGGTTATAGCCGGACATATCCGTAGAGTTGGCCTGAATACTGCCCTTGAGGGCTTCTTCAAAGCCGGCTCCCTGAATAAAACCGGGGTCGGATGCGTTGAAGCAGCTTCCCTTGATAGCATCACGGCTCTTGTCATTGAACGCCGCAATTTCTGCCGATACTAACTTCATGTTGCCCTGTACGGCGGTGGACTTCGGACAGGTCGTAGCGGCCGCTGTCCACGGTTCGCCGTAAATCAGAATTTCGGGGTTGATCTTATCGAGTGCCGCACGAATCGCATTCATGGTATCGACATCATGAATACCCATCAGGTCAAAACGGAAGCCGTCAAGGTGATATTCCGTTGCCCAGTAGGTCAGGGAGTCGATCATGTATTTCTGATACATCGCACGGTCACTGGCGGTTTCATTGCCGCAGCCGGAACCGTTATTATAACCGCCCTTGGCATCCTGACGGTAGTAATAACCCGGTACGGTGAAATCGAACCAGTCATTTTTGCCGGAACCGCCGTTGCTGGTATGGTTATATACCACGTCCATAACGACGCCGATACCTTTTTTGTGGAGTGCCTGCACCATTTGCTTGAATTCGTTGACTCTCACCTCGCCGTGATAGGGGTCAGTGGAGTAGGAGCCTTCGGGGGTATTATAGTTCATCGGGTCATAGCCCCAGTTGAACTGGTCTGTGCTGAGTTTGGTTTCATCGACACTGGAATAGTCATAAACGGGCAGGAGGTGAACGTGGGTAACGCCTAAATCGGCTAAGTAATCAATGCCGGTGGGATGCTGGCCGTCACCGTTGACGGTCGTGCCGGTTTCGGTAAAGGCAAGGTATTTGCCCTTATTCTTCATACCGGAATCGCCCGATGCGGAAAAGTCCCGTACATGGACTTCCCAGATAATCGCATCGGTCTGATTCGGACAGGAAACCCGCTGATCGTTTTCCCAACCAACAGGGTCGGTGCTGTCCAGATCGAGTACCATGCCTCTCATGCCGTTAACGCCGGTCGTACGGGCATAAATATCAACGGTTTCTTTGGTGGTGCCGTTGCAGGTTACCAGATAAGTGTAGTAGGTACCGTTCAGATCGCCGCTGATGGTGATAGACCATACACCCTGACTGCCCTTAGTCATATCCTTGGTTTCGATGACGGCGGCGCCGGCTTCGCTGTCGCTGCCGGTAGTGTAGCGTTTGATCTTCACTTGTGAGGCGGTCGGTGCCCATACCTTAAAGGTAGTTGAAGTCTTGCTGTAGGTGGCGCCCAGATCATTGCCGCTGTAGGCGTAGGAATCCAGTGCTGACATCTCGGAATACGAGACAGCCTGCGTTTGCAGGGTAGCCGCCATCGAAAAGACTGATAATGACAAAAGAGCTGACATTACCAGCGATGTGGCTTTGCGGAAACGTGTGCGTAGTGTTGTCATAGTTGCTGACCTTCTTTCTTTGGAAATTTGTTGTTTTGCGTGGCAGTGACTCGGAAAAACCGGTTGTTTTCCGGCCTGACAATGAACAGCCGGTGAATCGCAGGAAACACTGCCCCACTATCATCTACAGTATAATACAAAGCGGTTTTTACTTATTTCTTTCAAAGAATTATTCTTGCTTTTGATATAATTAACAGGAAAAGGGGGGATTTTTTGGCTATATGTGTATGATAATCATGAGATAAAAAAAGTTTTCATAATATTATGAAAATTCGACCTCTTAAGGTCGAATTTTTTGTTTTTTGCGGGGTGTAGTGAAAGGAGGTTTTCAGAATGAGCAGAAAACCTGGTACGATCAGTACCAAAGAAAAAAGATTCTGTGAAATCTACGCCGCCGTGGGAGATGCTGTACAGGCAGCACAGGCGGCTGGCTATGAACAGCCGGAAAAAGCAGGTGTGAATCTGCTTTCACGGGATGAGATCAACGCAGAAATCAGCCGCTTGTATGAAAAACGACTCAAGAATGCCAGACAGAAGGCCTATGCCGGTTATGAACGCATTGCCTTTGGCAATGTGAATGATGCGGTGCGCCTGCTGTTTGACGGTGAGGACTTCGGAACATCGGCGGAAGGCTATGACCTGTTCAACGTGGCGGAAATCAAGCGTCCGAAGGAGGGCGCTTTGGAAATCAAATTTTTTGACCGTCTGAAAGCTCTCGAAAAGTTAGAGCAGTATGGACAGGAAGGAGAAAAAGGTCCGGCGGATTTCTATCAGGCTTTAGTCGGCGGGATGGAAAAGCTATCGGATACAAACGGGGAGAGTGAGTCATGAGTTATGTAGCATTCTCTCCCAAGCAGTTGGAGGTGATGCGCTGGTGGCTGCCGCAGAAGGATACGGCAAAATATGACGGTATCATCTGTGATGGCGCTGTCAGAAGCGGCAAGACACTTTGTATGAGTGTTTCCTTCGTTTCATGGGCGATGTTCTCCTTTGACGGTATGGCATTTGCCATTTGCGGTAAAACGATCCGCTCGGTCAGAAGAAATGTAGCGGCTCCGCTTTTGTCGGTACTGCGGGAACTGGGCTTTACGGTAGAAGAAAAACTTTCCGCTAATCTTTTTGTAGTATCTTCGGGAACTCACAGCAATACCTTTTATCTGTTCGGCGGCCGTGATGAAGGTTCCGCCGCACTCATACAGGGTATGACGCTTTGCGGCGTACTGTTTGATGAAGTAGTGCTGATGCCCCGCTCCTTTGTGGAACAGGCTTTGGCACGATGCTCCAAAGACCGTTCCAAACTTTGGTTCAACTGTAATCCCGAATATCCGCAGCACTGGTTCTGTCGGGAATGGATCAAGAAACTGGATGAGAAAAACGTCTATTATCTCCACTTTACAATGGATGATAATCCTTCTCTTTCGGAAAAGATTCGCCGGCGATATCGTACCCTGTATTCCGGTACGTTCTATGATCGGTTTATTCTTGGTAAATGGTGCGCCAGTGAAGGGCTTATCTATCCGTTCATGTCAGAGGATACGATGCTCTATGACAAACCAAAAGGAGAAGCAGAGGAATATGTGGTTTCGTGCGATTACGGTACGGTCAATCCTTCTTCCTTCGGTTTGTGGGGTTTATACGGCGGTATCTGGTATCGGGTGGATGAATATTATTACAGCTCCAAACGGGAAGGAATTTCCCGTACCGATGAGGAACATTATCAGGGCTTATGTCAGCTGATTGACGGCAGGAATGTCAGCAAAATCGTGGTTGATCCGTCTGCCGCCAGTTTTATCGAGGTTATCAAGCGTCACGGTCAGTACCATGTATGGCCGGCTAAAAATCAGGTGTTGGACGGTATCCGTCAGACCGGTACCGCTTTGAAAGAAGGTCGTTTGCGTATCTGTAAAAATTGCAGTGACTGTATTCGTGAATTCGGTTTGTACCGCTGGGAAAGCACCGGCCGTGATGCGCCTCTCAAAGAAAATGACCATGCGATGGACGATGTACGCTACTTTGTTACCAGCGTACTCCATACAGACGATGATGGCTTTTTTGCCATCGCTTTATAAACATTCGGGTGGGTATGGGTGGGAAAAACAGACAGGAGGTGAAAAATTTGAAGCTGTTCAAGAGAAAAAAGAAAGAGAGCCTTACGGTGCAGACCGCCGTGAGTAACGGCTACCAAAGCAATCCCTTTGCTTTGCTGGGACGTTTCGGGTCAGGCCGGTGCGAAAGAAAGCTGTATCGTGCCTTGCGGGAGAATATTCCGGTCGTGGATGCGGCTATCTACAAAATTATCCGGTTAGTCGGCGGTTTCCGTGTGATATGCGATGATGCAGCCACCGAAAAACAGTTGTCGGACTTTCTGGACAATGTGCCCGTCAATGGCTGTCAGAAGGGTATCCGCCGTTTTCTGGAAAATCATCTCGACCGATTGATTACAGACGGTACGGCTGTCGGTGAAATCGTCCTGTCGGGCTATGGACGGGAAATCGCCGGATTATATAATGCCTCACTCGATGATGTATCACTGGCAACCGGAAAGGATGATCCTTTTCATATGATTTGTTATGTGACCAAGCCGAGCGGCGAGCGGGTGCCGGTCGCTTATCCTGATTTGCTGATTATCAGCAGGCTGATGACCGAGCCAAAGCAGATTTATGGCACATCTGTTTTGAGAGGACTGCCGTTTGTGGGCGATCTGCTCATGAAAATCCTGAATGCCACTGGTACGAACTGGGACAGGGTCGGTAATGTGCGCTTTCTGGTATCCTACAAACCCAATGAAAATGACAGGAGCTTTACCAGGGAGCGGGCTTCCATGATTGCCGAGGAATGGACAAGGGCTATGAAAAGCCCCGAACCGAAGGACTTTGTAACGGTAGGGGATGTCAATGTCAAAGTCATCGGTGCCGATAATCAGATACCCGATGCACAGATACCCATGCGTATTCTGTTAGAGCAGTTGATTGCCAAGCTGTCAATACCGCCGTTTCTGTTAGGATTGTCCTGGTCCTCTACGGAACGGATGTCCTCCCAGCAGGCGGATATTCTGACCAGCGAACTGGAATATTACCGTCACCAACTCAGCACCGCTGTTCGTCAGGTGTGTGACCTGTGGATGAAGCTTCACGGACACTACGGTGACTATCGCATTGAATGGGATAACATCAATTTACAGGATGAGGTAGAGTTAGCACGAGCCGCCCTCTATCGGGCACAGGCACAAAAATTAACGGCGGAAAGCTCTGCCCATCCTATGTAAGGCAGACAGCCAACAACACTAAAACTATCTGTTCAGAAAGGAGATCGTATGACAGAAGAATTGAAGGAAATCAACCGGTTTACCAGAAGGGAACTTTCAGAAGAGGATGTATATATCTTCTCTGTCGTGCTTTGTGATAATGAGATCGACAGGGATTATGAACGATTCTCTGATGAAGCCCTGGAAACCTTAGCAAAAATGTTTGTCGGCGTGACGGGTATTGCCGATCATGAACCGAAAAGCAGCAACCAGAGTGCCAGAATTTTTTCGTGCAGGGTGGAAGCTCCACAGGGACAGCTTACCTCCGATGGTAAGGCTTATCGCCGCTTATGTGCGAGAGCCTATCTGCCCCGCAGTGAAAAAACACAGGACATGATCTTAGCGTTAGACAGCGGCATTAAAAAGGAAGTCAGTGTGGGCTGTGCCGTCAAGCAGCGTATCTGCTCGATCTGCGGCGAGGATATCGCACATTGTCAGCACCGAAAGGGGCAGGAATACGGCGGCCGTTTGTGCTATGCCACACTGCATGAACCTACTGATGCCTATGAATGGTCCTTTGTGGCAGTACCGGCACAAAAAGAGGCCGGTGTCATCAAAGGTTTACACAAAGGCTTTGAGGCCTATCACTATCAAGGAGGAGTTAACTTGACGATTGAAAAGAAACTGTTCTCGGAAGGAGAACAGCATTTTACCGAAGAAGAACGGCAGGAACTGGCCAAGCTTTATCTTGCCCTTCAGCAGAAAGCACAGGACGGCGAAATGGTCAGAAAAAAGCTGACCGAGGATATCACCGGTTTGTCAGCGATTGTACTGCCGTGTCTCTGTGTGGAGACTGTTCGCAAAATGACGGAGGGCTTGTCTGTTGCACAGCTTGACGAGATGAAAAATGCTTTTGAAAGCAAGGCGGCGGAAAAACTGCCGCTGCGTCCTCAGCTGTACAGACCGTCCGAAACGTCTGCCAACCATAACGACTTTTATCAGAATATTTAAGGAGGAATTATCATGAGTGTCAATTTCAACGGATTCGGTGAGGAAATCACCACATTTGAGGCCGCAGCAGGTGTTGCGGCAGGAAAACCTGTTATGATCTCTGCCAATAACAAAGTGCAGGCCGTGACCAGCGGTGCTTTTTGCGGTGTCTGCACCAATGTAAGAGGCGGTTATGCCGGTGTACAGCTTAAGGGTTATGTAACCATGCCCTACAGCGGTACCGTTACAGTCGGCTATCAGAAGTTAGCCGCCGCTACCGGCGGCAAAGTGACCGTTGATACTACCAACGGCAAGGAATATCTCGTCATTGACGTCAACAGCACAGCCGGTACAGTCGGCTTTATGCTTTAATAAAAAGGAGGTTACTGATTATGGCATTTTTTGACTCTATCAAACTCGAAAAAGGGATGTATAACGGCGGTCGTTCCCTGACCGCCGTATTGGAGGAACTCGATCCTTCCGAACACTATAAGGGTACACCGCTGGAGGGGCTTGATGCCTTCCAGAGACAGCTCAAGCGCTATGACATCCGTGTGGGCGGCGCTCATTCCGACAGCGTACAGAAATTCTTTGAAACTTCCAATTCTGCGGCACTCTTTCCGGAGTATGTAGCCAGAGCCGTGCGTCAGGGTATGGAAAACAACGATTGTCTGAAGGATATCATTGCCGCTAAGACCGTTATTGACGGCATGGATTACCGTTCGGTTGTATCTACCCCCAGTGACGATGAAAAAGCACTCAAACCTGTAGCAGAAGGTGCTGCCCTGCCGCAGACTAATGTAAAGACCAGTGAAAATCTGGTCAAGCTTATCAAGCGTGGCAGAATGCTGGTGGCTTCGTATGAGGCTATTAAGTATCAGCGACTGGATCTCTTTACGGTAACCCTGCGTCAGATCGGTGCGCATATTGCCCGTGAGCAGATCAAGGATGCAGTAGATGTGCTTATCAATGGTGACGGCAATAACAACAGTGCATCGGTCGTTGCGCTGGATACGGCTAATACCCTGACGTATGCGGATCTGATTGATCTGTGGGCGAATATGTCTCCCTATGAACTGAATACGATGCTGGCGCCGACGGATATGATGCAGAAGCTGCTGACACTGACCGAAATGAAGGATGCACAGGCCGGACTGAATTTCCAGGGTACCGGCAGGATGATTACACCTATGGGCGCTAATCTGCTGCATATTCCTTCTATGGTATCCGGCAAGATCGTTGGTCTGGACAAGAACTGTGCGCTCGAAATGGTGCAGTCGGGTGATATTATCCTCGACAGCGACAAGCTTATTGACAGACAGCTGGAGAGAGCTTCCATCAGTTGTATTGCCGGTTTTGCGAAAATCTTCAAGGATGCGGCCAAGGTACTGGCATGAGAAACGGAGGGTTGACAGTTGAATTGTGAAAGCGTTTTTGCGCTCTTTCAGAAGCTGTCAGGACTTTCGGAGGATGAGGGCGGAGCATACCGCTTTTTGTGTGAAGAGGCAATAGCAAAGGTTGTATCTGTCTCTGAACATACGAGAAGTTGTGGCGGTCAGCGGGAGCTGGCCGCTGCCGCCCTTGCCTATTATCGCTATGTACTGCTTACTATGAGTAATAGCAGTGCGGCGGTGAAGGTCGGTGAGGTCAGCATCCGAAAAAGCGAGAATTGTCTGCGTTTTGCCGAAAAACTGTACAAGGATGCTATGGCGCAGTTGGGCGGCTATGCCGGAGAGGATTTTGTTTTTGAGGGGGTATAGGATGAACGATATCGCCAGAAACATTGAACGAATAGGTGTTCCCATCCGTGTGGAAACCAACAGCGGCTGGCAGGAAGGAAAGGGCGTATTGTATCCTGTGCGCTACCAACAGCAAAAATGGGGCGGTGTGGAGCATATTCCGGAGGGTTACAGTGATGACGGACGGTATGTGCTGTTTTGCCCATATACACTGCTGGCAGACAGCCATTATGGCAGTGAAATCGTACAGGGGAATCATCGTTTTGTACTGATCTGGAAGGATGATTACAGCGAGTCGTGCGGCGGTTATACAAAGGCCGGTCTGAAAAAAATGACGGAGGAATCGGAAGATGGACAATAATTTTTTGGAACAAATGATGGCGGCCGTTCAGCAAATGGAGCTTCTCAGCCATTGCCGCTGTATTCGTGCCCAAAGCGGAACGGCTCTGCCTTTTCCGGTCAGACAGCCCTTGATCTGCTTTTGGATGGAGGAAGCGGACAGACTGGATTATTTTCTGGGCTATGACGAGGTACTGGTCGGCAGTGAAAAGCTGTGTGTCAGTGTATTGTGTGAGGAAAAGATGGGCGGAGCCTATTGCGAACAATTGGCTAAACGGGTCTGCGGAACGATTTTGCAGGCAGACAGCGGAAAGCTGATTACTTCCGTAGCGGTAGAGAAATGTATGTACGATAAGACGAATTTTGCATATAAAGTAATAATGCGGTTAGCACTGCGGGAAAGCATCCGGCCGCTGTAAAAGGAGGGGATGATTTGGAGGAGGAAAGAGCATTATGCGGCAGGGATGCCGTTATTTATATCAACGGACGTCAATTGCTGCAGGCACAGACAGCAGAACTGCGCCAAAAGGTGGAACTGCATCCGGTGCGTACCTGTTTTCATAGTGAGGATGCGGCGCATATCCCGAAACAGTATCGCTATGTACTGCACTTGACGGGAATAAGGCTGAAAAGTCCCTTTGAAAACTGCAATTTCTATGATCTCGATTATTTTACGGTTCGCTTATGCTGGGGCGATGTTGATCTGCGGCTGGAAGGCTGCTGCTGGGATGATTTCCGGGCGGTTGTCCGACCGGAGCAGTTCCGGGAACATATCAGCATTACCGCTCTTCGGATGATTAAGGAGGTGCCGCATGAAGGAAGCGGAGAATTATGAGGAACTCAGGCAAACCATTCCCATCAAAGCCCATGAACAGAGTGATCTTTCGCTTTTGTCGGCTCTCATACAGGGAGATGGTCTGCGTTATGAAAGACTTTTGGAGGCAGAGGAGGAAGTGAATGAACTGTGACGGAAAAATGAGCTTTGGTGCGTTTGTCTTTCCGCTGAATCCGTATCTGCTGCGTATTACTCACAGCAGAACGGTCACGGAAGCAAAAACACTTTACGGTGCGGCCGCTGTCAGTGATATGGGCGGTACCGTCCGGCGTATCAGCGGCGAAGGAGAATTCTGCGGTACGGATTGCATCCGACAGTTTGCAGAACTGCAGAAACTTTTTGAAAACGGCGGCAGCGATATTTTATATTTACCCTCTCAGCCGCCGATGCTGGCGGTGTTTGAATCACTGACCATGACGGGCAGAGATATCGAAGGCGTGATACAGTACCGCTTTTCCTTTGTGGAAATGCCGCAGCCGTACCGTTCAAGAGCTTTAACACGGAAAACGGCAGACGGGAGCTGCTGTCTGTGGGACTATGCCTATGAAAGCGGTTTGTCCATCGAAACTTTAAGACGGCTGAATCCGGATATCATGCGTCCCGATCAGCCTGTACCGGCAGGAAGGAGTGTGTATTTTTGCTGACGTTTATTTTGAAGGATATCCATCAGCATACGGTTGTCCTGCATCATCCGCTCAAGGTCAGCCTGTCTTTTGACGATCAGGCACCGGCGGATTACTTAACAGCAGTATTCGCCGTCAGCGGAAAGGTGCCGCTGCTGTCCTCCATAGAAGTGAAGCAGGAAGAAGAACGTATCTTCTTTGGCTATATAGATGAACAGACCGAAGAAAGCAGTCAGAAAGGACACTTGCTATCGGTTACGGCCAGAAGTTTAGCGGCTGTTTTGCTGGATAATGAGGCGCAGCCGCAGCAGTACTGTATGCCTTCTATGCCGTTGTTAATGCAGCGGCATTTTATTCCGCTGGGATTTACGAAATTCAAAGGCAGCAGCAGCGCTTACAGCGGTCAGCTGACCATTACCAAGGGAATGAGTGAGTGGGCAGTTCTGCAGAACTTTTGCCGCTGCTTTGTGCAGACGGAACCGAAGATACGCCGCAGCGGTGTGATTGATATTACGGGACAAGCTCCACAGGAAATGCTGGTGCTGTCAGACAACAGCATTTTATCCTGTCGTCATGTGTATCGCCCGTATGTGCTATTTTCGGATATATGGGCTCGTACCCGTGTGGGCGGTGACTATAGTATGCCGTTTATCAGCCCAAAGGCGCAAAAATTGGGTATCCTGCGTCGGCGCTATGTCAATGTCGCTGACAGCCGGAATGGTACTGCCCTTTCTGTCAAGGAGATGCTGCATAAAACAGAGGCGGCTTATGAACGGCTGCAGGTGACGTGCAGCGGATGCTTTCCGGCAGAACAGGGAACGCTTCTGCAATTGAACGGTCAGCCGGAAATATACCGGATCCGCACCATTCGTTATACGCTTGACAGTACAGGCGAAACCACAAGCATAGAGGCTGAAAGGAAGGAAATATGAGATTATCTGAAAAAATTATGAAAGGAAAGGCAGACACAACCGTTTGTGTATCGGGTATTATCGTTAACAGTGCTGACAGACGGGTGGCGGCTAACGGTATTCATGGTACCGGACAGTTTGCTATTGTGTCTCCCGGCTGTATGCGGTATATCCCCTTGCCGCAGGAGGAAGCGGTCATCCTGTCAAATGACAGGGAACAGCTTTGTCTGGGCGTGAAGATGCTGTATAACGATTACGAAATCCAGCCGGGAGAAGTTATGCTGTTTTCACAGGGGGGCGCCAGCATTACTTTGAAAAATGACGGCAGCATCCATTTGGAAGGTGACATTTATATCAATGGCAACAGATGGGAGGGCACATAATATGGATACAGCCTTACACATCAGCGGTGACTGGGCAGTGGATGCACAGGCGCATCCGTATATCATCACCGATAAGGAAGAAAAACAGCAGCAACTCTATATCCGCTTGTCAGCGGTCAAGGGCGGCTTTTTATATGACAGGACACTGGGCAGCGCATTGGCATATCTGGATATTTCCCGTCCTGATGCGGTACAACAGGCGGAAGCATTGGCCAGACAAGCACTGGCACAGGAACCGTCGGCGGAAGTGACGGGTGTATCACTGGAGGAAGATATGCTGATTGTGTTTGTACAAATGGACGGGGAAAACTACGAGATTCCCGTCAGAAGGGAAGTGACAGCATGAGTGAAACCTATGAAGCAATACTGACAAGAATGAATGATACCTTTACCTCTTTGGCCGGTTTTGAACCGGAACAGGCCAGCGATATCGGTTTGCGGATGAAGCTGCTGGCCGGAGAAATTTATGCGCTGACGGCTGAAATTGACTGGCTGCGGCAGCAGATGTTCCCACATACCGCCACAGGAGAACAGTTGGATCTCCACGCACAGCAAAGAGGCCTGACTCGCCGCAAGGGTCAGAAAGCGGCGGGAATAGTGGTGTTTATGCTGGAAATGCCGCTGGAATACAGCTTTGTGATACCGGCAGGAACGATTTGTACTACCGATGACGGGGCGCTGAATTTTGTGACGACACAGGAAGGCTGTATTCCACAGGGCAGTACCCTGGCATGGCTGACCTGTGAAGCGGAAGACAGCGGTGAACGATATAATGTTGCTCACGGCGGTGTAACAACAATCGTTACTTATCTTTCAGTCGGCATCCGTATCAATAATTCCTCGGCCTTTTCCGGAGGTACGGAGGATGAAACGGACGAAAGTCTGCGGCAGCGTATTATGGACAGTTACCGTAATACTCCTAATGGGGCGGATGCATTTTTTTATGAGCGTTTAGCGGAGGAAGTGGAGGGCATTCAATCCGCTAAGGCGTTCAAAGACAGCAATCATCGGGGGAAGGTAATCGTTGTCTTAGGTGGAAGGGGAGCAGCACCGACAACAGCGGCATTGAATGAAGCAACTGCTTTACTGGAACAATATGTGCCTCTTGGTATCAGCCTGCAGGTACAGAATACCAGTCTGCAAAGCGTGAATGTCAGTGTAACGCTCACACTGAAAAGCGGTTATGTCGTGTCGGGTGTTATCAGCAGCGTGGAGGAGCGTATCCGCACTTTCTTTGCGGATATGTGTGTCGGGGAGAATTTTTATGTAGCCTCTCTCGGCAAGGCTATACTGGAAACGGAAGGAGTCGCCAATTATACGTTTGCGGGCGGTTTGCAGGATACAACTTGTCCGGATGACAGTTATATGTTCAAACTCGGCACCCTCACGGTGACAGCGGCTTAACGCACAGGAGGTATCAGAATGTCAGAATTTGAACATATGAAACGGCTGCTGGAAAACACCGGTCTTTATGCCATTACCGATAACAGCCTGATCAAAGCCGAATTGATGGCGTATGCCGCCGGACTCGATACTTATTTTACGGCACTCGATGAACTGAAACGGGAATGTTTTGTCGCTACTGCCACAACCTATGGTTTGCAATATCGGGAAGATATGCTGCGGCGGCTGAATTTCCGGCCTGCGTTGAATAGCCGGAGAAATGCCTTGCTCAAGGCGTTTTCCATTACCGCTTCGGACAATACACTGGAAGGGATGGAAAAACTTCGTGACAGCTTTAATGTACACGGTACCTTTTCCTTTGACCCTGCCACTATGACCATTACTTTGACCTGTACGGATAATCTTATTCCGGTACAGCGCAGTCTGCTGGAATATCAGATGCGGCCGTTCATGCCTGTCTGGTGCCAATTTACGGTGGTGTGAGAGTTGGGGCTCTGCCCCAAACCCCGTCGGGGGAAACCCTTTTTTGAAAAAAAGGGTTATCCCCCGAACCCCTTTCCTAAAAAACTTGTGTTGGGAATTCGTCGGTAAATGTGAATATATAAAGAACAACCGCCCATTTTGTCTTTCGTGACAGAATGGGCGGTCTGTTTTTATGCAATTTTTCCGATGTATAAATATCTCGTCATCAAGAGAAAATTGGATGAATTATCAACACAAAAGTTTCGCTCAAGCCTTTTCAAAGGCTTGCGGGTTTCAAGGGCAGAGCCTTTGGTGGGGTTTGGGGCGAAGCCCCAACATATCTTACAGGGTGAGTGTGTTGTCACCGGTGGCGAGGGAGGCAATACCGGTGCGAGCCATTTCGAGAATACCGAAAGGTGTCAGCTCTTCAATCAGGCGGTCAATCTGAGCCGGTGTGCCGGAAGCCCGGAAGGTCAGGGAATGATCCCCTAAATTGACGAGAGAAGCGTGATAGGTAGAGGTCAGAGCAATGATATCATTCTTGTTTTGTGTATCGGAGGTAACCTTGATGAGAATCAGCTCCATTGCCACGGAAGTTTCTTCGGGAAGTACCTCGGCCTTTTTGACATCTACAATTTTCATGAGCTGGTTAATGAACTGTTCTACCTGTGCATCATCACCGCTCATACGGACGGTCAGACGGGAGAAACCTTCTATACCGGAAGGGCTGGCGGTCAGGCTGTCAATATTAAAGCCACGGCGTGAAATCAGGCTGGTAATACGCAGCAGTACGCCGGGATGGTTATGGGCTAAAATGCCGATGATCTGTTTATTTTCCATAGCTGTATCACTCCATTTCAGTAATCATATCGTCAACCGTTTTGCCCGGAGGAATCATCGGCAGGACGTTTTCATCCGGTGAAATACTGCAGTCGATGACAACGGGTTCTGCACAGGCAAAGGCCGCTTTCAGAACATCTTCGGCATCATCGTCATTATGCAGTTTCATGCCCTTGATGCCAAAGCCTTCGGCTACGGCCGCAAAATCGGTTTTTCTATGCGGGTCTGTCTGAGAGAAGCGGCGGCCATAAAACAGCTTCTGCCACTGACGCACCATGCCGAGTACCTTATTATTCAGTACCACAATAACGATGGGGAGGTTATAGGAACGAACGGTAGCCAGTTCATTGAGGTTCATGTGGAAGCTGCCGTCACCGGTAAACAGAACGACCCGTTTATCAGGATTCGCCACAGCGGCACCGATAGCGGCACCCATACCGTAACCCATTGTACCCAGACCGCCGGACGTACACCAACGGCGGGGCTGTTCAAAGCGGTAACGCTGGGATACCCACATCTGATGCTGTCCAACGTCTGTTACAATAATATCTTCATCCGTTGTCAGGGAACGGACAAGATCAATAATATGATAAGGATGAGCGTAATCGGCAGAAACCGGTGTTTCAGTGACAGCGGATTTTTTCGCCCATTCGTTCATCTGTACAATCCATTCGTCATGCTTAGCGGGCGCTACTGCTTCTGTCAGCTTGGCAAGGGTATCCTTGATATCACCGACCAGACTGTAATCAACAAGAACATTCTTATTGATTTCGGCCTTGTCGATATCCAGTTGGATGATGGTAGCCTTTTCACCGAATTTCTTTCTGTCGCCGGCCACTCTGTCAGAGAAGCGGGCACCGGCCGTAATAATCAGGTCGCAGTTATCGGTAGCCTTGCCGGTCTCATAACCGCCATGCATACCGATAGTACCGATGAACAGACGATGCGAGGACGGGAAACCGCCCAGACCCATGATGGAAGTAGCTACAGGACAGTCAATTTTTTCCGCAAAGGCTAACAACTGTGCTTCGGCATCGGCACTGACAATACCGCCGCCCATATAGATCATGGGGCGTTTAGCCTGGCTGATAGCCTGTGCAGCGGCGGCAAAATCTGCCTCTTCCGACAGCAGAGGATTGGTGATCGGCTGGGGCTGTTCAGGAGTGAACTCGCAGACAGCGCCGGTCACGTCTTTGGGAATGTCAATCAGAACGGGGCCTTTTCTGCCGGACATGGCAATACGGAAAGCCTTGCGGATGACGTTCGCTAAATCCTTGACGTTCTTAACGATGAAGTTATGCTTCGTAATAGGCAGTGTGATGCCGGTAATATCTACTTCCTGAAAGCTGTCTCTGGCCAACAGATCGTTGGTAACATTGCCGGTAATAGCGACCATGGGGACAGAATCCATATAAGCGGTGGCAATACCGGTGACAAGGTTAGTAGCACCGGGGCCGGAAGTGGCAATGACTACGCCGCATCGGCCGGTAGTACGGGCATAGCCGTCAGCGGCATGGGCAGCACCCTGTTCATGTGCCGAAAGAATGTGGGTGATCCTGTCACTGTACTTGTAGAGTGCATCGTAGATGTTGAGGACAGCACCGCCCGGATAACCGAATACGGTGTCAACGCCCTGTTCAATCAGGCACTCTGCGATGATTTCTGAACCATTCAACTGCATAAAGAATGACCTCCATTGGATGACCGTCCTGCATAAGACGGCCGTATGATTTTTGTGATGGGAGCGGCTTCAAAGAAAATGACCTCATCTCTTTTCGACAAAGAGACGAAGCCACAGAATACTTCGCTATACCACTCTTGTACGAATCAACATCCGCTTCATCGTCTTTACGATATGTAACATAGTATAGCATACAAGATTTTTGGGGATAAGTCAATAGGAAATGGGAATTTTACACGGGAATCCCCTGCTGTCGTTTCATAGACGGGATTTTTTTGTCAGGTGACGATAAACGAGCAAGGGGAATACCAGAAAGACAGCGGCCGCCAGTAATCCGCCGATACTGACAACGATAATACCCACGATCAACACGGTGGTATCGGGATTGCCGTCTGCCGCAAAGTGATAGCCGGTATAAGCCAATACCGTCAGGGTAGCGATGACCTGAAAAATGAAACATTCGGGTGCGGAACCAACTAACTGAAAGATAACGGCTAACACGGCGTTGATGGCTAATGCCGAACCAATATAAATGAGGGGTGTCGGGTCATGCTGATAATGCAGCGGCCAAAGACTAATGGTCAGGCAATAACAAACGACCACAATATTCACGGCAATCGACAACATATCAGGAATTATGCGGCGGAGATGCCGACGTTGCGTGGCACGGCGGGCTTTAGCCTGTTGTTCGGCCATCTGACGGGCAAATTCAGCATTACGGGAGGCCAGATAGCTTTCAACCTGCTGCCGGTAGTTATTCCATTGTTGTACGAGGGTATCTTTTTCGGGGGATTGTGCCAGTTGGATAGCATTATTGGCATAGGAACGCATTTGCGTGTAATCCTGTTCGGAACATTGGAAAACGGTGAAATTATGGCTGAGACTTCTGACCAGTCCCCACCAACCACGATAATCGTTGACCTTGCTTTGTGTGATCATCCGATAGGTTTCAAAAGCCTTCGTATAATCCCGCAGGGTAGTCAGGTAGGTTTCGGCGTTGATGAACATCTGCTCGGTGACATCTTCTTCATTGAGTACCAGCGTAGCGTTCTGGATAGCATAATTGTTATGAACGATCATATCGGATTTGACGAATTCCGTACCGCAATATTCACAACGCCCGTGTGTCATGTTTTCATCTAAGCGAATATCGCCGTCTCAATTTTTACATTTTGCTTCGATAAAGGCCATCGTGTTTTCCTCCTGTCTCCATTCCTTTTCCTGTTTTGCGTACTGATACAAATTATAGCTTAACGTGTCGAAAAAATCAAGAAGCGGTCGCTGTAGAGCATAACGAAAAACCTGCGGCACAGGGGATTTTTCTGTGCAGCAGGCTGAAAAACGTTTTATTGGTGCGATTGTTCGTGTATATCGGTTGTTTCGTTGGTGGGGGCATCGGAGAGATTGTTCTGACCGGGAATTTTTTTCAGGCGATCCTGTTCCCAGGGAGCCACAGCGCCGGCATATTGGTTATAGATATAGCCTTCCGGTACTTCTCCGAAGGGTACCCGATAGCCAAAGCTGTCTTTCTTTTTGAAGCGGTAACGGTTCAGCAGCATGAAAATTCCCAACCCTAACACGATGATGCTGATCCATTGTGATGTAGAAAGACCGAACAAAATACCTCGGATCTCATCCCCACGGAAAAATTCATCAATAAAGCGTACTATTGCATAAGAGATGAAATAAATAGCCAGCAAAGAGCCTTTTTTCAGATGTTTATGCCGCAGAATCAGCAGAGCGGTCATGATGAGCAGATTACAGCCGGCTTCTATGAGCGGTAAGGGCAGACGGGTCACGGTTTCAACGATGCCGTCATGCTCGTGCGGATAGGGCAATCCCCAGGAGGCTTCTATACCATAGCAGCAGCCGGCAAAAATACAGCCGACCCGTCCGAAGGCATGAAACAGCGGTATGGCCGGAGCAAAGATATCGGCATACAGGCTGAAATCCACTTTGGCAGCCTTGCAGTAAATAAAAGCTGCGGCAATCGCTCCCAATAAGCCGCCGTAAAAGACCATCGTGCCGAACAGTTCACCGCACACAATCCGGAATGTCTCCCACGAAGAAAAAACACGGTCCAAATGCTGCATGGCCTGAAGAAAAAAATCAAAATGGGTGAAAAAGCCTACGATATGAGCGCCTAAAAAGGCACCGATTGCAGCAAACAGCGGAATATTGACGATATGTACCTTGCTGTAGTCCTTGCGTTTACGAAGCGTCAGAAAAAGCAATCCTGCCGCAAAGAGAATGCCGACAAAGGCACACAGCCCATACATCGGAAAATCTCTGCCAAGGATATGTATATATTTATACATTCTATCAATCCTTTACTGATGATAAGTGATAACAGAAAAAATCGGCGGTCAGAAGTGACCGCCGACACGGATAGTTTATATTACGCATTAAAGACCCAAAGCTGCTCTTGCGGCTTTTTCTGCAGAGCTTGCTTTGCAGTAGTTGCAGGTAGCACAGCCGGTAACGAAGATCGCCATGAGGCAGAGGAGAACACCGACAACACCAAAAATTAAACCGAGAGTCGCAACTGTACCTCTGGGAGCGCCGGATCTGATTCTCTGATTGCCGACCACGAAGGAGAGGAAACAGCCGCCTGCGGAGAACAGGATGGCCAGAATATTGAGAATCAAAGCATAAATCGGCATACTGGTAGCGCCTACTACAAAGATAGACATACCAAAGCCAAGGATGCTGGCGGCACAGCCGATCATACCCAACATATCATTGTTGAAAAAAGGTGTTTTGGGAGTAAAGGGAGTCTGAGGAGCCTGCGGGGGCTGCGGAGCCTGCGGCATGGGCGGCAGAGGAGCCTGATAGTTGGGCTGCTGATAACCCTGCTGGGGCTGCTGGTTATAAGGATTCTGATTGTTCATAACACACACATTCCTTTCAATAATGTTATCACGAATAATCTATGGACTGCCTAAATAATACCATATTAGCGCATTAAAGTCAATATTAAAAGCAAAATTAGCAAAATCGACGGTTTTTGAAATTGGCCATGAATATCTTTTGAATTTTATGTGTTATTATCATTCATTATGCCGTGATTTGGGGAATCAGTGTGTTGAGAAGCGCAAGGGCAGTTTCACCGGAACGCAGTCTGATACTGATATAAGGTTTGTCCTTGACGTTGAGGACAGCACGTCCTTTCATGCGGGTGATAATATCCCCGACAATATCGGACTGGAGATGACGGACATAAAGCTGTAGGGTATCGCCCTGTTGTCTGACCAGATGAATACCGCTTTTTTGTGCACGATTACGCAGCAGGGCAATATCGATCAGGCTGTGCAGTGCCTGAGGAATATCTCCGAAACGGTCGATCAGTTCATCTACCACATCCGAAGCATCGTTTTCATTACGGATATCGGCAATCCGCCGATAGATTTCCAGACGGCGGCTAAGATTTTCAATATAGCTTTCGGGAATATGCGCTTCCACGGGAAGATCAATCTGACAATCCAGTTCCAACTCAGCCGGCGCTTCGCCTTTGGCGGCGCTGACAGCCTGTCCCAGCAGTTTCATATACATATCATAGCCGACATCGGCCATATGTCCATGCTGACGGGCACCCAGCAAATTGCCGGCGCCTCTTAATTCAAGGTCACGCATAGCAATACGGAAACCCGAACCAAACTCCGTGAATTCCCGTATAGCATCCAGACGTTTCTGCGAAATTTCCGACAGCACCTTATCTTTGCGGAAAGTCAGATAAGCATAGGCACGGCGGGAAGAACGTCCCACACGCCCCCTGATCTGGTGCAGCTGTGAAAGTCCCATACGGTCGGCATTTTCGATAATCAGCGTATTGGCATTGGGAATATCCACACCGGTTTCAATGATGGTCGTGCTGACAAGAACATTGATTTCCTGTTCCAGCATCCGCCGCCATACTTCGGATAACTGCGACTCGTTCATCTGACCATGACCGAAAGCAACCTTTGCTTCGGGAATCCGTTCCGCAATTTCTTTTGCCTTTTCTTCAATTCCTTCCACCGAGTTATACAGATAAAACACCTGACCGCCCCGGCGCAGTTCTCTGCGGATAGCTTCATTGATGACAGCTTCATCATATTCCAGCACATAGGTCTGTATCGGATGTCTGTCCTGCGGAGCTTCTTCGATAGAGGACATATCCCGGATACCCGACATCGCCATATTGAGGGTACGGGGAATCGGTGTAGCCGACAAGGTCAGCACATCGACATTCTTGCTGAGATTTTTCAGTTTTTCCTTTTGTGCCACACCGAAACGCTGTTCCTCGTCAATAATCAGCAATCCTAAATCACGGAACTGAGTATCTTTTGAAATGAGGCGGTGCGTACCGATGACAAAATCAATATCACCCTTTTTCAGCTTCTGGATAATTTCTTTCTGCTGGGCGGTGCTGCGGAAACGGGACAGCAATTCGATATTGATCGGAAAGCCTTCAAACCGCCGCAGGGCGGTCTGATAATGCTGCCAGGCTAAAATAGTTGTCGGTACTAACAGCGCACACTGCTTGGAATCGGTCACGCATTTGAAAGCGGCTCTGAGTGCCACCTCTGTTTTGCCGAAACCGACATCACCGCAGAGCAGTCTGTCCATGGGGGCTCGCCGTTCCATATCGTTTTTGATTTCGGCAATACAGCGTTTCTGATCAGCGGTTTCCTCGTATTCGAATCGGGATTCAAAATCCTGCTGCCAGCCGCCGTCTGCCGGAAAAGCGTGTCCCGGCGCATTCATGCGCTCGGCATATAGTTTGATGAGTTCATCGGCAATATCCTTGACGGCGCTTCGTACACGGTTCTTGGCTTTTGTCCATTCCTGTCCGCCGAGTTTATTCAGCTTGACGATACTGTCTTCATGCGGACCGATATACTTGGAAACCATGTCCATCTGCGTGACAGGCGTATACAGATAATCGCCCTTAGCATATTCGATCTTGATGTAATCCCTTGTGATACCTTCGACCTCTACTTTATGGACACCACGGAACAAACCGATACCATACTGACTATGGACAACATGATCGCCCACTGACAGTTCTGCCAGACTGAAAATGGCTTTGCTTTTGCTTTGCTTTTTAGTTGTCTTGTGTTTGGTTTCATTGATCTGCACATGAGAGATCAGCGAAAAGCCAACCGTCCAGTATTCCATACCGGCCGACAGACTGCCGTAGGAAATGTATAATCCCTCTTTCGGAAGACTGTCTTCCGGTGTAAGGAATACCGCCGCATAGCCCTTGTCACACAAATCTTTATGCAGGGTTTCGGCGGCTTTTTTCGTACCGCCCAGAATAATACAGGTTTTTCCTTCCGTCGTCAGATTTTCGATATCTTCACACAATACATTCAGGGAACCGCTCCAGGGGGAAAGCTGCCGTACATTAAAATTCACCAGCGTTTTCAGAGGCCATTCACTGGTGCCTCGTGTGAAGTTCTCGATCAGAATCGGACGGCGTTTTTCTACCGCTGTCATAAAATCTGTTTTGGTGCTGAAAAACTGATCGAGGCCCTTGCACAGTACGCCTTCTGTCAGATAATCCTTGATATCCTCGCCCGACTGCCACAGGGTACTCTTGATTTTCTCATTGATTTTCGTCTGTTCGGAAACGAATACCATTGTCTTTGTGTCAATATAATCGAAAATATCCGCCGGCTTTTCATAGATCAGGCTGTAGAATTTGTCAATAGAGGATAAGCGTCCGCTGCTGCGGAGTAATTCCGCTTCTCTGGCTAAAATCTGCCTGGCCTGTGCCGCATATTTTCCACGCAGCGATTTAGCTTTTTCTTCAATCTTGCCGGCTAATTCTGCGGCATTGTCGAAAATCATTTCCGTAGATGGCGTTATCACAAAGCTGTCTAACCGTTCTGTGCGGCGCTGTGTTTCAATATCAAACGAGGAAATGGTGTCAATTTCATCGCCCCAGAATTCAATACGGCAGGGCTGCGGTGAGGACGGCATGAAGAAGTCAAAAATACCGCCCCGCACAGCAAATTGTCCGGTACCGTCTACCTGTTCTACCCGTACATAGCCTTCCGAAAGCAGCGCCGCCATCATTCTTTCCGGTGTCAGGGAAGCACCCTCCTTGACAGTGACGGTTGCCTGCAGCAGTGACTGCTGCGGAATAGTATATTGCATGGCGGCATCGGCACAGCAGATCAATACAGCGGCCTCTTTGGTGCAATAGCTGTACAGTGCGCTGATGCGCTGGTGTTCAAATTCCCGTGATACGCCCGTGACCTCACGGAAGGTAAAATCTCTGGCCGGATAGAATACGGCTTTGGTTCCCATGGTATTGATATCACTGCACAGACGGGCGGCTTCCGCTTCGTCACCGGCAATGACTAACGCTTGCTGTCCATAGGTGCTGCACAGATGATGAATCAGGTGTGCCTTGTGAATGGCAGAAAGACCGGTTGCCATAGCCGGCAGCCGGTGATGCTGTATCGCCTGATTGATCTGTTGGAATTCGGGGAGTCCGTCTAAGATGTGATCCAAAAATTTCATATCGCAGCTTCCTCAGTCAGTTAAACAAGTTCATAGCTTTGTCGATCTGTCCGTCAAGAATCAATCCGGCGGCTGTACAGGCATTGTCAATAGCCTTTTCCAGTTCGGGCTGTTCGGTGCGGGTAAATGTTGAAAGTACCCAGTCGGCTAAATCCCATTGGGGCGGCTTTTGACCAATGCCGATTTTGATGCGTGGAAACTGATCGCTGCCGGACAGATAAATGATATTTTTCATACCATTGTGACCGCCGTCACTGCCTTTGCGGCGGATCCGCAGATGACCGACCGGCTGGGTGATGTCATCTAAGATAATGAGCGTTTTTTCCGGCGGTATTTTGAAAAAATTCATCGCTTCGGTCACCGCCTGACCGCTGAGATTCATATAGGTGGACGGTTTCAGCAGCAGTACTTTTTTTCCTTCTATATTTACGGTCGCACACAGCGATTTATACTTGATACGGTCAACGCACACGTCATATTTTTCCGACAGTGCATCAATCGTCATGAAGCCGGCATTGTGCCGGGTGTTTTCATATTTCCTGTCAGGATTGCCTAATCCTGCGATAATGTATTCCGCTGCGCCGAGCGGTTCTTTCTTCTTAAAAAACATCCTTTTCCTTCCTTTCTTGGGAAATAACGGATACATCGGGCAAATATTTTCAAAAAAAACTGCGTTGAGTATTGCGTTATGGTGAATTAACCGGATTGACGCTGGCCTTCACGCTTTTCCATTAAAAACCAAAGCGGGAAACGGCACAGATGTTGTAGACAAAGAAACCGCTGAGCGCATAAAGAGCAATGAAGGAGGAAAGGGTAATGACGCCGATTTTTGCGGAACGTTTAGCGGTTATACAACAATGCTGCAGCAGGAATCCATAGGAGAAAGCGCCGATGACGAGCAGGGGCACACCATAGCGTACATTCATCGTGCAGACGTGCGGGAAATCAAAGCAGAAGGAATAGTACATTCCTAAAAATACGGTGAAAAGCAGGAAAACGAAGGCTTTCTGTACCACATCAGGCGATTTGACCTTTTTGATGAGCATGAAAATCATGGCACCGAAGGCAATCAGTCCGAGGATGACGGCGGCAAAAAACAATACATGACTGAAGCCCTGTATTTTCGGGAACCGCCGCACCGCAATGCTTTCATCAAATACAGAGGTTTTGAAAAAGGCGATCAGGGGATTGTATTCGTTATAGGCATTCTTATACATCGTGAACTGGGGTGATACATCCGCAAATTGATGCGGGCTTAAATCGAACATCCTCTGCCAGAACGGAACGTCGCCGATATACTGCGAAGCTTTTTCCGAAAGACGCTGTACATAGGTAAAAGGCACCTGCCAGCGCAGGAAATTGCGTACTGACCAGAACAGACCTATCGGAGCGCATACACAGATAAATGCTGAAAACTGCACAATGTATTTCTTGAAATCCTTCAGATTGGTAAAGAAAACATAGATAAATACGAAGGCAATTGCCGGAGCGACCATCCATACCGAAAGTTTCGTCATCATACCCAGACCAATGCACAAGGCAATCGCCAGAATACGTTTTATACTGCGGGAACGATACCAATAGAGGGTATTGAGAATAGCCCCCAGCGCAAAGGTAATCGATAGGATATCGTTATTGATACTGCCGGACATAATATAGAAAGTGGGGCAGAAGGCAATAATAGCGGTTGCACCGAGCAGGCCGCCGCCGTATAATCCCAGACAGCGGAATATCTTATAGGACAGAATCAGGCAGACAGTGGAATAAAACAGGGTAAGAATCTGAATATTTTCATAGGCTTCGGCATACGTTACGCCGATCAGGGTTTGCAGATGCATCCAAAGGGCGGCAATGATATGATGCAGCGGCGGATGATAGAACTGGTCGATCTCCCGCACATCAAAGTCAGGCAGATGACCGTTAGCATACAGATATTCAATATAACCGGCGTGACCGGCACCATCCCCCAGAGAATATACATCATGCTGTATCATGCCGGCGGTCATGGTCAGAATATAAGATACCCTCATAATAAAGCCGGCCGCCAACAGCAGCAGGAGAATATTGCGGGTAGACAGTTTCTGAGCGCCCAAAAGATAGAGAAATAC
>ONYQ01000055.1 GCA_900322145.1 uncultured Eubacteriales bacterium
TTTATCACCCTATTTCAGCAGACGGGCAAAAAAGCCGCCTTCCGCCCGCTTATCCTCCGTATATATCAATGAATCCACCTTTCCGTCCAGATTCAGTTCACCGTTTTCATGGCTGAAATCATTGATATGCAAATTGCCGCCCTTGATGGTCAGTTCCCCCAGTTCCGTTTGCAGGATCACCTTCTGCTCATCAAATCCCGATACATCTTTCACACCTGTCAGGGTCAGGTTTTTTCTGTCCTCTAAAATAATGCCGTGACGTTTCCGCATCAATGCTGTATTCTCACCACTCGCCATTGCTCCCGCTCCTTTTTGTCAATCTCTGTACATTCATACATATTCGTCTATCATAACCGTTATGATAACCCACCGCCGAAAAAAAGCAGTGGAGTGCAGAACAACTCCACACTCCACATTCCACACTCTATTCAGGGATTGATGATTTTGTACATAAGGGCGGCTTCGTCCTTTTTGGCGTATTCATTGATACTGATGACTTCCGCCTGAATCGGATGAGCGCCCATAGCAATTTCGAGAACGTCACCGACCTTCACTTCATAAGAAGCACGAGCCGGTTTGCCGTTGACCATCACACGTCCTGCGTCACACGCTTCATTGGCAACAGTCCGGCGCTTGATAAGACGGGATATTTTCAGGTATTTATCCAATCGCATATAAAAAAACCTCCTGACGAAAAAGAAGCCGACCTTCCGATCGGCTTCACTATGGTGTGATTACTTATCAACAGCATCCTTGAAGGCTTTGCCGGCTTTGAAAGCAGGAACCTTGGAAGCACGGATAGTGATTTTCTCCTTGGTCTGCGGATTGCAGCCGACTCTTTCTGCTCTCTCATGACGCTCGAAGGTACCAAAGCCGACAATACGGATTTCCTGTCCCTCTGCAACGTTCTCGATAATAGCATCGATCATCGCATTAACCGCTTTTTCTGCGTCCTTCTTAGAAATGTCTGCCTTTTCAGATACGATAGCAATCAGGTCTGTTTTGTTCATTTTACTTTCCTCCGTTAATTTGATAGTGAAGTGTTGTCATTCCAAAGCTTCGCAATTTCTTCGGAACTCAGGTTCTGTATCGTCACGCCTTTTGCGGCTGCGTCCCGTTCCAATACTTTGAAGCGGTCTATAAACGCATCGCAGGCATTATACAGCGACTGCTCACAGTCTGTTTGCAGAAATCTCGACAAACCTGCCAGACTGAATAAAAGCTCGCCCAATTTGGCGGAACAGACTTCTGTCTGTCCGTTTTCGGCACAGGCTTTCAGGTCAGCCAATTTCTGCTCGGCCAATTGCAGGGCTGCTGTTGTATCGGACAGCGCTGCACCGCCGCTTTCTGCTTTTTTCCATAGCTTCCGGCTCCGCATCAAAGACGGCAGCGCCTTTGATACAGTTTCCATTGCTTCGGAAACATTCTGCTGGGATTTAGACTGCATTTTGATTTCATCCCAGTTTTTAATGACCTCCTCCGGTGTTTCCGCCACCACATGGCCGAACACATGAGGATGCCGCAGAATCATTTTCCGGCACACATCGCCGGCAACATCCGTCAATGTGAAATGCTGCTGCTCCATTTCCAGCACAGTGTGAAAAACCACCTGCAGCAGCACATCGCCCAATTCTTCCCGCAAATGCGCCGTATCCTGTTCGTCAATGGCTTCTACCGCTTCATAGACTTCCTCGATAAAATCATTGCGGATACTCTGATGTGTCTGCACCTTATCCCACGGACAGCCATCCGGTGCCCGCAGCTTCTGAACGATAGCAACCAGATCATTCACGTCATAATTCTCTTTGAACTGAAATTCCACTGATGATATCTCCTTCGATTGAAATGCCGTACAGTATACTATTTTACCTTATCAGCTTACGTTTTTCAAGTAGTTTTACAATTTTATTTCCCTTCGGCATCTGTAAAATATCCTCTCTTTTAATTGCTTTGAACACAAAGAGAGCGATCACATAGGCGACCATTGCCACGATGACGGCCAGAATCGTTGCCAGCCGCTGCCGGAAGAAGAAATCGAAGAAAATTTCCGAAAAATATGCCGCAGCGCCGCACACAACACCGGCCATTAACGGCTTGACAAAAATAGAAACGAAATCGGGAACGATTTTTGTTTCACGGCACAACACAAACAGCGCCGCCACCGTGACAAAGCCATAGCTGACGATAGAACCGACATTAGCTCCCTGAATATTGATGGCCGGAATACCGACCAGAATATAGTTCACGACAATCTTGATGACCATACTGACAGCAAAAAGCTTCAAGGGAACATCCATGCGGCCGACCGCCTGCAGCATACTGCACAAGGGTGTACTCGTTGCAATAAAGATAACGGATATGCCCATGATGGTCAGAACACGGGAGCCGATCTCTACTTCATCCGAAACAGAACTGCTGTTATAAATCAACGACAGCAGCGGTTCTGCCAGGACCGACATACCGATACCCGAAGGAATCGTTACCAGTGTTGTCACACGCATAACGGTTTCCATGCTTTTCTTCAGTTTTTCCTTGTTGCCCTCTGTCCAGGCAGCGGTAACAGACGGCAGCGCCGTTGTACCGAATACCTGTGTAACGGCTGTGACCAGCATCATCAGTGTCAGGGCAATACCATAGCAGCCATACAGGAACGTATGGGTCGTACCGCTGTCATAAACATAATCGGGAATCAGGGAACCATATACATTCAGCAGGGCATCCGGATCATTCTGCATAATGCCGTTGATACGGATATTCACGATGGTCGAATCCACCATATCGCCCAGACTCATGATAATCGCACCCAGACCGATCGGAATAGCGGTGCGTACCATAACACGCAGGGTCTGTGAACTTTTACGGGGCGGAGGAGCGTTCTGCAGTTCCTCCCGTGTGATACCGTCACCGCCACGTTTATAGCGGATAAACAGGAACAGAAAGCCAAACAGCGAGCCAAGCGAAATACCCAGTATAGCCGCACCAATGGCAATCGGTATAATGACGTTTTCGGCCTCTACCTGATTGGTGCATTTTGTGCCGAAAACATAACCGGTCGCTTCATAACAGCTCATACCGTATTTCTGCACCACGAAAGAAGCGGTAAATCCCAGAAATAATTTACAGGTCGCCTCGATAATTTCCGAAATGGCGGTCGGAGCCATGTTTTTCATGCCCTCGAAATAGCCACGGTAAATGGACATCAGACAGCCGAAGAAAATCGTCGGCGACAGACACAACAGCGCAAAAATAGCGTTATCGGCATGGATGATTTTGACGTAAATAAAACCGCCCACGATCATCGCTAAAAAGCACAGCCAGCCGGCCACAATAAAAATGGGGACAGACAGCATATGTATCTGTCTGACATCCTTATAGCGCTTTTTGGTAATGCTTTCGGATACCATTCTCGAAATAGCAATAGGAAAACCCGCTGTGGACAGCATAAACAATGGATTATACAGGGCATAGGCCGAGTTGAACAGACCGGTACCCACGCCGCCGTACTGACCGGACAACAGTATCTTGTAGACCATGCCCATGATCTTGACGATAACCATACTGCCGCCCAATACCATAGCGCCCTTCAGAAAGGACTGGGATTTTCTTTCTTTCTTTCCCGACACACAAGCACTTCCTTTCTCAATGTACCATGCACATTGTATCAGATATCATCCTCGTCCATGATTTCTTCCGCAAAATCCAGCAGTTCTTCCTGAGAATATTCCTCGTCCTGCTTCTTCACGGACAATCTTGCCCCGCACTTACTGCAGAACAGGGAATCCTTCGCATTATAGACACCACACACCGGACATTTGATTTTATTTTCTGCATTGGCCAGCATCTCTTTCAGGGCAGCCAACTGCTTATGCAGTTCGGTAATGCTTTCCTGCAAAGCTTTCATACTGTCATCGTAATTCTTGCCGGTTCTGTTTGCTTCATAATATATTTTCCCTAACATACGGTATTTTTTGGACAATTCCGCCTTGATATCCATCACCGCAAACCGCAGTTTGGATTTATCAATCACCTGTCCGGCCTTTTTGCCGACCACGTCAACAGCCGCTTTCGCATTTGTCCATACATCATCCATCATACTCATCCTGCATTCCTCCTGTCATTTTCAAGCATATGGTCTATTATAGCATTCTTTCCCCTATTCTTCAATACCTTTTCTGACTGACAATTGTGTCTGTTATCCATCGTACATTGTACAATTTCAGTAATGGTAAGTGCCGCCGCCGATAAATTCCCGCATGAGGGAATCAGACGGTACGAGCGCTTCGTCAATGGCTTCAAAGCGCTGCAAAGCCGCCGCCAGATGGGACGCTGTTACACCTTCCGCCGTATCAGGCGCTACCTGTGAAAGTAACTCTACTGTCTGCTTTTTCATGATACACGGCTCATAGATATGAATGGTATTGAGCGTAAAATCGCTGTTATACCGATAGGGACGGATATTCTTCTGTTCGCCTTCGACAACATCTTCCCAACGGTGAATCACCGTTTCCGGACCGGTACAACGGAATTTGTAATCCCGCACAATACGGCGGATCAAACGTATTTCACGGTTCGTCAGCACATAATCCTCGTTATCCTTGACACCCTGTTTGACTCCGACGTATATTTTGCTGATATAATCCCGCAAAACCGCATCATCAAAAATCGGGTTCAGCGCATGGATACCTTCCATGATAATAACGGAATCCTTTTCGGCTTTCAGATGACGTATCTGTCCGCTGCGGGAACTGTTCGGGAAATCATAGACGGGAATATCACATTCTCCCTCCAGCACGATCTGCTTCACACACTTCTTGACAAGAGGAATGTCGAGCGCTTCCACCGCTTCAAAATCATGCTGTCCGTTCGGCAGGATGCGGATATAGTCTTTGCCCAGATAGAAGTCATCCATACTGACCAGAATGGCATGACAGCCCTTCTTTTCAAACGCCTCCGCCAATTTCATGCCGGTAGTCGTTTTGCCGCTGCTGGACGGTCCTGACAGATAAATGATATGCCGCTTGACGGGAATATTCAATATCCTGTCGGTGATCTGCCGGATATCACTATGGAATATCTTCTCCACTGTCAGAATAAAATCCTCCGGATTCTGCTGTACCTCCCGATTGATACGGTGAATATCACAGGCATATCTGCGATAGGTATTCAGCCAGTTCATCATAGAATGTGGTCACCCTCTCTTTTCTCCTCAACAGTTCGTCGAAGCCGTTGATATATTCATACGGGTATTTATAGTTAAATATGCGTTCCAGTGATTCCGACAGCGGTTTTTTCAGCTTGGTCACAGCGCCCGCCCCGCAGCCTAAAATCGTATGGGTTTCATCCATGACGAAAATGTTATACAGCCCGTCAAAGCCCTCCTTTGACCAGCCGACATTCTCTAAATTACCTTCCATACGGGTCTGACGGTAAAGATAATACGGATGATAGCCCTCTGCCGTCAGTTTTTGCTCGCCGTAACGCAGCATGGCCGCCGCAGGGGATTCCTTTTCCGTATAAAGTTCTTTGCCCTGTAAGGTCAGATGTGATGACCGCTTCATGGAAAGTGTATGCACCGTGATGCTTTCCGGCGATAAGGCGCACAATTGATCTAACGTACGGACAAAACTATCCGGCGTTTCTGTCGGCAGGCCGGCAATCAGATCCATGTTAATATGACGGAAACCCACTGCTCTCGCTAAATCAAAGGCTTTCAGGGTATCTTCCGCACTATGACGGCGGCCAATGACCTGCAATACTTCATCGTTGAGTGTCTGCGGATTGATGCTGATTCTGTCCGCACCGCCCTCTAAAATCGCCTGCAGTTTTTCTCTGTCAATCGTATCCGGCCGTCCGGCTTCTACGGTAAATTCCCGACAGGTACGCATATCAAAGCAACGGCGTATCGTTTCAATCAACGTGCGGAGTTGTCCGGCATTCAGCGTGGTAGGCGTACCGCCGCCGATATAGACACTTTCCAGCCGCAGTCCACACGCCGCCGCTATTTCCGCTGTCACCGCCAATTCCTGACACAGCAGTTCAAAATACGGCGCTATCAGCTTTTTCGCACTCTCGATGGTCTGCGACACAAACGAACAATACGCACAGCGGGACGGACAAAACGGAATCGACACATACAGACTGAAGGAACGAGGCTGACTCAGTGCCAATATTTTTTTCTCGTATTTTTCCGTCACGGCACTTAGCGCTGTCTTTTCTTCCGACACCAGTAATTGCTGTCGGAAATAATCTTTTGCATAGGCTTCGCCGTATTGCTCCGTCAGACGGCGGAATAATTTAATCGGCCGTACCCCTGTCAGAATCCCCCACGGCTGTACCCGTCCCGTCAGCTTTACCAGTAAACCATACAGCGTTACGGCTAAGGTGCGTTCCAGATTCTTTTCATGGATTTCCACCGACTGTGCCGGCTCATCCGTTACGGTTACGGTATCCTCGGCATAGAAATCCTCTGCCGCTACAGACACAAAAATCCGGCTGCCGTTATCCGCCGGAAAAATCAGCGCCGTGATCAGGGGACGTGTTGCCTCGTCCGGCTTTTCACGGCATACAGTGATCTTATCATTCGGAAAAAACAGCCGCACTAAGTTTTCGGTTTCATAATGGAAGGCATGATTAATATATATCGTCATAAACATATTTCCTTATAAACAAATTGGTTCTGCGTTCATTTTCCAGCGTAGACGCTTTTCCATGACCGCTGTAAACAATCGGATTTCCTTCCAATTGCGCCAGTCTGACAATGGAATGGTACATTTCCACCGGACTGCCGGTCGGGAAATCAGTACGGCCTGTCGTTCCGCTGATGAGCGTATCCCCCGTGAAAAGGAAATCCTCTCCTAAGCGATAGCACACACTGCCTTTCGTATGACCCGGTGTGGACAGTACCAGAATTTCCTGTGTGCCGAAGGGCAGAGTATCATTATCGTTCACGGTGATATCCGCCGTAAACGGCTCAATATTCCAGCCGAAATGTTCCGCTAAATTCAGTTCCTGCAAAGCCGGATAATCCGCATCCGGCGTTCCGATGACGATTTTTGCTTCCGGAAAAGCTCGTTTCATAGAAGCAACACCGTCAATATGATCGAAATGGCCATGTGTCAGCAGAATATATTGCAGGCCGTTTCCTATCATCAGCCGGATTCTGTCCTCCAATCGTTTGGAACGATCACCCGGATCAATCAGCAGGCCTGTTTTCTGCTCCCTGTCATACACAAAATAACAGTTTGCCTGTAATTCTCCCAACGGAAAACATTCTACCTTTATCATACTTTTTCCCTCTCTTTCCTTGCCAACACTACACTATATATCAGGCTGACCGGATACCTGCATCATGCCAGCATATCGGTATCAATCACCAATGTCACAGGGCCGTCATTGAGCAACGATACTTTCATATCCGCACCGAAAATGCCTTTTTCGACTTTTTCAATGCCGTTTTTCTGCATACAGGTGCAGAAATATTCATAAAGCGGTTCCGCCTTTTCGGGACGTGCCGCTCCCCCGAAGAAGGGTCTGCGTCCGGTACGGTAATCGGCGCACAGTGTGAAATTCGACACGACCAATACCGCACCGCCGATATCCTTCAGGGACAGGTTCATTTTATCCTGTTCATCCGTGAATACCCGCAGACCGGCAATTTTAGCGCTCAGCTTTTCGGCTTCCTTTTCCGTGTCCTCTGCCGCTACGCCTAATAATATCAAAAATCCTTTGTCGATCTGTCCGGTTACCGTTCCATCGACCGTAACAGAACAGGACGTTACACATTGAATAACTGCTTTCATCTTCTGTTTCCTTTCGTTCCGTATTCGCATATTCTTCCCAATGCTTACAAGAATGACTGTTTCCGCACACATTTTCTCAGGAAGAAGGACTGGGGGATAACTCCTTGACGAAACAAAGAGTTTCCCCCAGCAAGGTTCGGGACAGTGTCCCGATAATTAAGCACGACCAATAGACACAATGCCGTTGATGCCGCTCAGACGGCTGATAACCATGCGGAGATGATTGATGCTGTTAACCGTAATCGTCACTTCAATGCAAGCCATGCCGTTCTTGACTTCACGGGAATTCAGCGTGTGAATGAACAGATGAAGGGCTGACAACTGATTGGTGACATCCGCCAACAAACCGGTACGATCTGTTGCCATGATCTGCAAAGTAGACTGGAAGGTTTCATTCGTCAGACGTTCCGCCCATTCCGCTTTGACCCAGCGCTCCGGTTCATCGGCTTCTTCGGGATTCCTGGGTACATTCGTACAGGTGCGCTTATGGATCGACACACCATAGCCACGGGTGATAAAACCGATAATGTCATCACCCGGCAGAGGATTACAGCAGCGGGAAAATTTCACCAGACAATCGTCAATGCCTTCGATATGCACGCCGCCGCTGACCTTCTTCTTCGCCGGTTCCTTAATAACCACAGGTGCCGGTTCGGTGTCAACATACTTCTTGATATATTCTTCCTTCAGCTTGGGCAGGATGCGCCACAATTGTACGCCGCCATAGCCGATAGAGGCGTAAAAATCCTCTAAGGAATTACAGTTCTGACGGTGAATAACGTCCTCTAAGAATGCGGGCAGTTCCTTGTCGGGAATGTGAATTCCCAGACGGCGGAATTCAGTTTCAAGCTGGGTACGGCCTTCGATGATATTTTCATCCCGCTTTTCCCGCTTGAACCACAGGCGAATCTTACTTCTGGCCTCACTGGTCTTGACGATATTCAGCCAGTCACACTTGGGGCCGCCTTCCTCTTTACTGGTGATAATTTCAACGATCTCGCCGGTCTTTACCTTATAGTCAATCGGTACGATACGCTTATCGACTTTCGCACCGATCATGCGGTTGCCGACACCGCTGTGAATCGCATAGGCTACGTCAATCACGGTAGCGCCGGTCGGCAGACTGATAACATCGCCCTTCGGGGTGAAAATAAACACCTCTTCGGGTACTAAGTCCATTTTAATGGTCGATACGATTTCTGTCGAATCGTTATCGCTCTGATTTTCAAGCATTTTGCGGATCCATGCCAGACGTTCATCGAGGGAATCCTTCTTGGTGATGCCTTCCTTATACTTCCAGTGCGCCGCAATACCATATTCCGCCGTATAGTGCATTTCCCACGTTCTGATCTGAATTTCAAAGGGAATGCCTTCCTTGCCGATGACCGTTGTATGCAAAGATTGATACATATTTGGTTTCGGTGTGGAAATATAATCCTTGAAACGGTTCGGCAAGGGCTTGAACATATCATGTACGATACCCAATACGTTATAGCAGTCTGCTACCGTATCCACGATGACACGCACCGCAAAGATATCGTAAATCTGATCCATCGTCTTACCCTTCATGAAGGTCTTTTTATAGATACCGTGAATACTCTTGACACGGCCGGAAATATAGACGTTATGGATTTCCCCTTCCAGACGGTCATACAGGCTCTGCTTGATTTCCGCCACAAAATGCACTCTGTCCTTGCTTTTTTTCTCCAACTGCCGTTCAATTTCGGCATAACCTACGGGGTCAAGATACCGGATCGCTAAATCCTCCAGTTCCTCCTTAATGGCACGGATACCTAAACGATGGGCAATCGGTGCATAAACCTCCATGACTTCCAGGGCCTTATCACGGCGGTGCTGTTCCTTCATGCACTCAATGGTACGCATATTGTGCAGACGGTCGGCCAGCTTGATGATAATGACACGGATATCCTTTGCCATAGCGATCAGCATTTTAC
>ONYQ01000012.1 GCA_900322145.1 uncultured Eubacteriales bacterium
AGGCAATGGCACAGTCGCTGCATTTCGGTAAATCCGTTTCAGACAACGGTTGGGGAATGTTTACGGCATTTCTGAAATACAAGTTGGAGGAACTTGGAAAAAGGCTTGTCAAAATCGATAAATTTTTTGCCAGTTCACAGCTTTGCCATGTGTGTGGATACAAAAATCCCAACACAAAAGATTTGTCTGTAAGAGAATGGACTTGCCCTTGCTGTCAGACACATCACGACAGAGATGTAAATGCTGCCATCAACATACGAAATGAAGGTATGAGAATAGTATTAGCATAAAACCAAAATAAGAACCGTGGGACCTACACGGGGATAGCTCGTTGATACTGTACAGACTACTGTACTTGAGCGAGAAGCCCCCGCCTCTAAGCGTCAGCGTAGGCGGCGGGAGTATGTCACATCCTGTCGTGTGACGGCCAACAAAAACGATGACAAGCAAGAGGGCTTGTCATCGTTTCAGGAATCACTCCGAATTTATCAAAAGGCTGTGGGCGGTCAAATCAACTCCACACTCCACATTCCACACTCCAAACTATTCACGCTCCAAACTATGATAGCGCTTGTTCTTCGTAGAGGAATTCGGCAATCTGCTGGCGGAAGCTGTCCCAATCGGCAATCAGAATGACAGAGGAGAAAATACCGTTGATATAAACGGGATGCTCCTCATCGGAAAAGTAAAAGTCCGAACCGATGGCATTGACCGCCGGCGCTGCTTGTGAAATAATGGGATATGTCAGATAGGTGGTCATCTTCAAGGCTAAATCCATGATTTCAGAGGTTCTGATGTTCGTGGTGATGAACGGGGCTATCTCATACATCATACGAAACAGCGTTGTCAGACTGCATTTCTTGAGATGCTCGGTAATCCGTCGGAGAATATCCCGCTGCCGTTGGGTACGGGTGAAGTCGTCACCGTTACAGATACCGTCCTCACCACGATTGCGGGCGTGCCAGAGTATCTGCGTACCGTCAAGATGGACGGCAGCGGTAGGCGCATCGTCACCGTTATCTTTGAAAAGGAGTGTGTCTTTATTGATCGGCTTTTCATTTTCGGGAATATCATACCAGGTATATTTCAGCTGTTCACGGATGGTTTCTTTATAGTCGCCCTTAGCTTCATAATAGTCGGGTTGGTCGTTAATCCAGATTTGCCAGTTGATATAATCCACTTCTTCCTCCGTGAGTTCCACGTCCAATCCGCCCAGTACGTCCATGATTTTTTTGAAGCAGCCGAAATCCACCACGATATAGCGGTCAATCCGGATACCATAATTTTTCTGAATGGTACTGACCGCCAACGCTGCCCCTCCGATCGTATAAGCGGCGTTGATACGGTTTTCACCATAGCCCGGAATGGTAACATAGGTATCACGCATGAAGGAAAGCATTTTCAGTTTCTGATGACGTGTATCAATGGAAAGCAGTACCATCGTATCGGAATTGCCGGTCGTCATACCGCTGCGGGTATCTTCACCAAACAGCATGATATTCAGCACCATCGGGTCATTCAGCCAATTGTTGTGAGATACTTCCTGACTATCCGTTCCGGTAGATGCCTGACCGGTCTGTGCAGGGTCATCCGTATTGATTTCCTGAAAGTTGATACGGTGAAAGCAGATGTAAACCATAATACAGGCCACACCGCCCAATAACAGCAGGATACCGGAAAGAATGGCAATGACATTGATAACGATGCGCTTTTTTGTCGGTCTTTTCTTCGGGGAACGGTGATGGCCGGCGGAATGGTTTTCGGAATGCCGCAGTGATACGGCATTTTTTTGAGGGGAAGAAACGTTAGTGCCGGGACGAGAAAACTGCCCTCCCTGTACAGGCTGTGTCGGGTAATGGCGGATAGCTTTTTCCGTTTTCTGACTTCCCTATTATAGCGCAGAACAGCGTAATTATCAAACGATTTTTGTAAAAACGGCGGACGGCTTTTTATAGGGTAAAATTCTGTTCATCCAGTGACAGGGCATAAGACGGCAGAAATTCCTGCAGGAAAATGCTCACTTCCGTTAATTCTGTTTCACGCAGTGAAGTGAGAATTTCCGTTTTGGCACGCATGAATTCACGGTTGCCCATTTGTTCCTCCTCAATACACTTGATGAGTGCCGAAAGTCTGTCAGCCGCTTTGACCAGTTTTAGCAGATAGGCATCTTTGGGGTCTTTAGGCAGCAGCAGCTTTTCGTATTCTTCACGCAGGTCATCCGGCAGGGTGCCAAGTAAATGCTGTGCGGCTTCTTCTTCAATATCCTTGTAGGCATTCCGCAGGGTTTTGCTGGCATATTTGATAGGGGTAGGCAAATCGCCGGTAATGATTTCGGTGCAGTCATGAAACAGCGCAATAGCGGCGGCGTGTTCCGCATCAAAGTGGTTGCCCAGCCGTTTATTACTGATGATGGTCAGAACGTGTGCCAGCATCGCCACCGTCAGACTGTGTTCGCTGATATTCTCCTGACGGGTATTGTTCATCAGGGACCAACGGTTAATATACTTCATCCGTCCCATAATGGCAAAAAAGTGGTAACTGCCCATAATGATATAACCTCCTGTATTTTCGTTCTCTATCTACTGTACCACGTTTTCGCTTTTTTTACAACTGTCAGACAAAAGACCCTTGCATAATTGTACAAATCTTCAATAAGGGCTGCGGCCGGCGAAAAAACGAAAAGGAAGGTAGATTTTTGAGAAATAGTATGGTACAATAAACAGGTATTGCTGTTAAAGCCTGTTGCCTGTTCTCCCGTCAAGCGGAAACGGACAGTATCCACAACAAAAAAAGTTTCGTGCAGGCCTTTTGACTTGCAGGGTTTGGAATAAGCGCCAACAGGCTCTTAAAAGCAGAAGAATGGTCTTGAAAAAATGAAGGAGGTAGCAATATGACCATGGCAGGCCGCTTGCGGCAGGATAAGAAGAATTATTATTGGCGGACGTTTCTATGGGCTTTGGGGCTGGCATTTGCTTTTTTTCTGCCCTGGATGATCTGGAATGTCGGATACTTTTTCTTCTACGGAGATTATAATGTACAGCAGATTCCGTTCTATCAGATGATACATGATTCTGTAAGGAACGGTAATATCGGATGGAGCTATACGACTGACCTCGGCGCTAATATTATCGGTTCCTATAGCTTCTATATGTTCGGCAGTCCGTTCTTCTGGATTACCATGCCTTTCCCCAGTGAAGTCGTACCGTATCTCATGGCGCCGCTGCTCATGATAAAATTCGCCCTTGCCGCTCTGGGTGCTTATACTTTTCTGCGGCGTTATGTCAGCAATCAGGACTTTGCGGTACTGGGCGCTATTATGTATGCCTTTTCGGGCTTTGGTATCTATAATATTTTCTTTAACCATTTCCACGAAGCAATGGTCGCTTTTCCGTTTATGTTAGCAGCCATTGATGCCTATGTCTATGATAAGAAAAAGGGCGTTGTGGCCTTTGCTGTCTTTGCGGCGGCTATCATGAATTACTATTTCTTTGCCGGTCAGGCGGTTTTCATCTTCATTTACTGGCTCATCCGCATGATGACGGGCAGCTATCGGATGTCCTTCAAGCAATTCCTGCTGTTTACAGCCGAAGTATTGATCGGTTTCTTTATGGCAGCCGTGATGATCTTCCCGTCTGTGCTGGCAGTCATACAGAATAATCGTGTGCAGAACAGCTTCAACGGCTGGAACGGTCTTGTCTATTCCAGTGAGCAGCGCTATATCCACATTTTAGTGTCCTTCTTCTTCCCACCGGATATGCCTGCCTATGCTAATTTCACCCCCGATTCCAATGCAAAATGGGCTTCTGTGGCGGCATGGCTGCCGTTGTACAGTATGGTCGGTGTCTTTGCCTTCTATCAGCATAAAACGCATAAATGGCTGCGGGTATTTATTCCCCTGCTGTTTGTCATGGCGTATATCCCGATCTTCAACGGTTTGTTCCAGCTCCTCAATGCCGCTTACTATGCCCGCTGGTTCTATATGCTGACCCTCATGCTGGCGCTGGGTACGGTCATTTCACTGGATAAGAAAAATACCGACTTCAAGCCTGCTATGAAGCTTACCTTTATGGTTACCCTGATTATATCCGTACTGATCGGTTTTATGCCCGTTACTTCAAAGAATACCAAAGGAGAAGAGGTTACTTCCTACGGTATCGAAAAGTATGCTGACCGTTTCTGGATATGGGTAGCATTGGCGATGATCGGCCTGACGATGCTGATGATCCTTCTGAACTTCCGCAAAAATAAAAAGGTGTTCATGCGTCTGTCAGTGGTCGGCATGAGTGTTCTGGTCGTCGGTTATGCCGTTGTCCTGCTGGGGACGGGTGTACTCAATGCCAGCTATGACAAGGATTACATCATTGATTATGCTATCAATAATCGGGGTGCCTTTGAAGAGGACCTCAAAGACCTGTCGGATGTCCGTTCCGACTTCTACAACGAAATGGACAACATGGGTATGTATTGGCAGATTCCCACGATACAGGCGTTCCAGAGTATCGTGCCGGGTTCGGTGATGGATTATTATAAATCCGTCGGCGTAGAAAGATCAGTCGGTTCCCGTCCCAAAACGGATGTCTATGCTATCAGAAGCTTTTTAGCGTGTAAGTATCTGTTTGATAATACGTCAGACAGCAAAAAGTTTGCTACCAGTGACACCTATAACCTGATGCCCGGCTGGCAATTCCTGATGGAAAAGAACGGCTATAAGGTTTATGAGAATGAATATTATATCCCCTATGGCTTTACCTATGATACCTATGTCACCACCGAAGAATATGAAAAGACCGATGAAGCCAACAGAAGCAAGCTTATGCTCAAATCTATTGTGCTGACCGAGAAACAAGCCGAAAAGTACAGCAAATATCTGGAACATGATTCCTCTCTGGAGGATTATACCTATTCTCAGGGTGAATACTTCAAGGATTGTGAAGAACGCAAAAAGCTGACCTGTTCCTCTGTGAAATTTGAAAACAGTGCGTTTACCGCTGAAATTACTACCGGTAATTCCGCTGAACTGGTATGCTTTGCCATTCCCTATGAACCGGGCTGGTCAGCAGAGGTCAACGGCGAGGCGGCGGAGATCGAAAAGGTCAATGTGGGCTTTATGGCGGTATGGGTACCGAGTAATACGACCTCTTCTATCCGGTTTACTTACAAGACACCCGGATTGATGGCCGGTGTAGCGGTATCCGCTGTCAGTATCGTACTGTTTATTGCTTACCTGCTGTTCTGGAAATTCAGAAAAAAGAAGGATGACAATGACGGTGAATGTCATCTGATAGATGATATGGCGCCGATTGTGCCGTCACCGAAGCCGGCAAGCGGAAGTGTTATCAAGGAAACACCGGTTAAGGAGCGTCCTTCTGCTGTTTTGCCGGATGTGGAAGCTGTCACATCAACGGACACTACAGCGGAAACGGCACAGGCAACCGCAATAGCAGAAACGCCTGTCCCTTCTGAAGAAAACAGCGACAGTGACGGTGATAATGCGCCGTCAGCCGTTTCACTGGAAAAGAAGGATGACGCATCCCATACCGAGGAAACATCTGTTTCTTCTGCGGAAAACAGCGACAGTGACGGTGATAACGCACCGTCAACCGTTTCGCCGGAAAAGGAAAGCGTTCCGGTGAATCCGGAAAAGAAGGATGACACGTCCCGTCCTAAATATGTCTATAACGATCGTACCAAACTGTAAAAAAATCCCCTCCGAAGAATTTTCCTTCGGAGGGGATTTCTCATGCATAATGATTTTTTCAGGCGGTATGTTAAGATTTACGTTGTACAGATCAGCCGTCATGCTGTCCGGTGTGTATCACATAATGCCTTTGGCATATTTCCAGGCAAGAATACGCAGTACGGATTGGTCAATCTGCTTTTCGGTGATGACCTTTTTATCCACAGCCTCTTTGATGGAAAGACAAGCTGATTCCACCATGCCGCTGGGCATAATGAGCAGATCGTTGCCGGCCAGTACAGCCGCTACCGCCGGCGTATTCTTTCCGGTATAGGCGCTGATAGCGCCCATAGCTAAATCATCCGTGATAATCAATCCGCTGAAATTCATATCTTTCCGCAAAATGTTATGTACCGCCGGTGACAGAGAAGCAGGATGCTCCTTGTCCATACATTCTACAATATTATGGCTGACCAGTACACAATGGGCGCCGGCTTCAATGCCTGACTGGAAGGGCAGAAAATCCTGCGCTTTGAATTCTTTGAGGGTGCGCTTGTCAACGGCTAAACCGGTATGGGTATCAACATTCTGACCGTAACCGGGGAAGTGCTTGAGCGTTACCGAAACCCCCCGCATCTGACTTATTTCCGTGACAATACGCACAAATTCCGCCGTTGTTTTGGCATCCTGTCCCAAAGAACGGTCATACATGAAATCCTTCTTGTTGGTGCTGATATCGCAGACGGGTGCCAGATTGATATCCAATCCTAACTCTTTGAGCAGGGTAGCCTTTTCATCGGCATCGGATTGGATATAAGCCATACCGCCTTTTTTGTAGAGCTTGCGGGGGGATTCAAATTCATGTGGACTGAGCTGTGTATTGGAACTGATACGCACAACTGTGCCGCCTTCCTCATCAACAGCAAAGGCTAACGGTACTTTCTGAGCGATGGAAAGAGAATTCAGCATATTCTGAACACTTTCCTTTGATTGACCCATAAAATCACCGGCAAAGAGAATATAACCGCCGATATGATAAGCAGCGGCGTGTTCAAGAGGTTCCTCATAGGGAATAGAGGATAATATCATCTGCCCGATTTTCTCTTCCAATGTCATTTGCGTCAGATAATGGTAGGCATCCTCATAATAATCGGAAAAAATGCCGTTATCCTGAAATTCCTCCGGCACGCTGAAGAAAATAGCGCCGGAACTTTCTTCTGTCCTTGAAGATACGGTGGAAGCTTTGGAAACGGGGGCGGAGGATTCGTCTTTACTCTGATCGGGTATCCACACGGAGCTTTCCGGCGCAGAAGAGGAAACCTTTTCGCTGACCGCAGAGGTCGTTTCCGAAACTTTAGCGGTTTTGTCACTCATTTTAGTCGGTTCTGTTTTTCCACAGCCGGTCACGGAAAACAGCAGAGCCGCACACAGGGATAGTGTTAACAGACGGGGCAGATATTTCGGCTTTCTCATATATTGACACACTCCTTGATTTTCGTATCGGTGAACAGTTGATTTCAAAAGATGGTTTCCATTTCATGCAGATGCAGGCGCTGTACTTGCTCATGGGCAAACCGTACATGATCGTCGCATACCTGTTCGGGGGCATGACAGTCCGAACCCACAATAACACGGATATCCGCAGCCGCCGCCTGCTGCCAGAAATATTCATGCGGATAAGGAAAGCGCAGACCATCCGCATACATACGCCGGCTGCGGCGGTAGCCGTTAGCGTTGAATTCTAAAATCGTGTCGTGTTCTTTGGCACATTGGATAATACGGCGGCAGGCTTCCTCCGTATTTTCGTCTATCGGAAAATCATTGAGAAAAAACAGATCGGGATGCGCCACGAAACGGAAACAGCCTGTCTGTATGGCCGCACAGATATTATCCGCATATTCCGTAAAATCACGGGTGCTTTCGGCAAAAAAGATATTCTTGAAAGTGCCTTCATGATTCACAAACGAATGTGCGCCCAGAGCAAGGTAATCCAGTCCTTTCTCTGTCAGTAAACGATGATAATACGGCAGCTGATCCTCATAATATTCGATTTCGAGTCCTTTATAGAGCCGGATACGGTCACGGTATTTTTCTTTTAATGCATCAATTGTCTGCAAATAGTCGTCCAATGTTTCATACGGCATCCGTAAGCCGTAATCATGATGGGGAAAAGGGCCGTGATCGGAAAATCCTAATTCCTGCATATTTTGGCGTATAGCCTCCTGCACATAATCCTCTTCCGTACCATACGCATGAAAACAGCGATAGGTATGTGTGTGATAATTATTCATAAAGCAACCTCCCGGACAAACACTTACCATTCTATCTCTATTCTACCATATTCCCTGTTCAAAGTCAATTTGGCTGTCGGCGGATAACCACGGCAATCAGCTTTCTTTTCCGGAATATGGGAGCGCACCCCCAAAACGGAATGAAAGAATAAAGAATAGTGAATAGTGAATAAATAATAATGTTTTTCAGTATCGCAATCGGATACTTTATTATTTGAGCGAAGCGTTTCCGTTTCCGCCGTGTGGCTGACGGTTGTAAAAACAATGAGAATGTGGTAATATAGATAAAGTAACTCACAGCAGGAAGGATGATCGGGCTATGTTAAAAGAAAAGACGATTGTTGTAGGGGTAACAGGCGGTATTGCGGCGTATAAGGCAGCGCAGTTGGTAAGTGATTTAGTGAAAGAGGGCTGTGACGTTCATGTTGTGATGACGAAAAATGCGCTCAACTTCATTCATCCGATTACCTTTGAAACGCTGACGAGCCATAAGTGTCTGACGGATACCTTTGACAGAAATTTTGAATTCAATGTGGAACACGTGGCGCTTTCACAGCGGGCGGATGCGTTTCTGATCGCACCGGCTTCGGCGGATGTGATCGGCAAGGCGGCCAATGGAATTGCCGATGATATGCTGACAACGATGCTGTTAGCCGCCAACTGTCCTATTCTGATGGCGCCGGCCATGAATACCTATATGTATGAAAACAGCATTGTACAGGAAAATTTAGCGAAACTGCGCCGGCATGATTTCCATATCATTGAACCGGCTGTCGGAAGATTGGCTTGTCGGGATGTCGGCAAAGGCAAATTGCCGGATATTAAAACGCTGATAGATGCCCTGCGTTATGTCATCGGCTATGAAAAAGACCTTGTCGGACAGAAAATTCTCATCAGTGCCGGCCCCACGATGGAAGCTATTGATCCGGTACGGTATATTACCAATCATTCTTCCGGCAAAATGGGTTATGCACTGGCAGAAGCGGCCGCTATGCGGGGCGCAGCGGTAACGCTTGTCAGCGGTCCGGTATCCCTTACACCGCCGTTATACGTTGAAACCGTCCCTGTCCGTTCCGCCGAAGAAATGTATCAGTCGATTGCCGCCCGCTTTGCCGATAACGATACTTTAATTATGGCGGCTGCTGTGGCGGATTATACGCCGGTCAGTGTGGCAGATGAAAAAATCAAGAAATCCGATGGCAGTATGAGCATTCCGCTCCGGCGCACGAAGGATATTTTACAATGGGCGGGAGATAATAAAACCGAAGGACAGTTTATCTGCGGCTTTTCGATGGAAACCGAGCATCTTATAGAAAATTCCCGTCAGAAGCTTGCCAAAAAACACTGCGATATGATCGCCGCCAACAGCATCCGTCAGAGCGGCGCAGGTTTTGGCGTGGATACCAATATTATCACACTGATTACCGACGAGGATACGCAGGAATTACCGCTCATGTCCAAAACCGATGCGGCACACGCTATTTTAGATGCCATACAGCAAAAGCGTTGCGGTCAGGGAAAAACCGCGTTGTCTTAAAGCCTTTCAAGCTTAAAGCCCTTATCTGAAAAAAAGCTGTAAATCTTAAAAAATATTAAGACAATGTTAATATTTTATTTTAACAACATCTCAAAATTCTTCTCACATTCCGCCGCATTTAGCGCTATAATAGAACCATCGAAAGCAACCCGATGAATATATACACACACACTTGAATGGAGGTACTTAATCATGGATGAAAGAAATACATTTGATCATAATGACTATCGCCCCGTGAACGCACAGGAACAGCAGGATATTTACAGCAGCTGTTCGGCGGCGCCGATGAATGAAGCGCAGTCCGCACAGCATTACGGTGACGCTTTTGTTAACGGTGATACCGCAGAAGTCGGCACTGTTCCGCAGCAGCCGCAGAAGCCCGTATATTATCAGCGGCCTTCCTATAGCTATGAAAGTTACCGTTCACAGTTTGCCGCACAGCAAACGGTAGCGGCACAATCTCAGCAGACGAAAAAGAAATCCCGCAAGGGCTTTCAGATCGCCATGATTGCCGGCAGCCTGGCATTGGCTATTTGTCTGGGATTTGGCGGCGGCGTTCTGGGTTCTTATTTCATGGGACAGTCGCAGACGGATAATAAATCCATCACTGCCACCGCTAACGGACAGGTTGTTACGGCTACGACGGCAGACGGTAAGGATTCCGAACTGAAGATCGTGGAATCTACCACCGTCAAAAACGGCACTTCTTCCAACAGCATTAAAGATGTTGTCAGCAGAGTCAAGGATTCCGTTGTAGAGATCACCACCGAAGCCACTTCCTACAGCAGTTTCTATGGCCAGTATGTCACACAGGGGGCCGGCAGCGGTGTTATCATCTCCGAGGACGGCTATCTCCTGACCAATAATCACGTTATTGATGGCGCTTCTCAGATCAAGGTCACACTGAGCAATAACGAATCCTATGATGCCAAGGTCATCGGTGCCGATGATACCTTTGACATAGCACTTCTGAAAATCGAGGCAAGCGGTCTGACCGTGGCTACCTTCGGTTCTTCCTCTGATCTGGAAGTCGGTGAAACTTCCATTGTTATCGGTAATCCGCTGGGTAAATTAGGCGGTACGGTAACAGCCGGTATTATCAGTTCCCTCAACAGAACCATTACCATTGACAACAAGAGCATGGAACTGCTTCAGACGGATGCCGCTATTAACCCCGGTAACTCCGGCGGCGGTCTGTTTGACGGCAACGGCAATCTGGTCGGCATTATCGTGGCAAAATCCGTACAGACTTCTGACGGTACCGCAGTAGAAAGCATTGGCTTTGCGATCCCGATTGATAATGTCAAGAGTATTCTTGGTGACCTGAAAACGAAGGGCTATGTTTCCGGACGTGCTGCTCTTGGACTCACAGCGGTTAACGTTTTGACGGACAGCGCCGCACAGCGTTACGGCGTTGAAAAGAAGGGCGTTTATGTCTATTCACTGGTTAGCGGCGGTGCTGCTGAAAAAGCGGGTATTGTAGTCGGCGATCTGATCGAGTCCTTTGACGGTACGGCAATTACCGGTAATGAACAGTTGTCTGCTGCCGTACTGCAGAAGAAGGCCGGTGATACGGTAGAGGTTGTTGTCTATCGTGACGGCGAAGAAAAGACAATTTCCGTTACGCTTGGTGAGCGTGAGAGTGATAACAAGACTACTCCGAGAAACAGCAACGGCTTCAACGCTAACGGCGGTAACAATTCTTCCAACGGCAGCAATGGCCGCAGCTATGGCAGCCTTGAAGATTTCTTCAACGACTTCGGTTTCTGAGCAGCGTGTACAATGTGCCGTTATCAGAAACAGCGGTGCGCTGGTATATTACCTTAGATTACTTCCTTTTCATATTTTCTCCTTTTTAACTAAAGAACAAGCCGTATCTCTTGACGGAGATACGGCTTGTTCGATTTGAGCCGCTATGGACGGTTATTTTTTCTTTCCTTTCTGTTGACCCAGCCAGAAGGCACCGAACATCAATACGCCTACCATCAATCCTATGCCCAGTAAGGCTAAAAATGCGCCCTGTGTCATCGCCGGAGAGGAATCCTTTTCACGAATAATAACGGTTTGCGGGGTGGGAACGGCTGTTTCACTGTCTGCCGGCATTTCTTCCTCATCAGCGGTAACAGTCCGTGAACTGCGGGATACCGTTTTGGATGTTTTGGATACGGAAAAGGAAACCGTGCTTTTTTCACCGTAGGAGGTATTTTCTGCGTGGCTTTGCGGTGTGACCGTCTGTGTCTGAGAGGTCACGCTTTTTGTCTGTACGGTCAGCACCATTTCCGGCAGGACGGTTGCTGTCATGGTATCACCATACGCATCACAAGCCTCTGCCTCTGTTACGGTGAAAGTATAGGCGGCGGTGTTATCCGCTTGCTGGGGCTGAAAACGAATATCTATGACCCGTTCCTGCCGCAAGGATTCCGAACCGGAGAAAACCGCCTTTACGATTCCGTTTTGTGTGTCGTTATACTGAAAAACATCTTCCTGTATTTTATTTCTGAAGGTAACCGCCGTAACCTTCAGGTGTGAGGCATCATATTTCAGAACAGTCAGCCCTGCACCGATGGCTGTTTCTGCGTGGAAAACAACCGAAACGACAAACGATTTTCCCGACCGGACAGTATCCTCTGTCTGCAATTCAATAGTATACGGTTGTGCCGCATGGACAGGCATTGACAATAGCATACCGCCGATCATTGTCATGCACAGCAGTATCTTCAAAAGACAGGCGATTTTCCTGCCTGTCATCTTATGTAATACAACAAAAATAGTTTTGTCACCTCTTTGCTGCAACTGTCGGTTTTCTCTCCGCATTAAGAGGGAGAAAATTGCGAGTTGTAAAGTTTGGTGTAGAAACCGTTGCGGGACATGAGTTCAGCATGACTGCCCTGCTCAATGATATGGCCGTCCTTCATGACTAAAATCACATCCGCCTCTTTGATGGTCGAAAGACGGTGCGCTACAATGAAACTGGTGCGCCCTTTCATCATATTATTAAAGGCTTCCTGTATTTTTAATTCAGTACGGGTATCTATACTCGATGTCGCTTCATCTAAAATCAGCATCGGCGGATCGCAGAGCATCACACGGGCAATACACATCAGCTGTCGCTGTCCCTGTGACAGGTTTGCGCCTTCCTCGGTTATCATCGTATCATAACGGTCGGGCATACGCTCGATAAACCGATGAATAAACGCCCGTTTAGCGGCATCCTTGACTTCATCCAATGTTGCCTCCGGTTTGCCGTAGGCGATATTTTCCCGTACCGTAGCGTTATACAGCCAGCTGTCCTGCAAAACCATGCCATACAGGGAACGCAGGTCATCCCGTTTCATATCGTAAATGCTTTGTCCGTCAATTTTGATATCGCCGCCCGTTACGTCATAAAACCGCATCAGCAGGTTAATGAATGTCGTTTTGCCGCAGCCTGTCGGCCCTACAATGGCAATTTTACTGCCGGCCCTGACGTGCAGGGCAAAATCCGTAATAAGCGGTTTATCCGGCGAATAGGAAAAGCTGACGTGTTCAATGTCAATCTGACCTTTACACGATTTGACAATGGCAGGCTGTTCCGGATCCAGTTCCTGGTCGGGACTGTCCAGCAGTTCGAATACTCGGTCAGCGCCGGCTAAAGCCGATTGTAACTGCGGAATAACGCCCGTGACTTCATTGAAGGGTTTGGTATACTGATTCGCATAGGTAATGAACGCCGAAATCTGACCGACTGTCAGACTGCCGTTTATAACGCTGACCGCACCGGTAATACATACCGCTGTGGTGACCAGTCCATTGACAAAACGGGTACTTGGATTGGCCAGAGAGGAATAAAACTGTGACTGCTGTCCGCTGACACGCAAACGCTCATTGATTTCCTCGAAGCCCTGCTGTGCTTCTTCCTCATAGCCGAAAGCCTTCACTAATTTCTGCTGACCGACATATTCCTCAATATAGGCGCTCATTTCGCCCTGTGTTTTGGATTGTTCCCGGAACTGTCGCTGTGACAAACGGGTAATAAACGCCGCCACAAACATGGACAGCGGGGTAATCACCACCACCACCAACGCAATAATGACATTCAGCATCAGCATGAAGCCCAGTGTACAAAGAATCATGACGATACCCGAAAATAACTGGGTAATGCCCTGCAACAAACCGGTACCGATATTATCGGTATCGTTAATCATACGGCTGATTAAATCACCGTGAGGCTGTGCGTCAATCGTTTTGAGGGGAACGGTATTGAACTTGGTGAAAATATCATTCCGGATATCCTGCACCGTGAGATAACTCACCGCATTGACAAAAAGCCCCATCAGCCATTGAAAGACCGCACACGCTAACACGGTTACTCCTGTCATGAGCAGTAATTGACCGACTGCCGCAAAATCTACCGCACCTTTATCAATAATATTGTCGATAGCATAACCGATGAGAACCGGTGCTGTCAGCGTGGCAATCACATATAATACCGCAAATACCATTGCCAGTGCCAGACTGCCTTTATAACGTGCCGCATACTTCAGGATACGGCCGATGGTACGTTTGTCGGAAGAGGATACTTTCTTTTTCTTCTTCATTTGTTTTCGACCTCCTCCGCTTTGAGCTGTGACAGGCAGATTTCACGATAGACTTCACAATCGTGAAACAGTTCATTATGCGTACCAATGCCGGCTAATTCGCCGCCGTCCAATACCACTATTTTATCCGCATAGCGTACCGTTCCGACACGCTGTGATACCATAATCACGGTCATACCGCTGGTTTTGTCACGCAACGCCTTGCGTAAGGCGGCATCCGTCGCAAAATCCAATGCGCTGGCGCTGTCATCTAAAATTAAAATCGAAGGCTGCGCCACCAATGCTCTGGCAATCGTCAGGCGCTGACGCTGACCGCCGGATAAATTCTTGCCGCCGGCACTGATGCGCTTATCGAGTTTTTCGGGCATTTGCTGGACAAATTCATAGGCCTGTGCGATTCTCAGCGCCCTTACGATTTCCTCCTCCGAAGCATCCCGTTTACCCCAGCGCATATTGTCCCGTATCGTACCGGAAAACAGCTCCGCTTTCTGCGGTACCATACCGATATGACTCCGCAGTTCCTCAAAGGTATAATCCCTGACATCCACACCGTTCACACGCACGGTACCTTCTGCCGCATCATAGAAGCGTGGTATCAGGTTGACCAATGTACTTTTACCCGAACCGGTACCGCCGATAATGCCCAGTGTCTTGCCTTTTTCAAGCGTAAAGGTGATATTCCGGAGAGCGTATCCGCTGCCCGGATAGCCGAAGGATACTTCTTCAAACGATACACACGGCGTATTTTTGTCGGCTGACGGCTGTGCGCCCTTGCCTTCCTGTACGGAAGGCTGTGTGTCAAAGACTTCATTCACCCTCGCCGCTGAGGCCGAAGCATTGGTGAAGATGACCACTAAGTTCGATACAACAATCATAGCTAAGAGTATCTGCGTCATATAATTGACCAGTGCAATGATCTCACCGGTTTTCAGTTCTCCGTCAAAGACAAAGCCGGCGCCGAACCATACGACCATGATAATAGCCGCCTGTGCGATGACATAGGTCAGCGGATTCAGCAAAGCGGATAAGCGTCCGGCTTTGACGGCAATTTTCGTCAGGGCTTCATTACTGTCCTGAAAACGTTCCTCGTCACTGTCCTGACGGCTGAAAGCCCGTATCACACGATTGCCCGACAAATTTTCACGGGAAATCAGCGATACCGTATCTAACTTTTTCTGCATCGCTTTGTAAAACGGTACAGAACGATTCATCACAAGAAACAGGACAAGTCCTATGAGAATAGCCGCTCCGAAAAAGATCAGCGCCATTCTCAGGTCAATGGTCATTGCCATAATCAGCGCACCGATGACTAAAAACGGCGCACGAATCACTAAACGGATAAGCATGGCCACCGCTAATTGCAGACGGTTGATGTCATTGGTCATTCTGGTAATGAGCGAGGGTGTACCGATCTTGTCCAGTTCATTGTGAGAAAGGGTGTTGATGTGGCGGAACAGCGCATTCCTCACTTTTGTGCCGAATCCCTGTGAAGCAATAGAGGCGGATTTCTGACACACTAAGGCAAAACCCAGTCCGAGTGCGCCCAGCAACACCATCAGACCGCCCTTCTGCAGCACATAGCTGACATCTCCGTAACGTACACCATTATCAATGATATCCGCTGTAATCAGTGGTATCAGCAGTTCAAAAATGGCTTCAATCAGTTTGCACAGCGGCCCTATTGTCAGCTGTAGTTTGTAGTCTTTCAAAAATCGTCGTAGTCGGAACATTTTTGCCCATCCCTTCTTTTTAACTTAGCTGTTATTATTGTACTCTATCTCTGATATGCCGTCAAGTATCGCCTGCCGGAAAGATATTTCGGAAACCCTCTCACAAAAAGCAGATGATAAGCATAGAATGGCGGTTTGAGCATGACAAATTGTATATTGCACATTGTACATTGTACATTGAATAAGGTTGGTGTTGGATGAAAAAGGAATTGTATGTGCGTAACGGCATTGTACTGGCATTGACAACGCTGCTGATACGCAGTATCGGTATGGTATTCCGGATATTTCTGTGTGATACGCTCGGCGCAGAAGGTATGGGACTGTATCAGTTAATACTGAGCGTATATATCGTGTTTGCGGCGGTATCTTCTTCCGGCGTTTCACTGTGCGCTACACGGTTATATGCCGATCATATGGCGGCCGGTGATGGCGGCAAGGCACTGTATGCCGTCCGGCGCTGTCTGCTGTTTTCAATGCTGACAGGTATCATGGCCGGAGGATTGCTGTTGTTATCGGCAGAACCGATTGCCGCCGGTATTTTGCACGATCAGCGGGCGGCGGCTTCCTTGCGCATATTAGCGCCGAGTCTGCCGTTTTTAGCCGTTTCAGCGTGTATCAGAGGATATTTTTTAGCCCGCCGGAAAACGCTGCCGGCTTCTGCGGAACAGTTTTTAGAGCAGGTATTGGAAATCGGGTGCTTTATGCTGTTATTTTCGGTACAGAAGCCGCAGACGCTTTCCGATGCCTGTGCTATGACCGTGACCGGCACAACCATTGCCGAAGTGCTGTCACTGATATTTTCTTTGGGGTGCTATTATCATGATAAAAAACGGCTGGATAGTCAGAGTGTGCCTTTTCGGGGATTATGGCGGCAGATGCTGCCGGTTTTTCTGCCTGTCAGCGCTAATGCCTGTCTGAGAAGTGGTCTTTCCGCCGCAGAAAATGCGCTGATTCCTGTCGGACTGCAGCGATGGGGTTATACGGAAAAAGAAGCGCTGTCCCGTTATGGTGTTATCAGCGGTATGTCGATGATGGTATTAGTGTTTCCTTCCGTTTTAATTCTGCCGTTTGCCGCATTGATTGTATCGGAAATTGCCGAGGTACGGGTGCGCCGGCATACTAAATCGGTGCGCCATATCAGTGAGGTCATGCTCATCAAAACGCTGCAGTTCGCTTTGCCGGTGACGGTGCTGTTTCTGTTCTATGCCGAGCCGCTGTGTCTGCTGCTGTTCAAAAATGCCGAAGCGGGAAAATACCTGTCCCTGTTAGCGCCGGTGATTCCCTTTATGTATCTGGATTCCGTAGTGGATGCGCTGCTCAAAGGCCTGAACGAACAGACCGGTTATTTTATCTTCAACACGATTGATTCCGTTGTGCGGGTGCTGCTGACCATTTTTCTGCTGCCGATATGGGGCATTTACGGCGTGATCGTGGTTATTATCGTGAGTGAACTGCTCAATACCCTGCTGAGTCTGTGGCGGTTAGTGAGTGTTACCCGACTGCGCCTTTCCTTCCGGCGGCATATTCTGCTGCCGCTTGCGCTGATGTTGCTGCCCTGTCTGCTGCTGCGGCTGCTGCCATCTATAGGCTATGGCGGCTGGGATGTGATATTCCGTATCGGTACAGCTTGTTTATTCTATGCGGCGGCACTGTATGCCGGTCAAAAATGTCGGCTGTCTGCCGCTTCTCTTGGAAAAAAGACGGGAGAAACCCGTTTTACTTGAAACAAGAGTTCTCCCGCTGTATCTGTACGGTCAAGGTTTACCGCCTGATGAGAATAATCTGTCCGACCTCCAGACGGTCGGGCTGACACAAGCGGTTACGGTTCACCAGATAAGCCACACTGACACCGTATTGCTGAGCGATACGCCACAGGGTATCGCCTTCCTGTACCACATATTCCAGTTTTTCCTGTGATGTGTTTTTGTCGGCAGGAAGCAGGATACTTTCACCGGCTGTAATCCTGTCGGCATCGGCAATATTATTGCGCTGTGCAATCTGCTGTGCCGTCACACCGGATTGCCTGGCAATAGCATCAAGGGTATCTCCCTTTTGGATGACCGTTTCCTGTTCGCCGTCTTTTGGCAGGGGGAACGGTATCCGCAGAACCTGTCCCTCTTGTATGACATCGGGATCCAAAATACCGTTAAAGGCGGCAATTCGCTGTAAACCGACACCGCATTTTGAAGCAATCGCCGCAAGGGTATCGCCCTTTTTAACGATATACTCCCGATAAGGCATCGCCTTTGCCTTCTGCATGGCGGGGATTTCGGATACGGGAATGCGTAATATGCGCCCTGCTTCGATATAATCCGGATCAACAATGCCGTTGTAACGGGCAATCATATTGACGGTGGTATCAAAACGCTGGGCAATTTTATACAGGGTATCGCCCGATTGGACGGTATAAAGTACGGTTTCCATAGCATCACCTCTTTTACAGAATATGCCGTTCTGAAAAATTTGACAGCAGTATTTGCCAAGTCCGTCCGGATGTGCTATAATCATCAAGGATGGTGATACTATGGCATTGGAACGCATTGACAAGATACTTTCTTCACAAAATATAGCCAGCCGCAGCGGTATCAAAGCGCTTATCCGGAGCGGCAGCATTCTTGCCAACGGACAAATCGTCAAACGGCCGGAAGAAAAATATGACCCGATGACAACACAGTTTATCGTGAACGGACAGCCTGTTACGGTACAGCAGTTTGTCTATATCATGCTCAATAAGCCGCAGGGCGTTTTATCGGCCAGTAATGATAAACACGCTAAAACCGTCATTGACCTTCTGCCGGAGGAATGGAAACGCCGTGACCTGTTTCCGGCAGGACGGTTAGACAAGGATACGGAAGGCTTTATTCTGCTGACAAATGACGGTGAATTAGCGCATAAAATGTTAGCGCCGAAAAGTCATGTTTACAAGCTGTATGAGGTGCATTGCGACAGAACATTGACAGAGGAGGATGTCCGGCGCTTTGCGGAAGGCATACAGACCGGCGGACAGAATTTTCTGCCGGCGGAAATGAAAATTGTGGACGGCAATAAAGCGTTGGTGGAAATCTGCGAGGGAAAATTCCATCAGATCAAACGGATGTTCTATGCAGTAGGGGCAGAAGTTGTTTATCTCAAAAGACTCCGTATCGGCGGTGTCCGGCTGGATGAAACACTGGCATCGGGACAGGCCAGAAATCTGACAGAATCCGAAATAGTAAATCTTTTAAGCCGAAATCATGGAATAGAAGCAACATTTTAATATGCAAATTATACAAATTGTAATGTTCAAATTTGTCTTATGTGAATTATACCTAAACTGGCGGTTAAGATTTTAGTAAAAAAAAGTCTTTTATTTTTGGAAATTATCTGCTATAGTATTAGTGTTGAATATTGAATTCAAATACGCTTTGAGCAGAAGCGAATGCAGGAGGATAATTATGGCAAGTGTATCATTAAAGAATGTTTACAAGATCTATGATGGCAATGTTGTTGCTGTCCATGACTTCAACCTGGAAATTGCCGACAAAGAGTTCATCATTTTCGTAGGTCCTTCCGGTTGCGGTAAGTCCACCACACTCCGTATGATCGCAGGTCTGGAGGATATTTCAAAGGGAGAACTGCATATCGGTGATGTTCTCGCTAACGACATTTCCCCGAAGGAAAGAGATATTGCGATGGTATTCCAGAACTATGCTCTTTATCCGCACATGACCGTATTTGATAACATGGCGTTCGGTCTGAAGCTCCGTAAGACTCCTCCTGAGGAAATCAGAAGAAGAGTTGAAGAAGCCGCCAGATCGCTCGATATCGCTCATCTGCTGGAGCGTAAGCCGAAGGCTCTCTCCGGTGGTCAGAGACAGCGTGTGGCGCTGGGTCGTGCAATCGTTCGTGACCCGAAGGTATTCCTTTTGGACGAGCCGCTGTCTAACCTCGACGCTAAGCTGAGAACCGCCATGAGAACCGAAATTTCCAAGCTCCATAAGAGACTCGGTACCACCTTCATTTATGTAACGCATGACCAGACAGAGGCTATGACCATGGCTGACCGTATCGTTGTTATGAAGGACGGCTTTATTCAGCAGGTTGATACACCGCAGAACCTCTATGAGAGACCCTGTAACCAGTTCGTAGCAGGATTCATGGGTACACCGCAGATGAACTTCATTGATGCTACCATCGTCCGTTCCGGTGATGATTACGGCATCCAGTTCGGTCAGTACACCATTCCGCTGCCGGAGTCCAAGAATAAGAAGAATATCCTTTCTCACTTCGTTGGCAAGGACGTTGTTCTCGGTATCCGTCCGGAAGATATCCATGATGAGCCTGAGTTCCTGGAGAGATCAGAAGAAAGCATTATCGAGGCACAGGTAGAAATTACAGAATTGATGGGTAATGAGATTTATCTGTATCTCACCATTGAAGGTACTTCCTGCGTTGCCCGTGTTGATCCTTCTTCTACTGCAGAAGCCGGTGAAACTGTCGAAGTTGCTTTCGACGTTGAAAAGATTCATATCTTTGATAAGGACACAGAAAGAACCATCACCAACTGATATTTTATGGTTGTCTCTTCCGAGCCGCATTTCGATGCGGCTCTTTTTGTCGGGCAGTCTGCCATAAAAAAGACCGATAATCTGCTGTCAGACTATCGGTCTTGAAAATTTTTGTGCGTGAAAAGAAGTATGCCGCAAACGATGGCTTAGTGAAGAGAAATTCCGAAGAGGTCGGCGGCATTCTGGTACATGAGGCGGTTGTAATCTTCGGGAGAAAGCAAACGGGGCAGTACATGAAAATAATCCTGATAAAGAGAACGGTCACCATGACGGTTATGCAGATAGGTGTCAGGGCCGTCAATGGGGTTGTCACTGCCGAACATGACCTTTTCAATTCCTGCGGTCTGAATGAGCAGCAGGGTGCTTTGCATAGATACCCAGGTCGTATCGCCATAGAGATTCGGCTGTCTGGCAACCAGTTCAATAGCTTCTTTGTTATCGGTGCCGAGTCCCATATGCACCATGACAAAACGGGTTTTGGGAAAACGCTTTGCCATATTATAAACACGCACACACGAGGCGGCATCCGAACCGCCGGTATGGACGACAACCGGCAGACCATAATGCTGTGCCAGCTCAATAAATGGTTCCATCGCAACGGAATCAAACGGAACGTTTGAATGGAACGGATGAAATTTGATGGCTTTGATGTATTTGCGGTTATCATTGATGGTTTTATACAAGTCGTAATCGGCTTTTTCGTTATAAGGCCGCAGCCAGGCGGCGGCTGAGATACGGTCTGGATATTTCTTGGCGAAATCCACGACTTTTTGCAGACATTCGATCTGCGAGCGGCAATATTTTGACGGAATCAGCCGCAATTCATGATCGAACTCCGCCGCATCCAGGCAGGAAACAATACTATGGTCGATACCGTATTGCTGCATGGAGTAGAGGACATCCTCCTCTGTCATATGAAAACCGATCATATCGCCGATATGCACATGGGTATCAATAATCATCTCGTATCGCCTCCGTTATTTTTCTTCGATCAGACGTTTCAGCTCGTCCATAAAAGAGTGGATATCCTGAAACTGGCGATAGACACAGGCAAAACGCACATACGCTACCTCGTCCACGCTTTTGAGAGCTTCCATCGTGTATTCACCGATTTTTTCGGACGGTATTTCACGGTCATAATTGTGCTGGATGCTGGATTCTACCTGATCTACGATACTGTCGATCTGGTCAACAGAAATAGGACGTTTTTCACAGGCACGAAGGATACCCTGTGTCAGCTTCTGACGCTGATAGGGTTCACGGGAATTGTCTCGCTTGATGACCATGACAGGGGTTGTTTCAACGATCTCATAAGTGGTAAAGCGCTTGGCGCAGTTAAAACATTCACGGCGGCGGCGGATGCGTTCGCCTTCATCGGTCGGCCGTGAGTCAACAACCTTGCTTTCTTCACATCCGCAAAAGGGACATTTCATGTGATATTCCTCCTATTATTCAAATTGACAGAGAAGTGTATTCATAAACTGATGCGCCTGCACCAGTTCCTGCGTATGGTCAAAGCTGGAACGATAAACCTCAATCATCCAGTCGCCTTCATAGTGAATCTGCTGTAAATACTGCAGCAGCGGCCGATAATCATAACAGCCGCAGCCGGGTAATACACAGCGCTGCTCTTTCGTGGTGTCGCTGACGTGTATATGCCGCAGACGGCTGCCCATCGTTTGTGCAACTGTCAGGGGGTCAAGCTCGCTGCGGAGTGCCTGCTTGATATCCAATACAAAGGCGGCGTGTGTGGGGAGCTGCTCCTTCATCGTGCGGATAAAGGAAAGTTCACGGCTGCGGAAGTTACAGACATTTTCCTGCAGCAAAGTGACACCATAGCAGGCCGCCCGTTCCTGCAAAATGCGGAAACGGCGGCAGTATTCACTGTCTGTAATGGTAGACGGATAATTGGTGGTGAGTCCATGCAGAATGACCTTATCCGCACCGATGCGCTGTGCAGCACGAAAAAATTTTCCATAGAAATTGACACCGTCACGAAACCGGCGCTCATAGCCGGAAAACAGCAGAAATGACTCAAAGGAAGAGAGAAACGGATGTATCGAAACCACTCTGCCCTTGTGCCGTTCCAGAAACTGCCGGAGACGGTCAAGATAATCCGGCTCCAATTCGGAAAAGGAATTGAAGAAGATTTCAAACAGCCGGAAACCGAGAGAGGTCAGTGTGTGGATACTGTCCTCTGTCAGCATGGGGTAAAAGCAGCCTGTAGAAATACCTGTTTGCATAATAACTCCGTTCAAAAGCGGCCGCTTGTCAGGCGGCTCGGGTGGGTAAATAACGACAGATAAGGATACTTCTTCCATACTATCATAGCGCTTTTTTGCCCCAAAGTCAAATAAAAATCAAGCATTTTCCTGCGTTTTTTTACGCAAAGAAGAAAATGTTTGTATAAAACAGAGTTCGTGAAAAAAATAACTATATATTTTTTATAAAAATATATTGACAAATTGATAGTTTTAGTATATTATAGTTACAGATTCAGGCAAACATTGGTAAGAGCGGAGGGAACACAAATGTTTCCGGTCATGCGGCAAGAACATGACGTATCCGCCATTTTGATTGATTATTCCTTTTCTTTCCTTTTTCCTTTTTTCTTTTTATTCCTTTAGCAAAAGGGCAGGCCATGAGCCTGCCCTTTTGCTTTGCTGTAAAGAAATGGGTAAAAAAATCCCTTTTCCGTTGGAAAAGCTTCATCAACACCGTTTATACAGCAAAAATGTGTCTGTCGAAGGTGAATCGCCTCTTGTCAAAATGACTTTGTTATGATAAGATGAACAAAGAGAAAATTTCAAAGCAACGGAGGTCAGCAGGATATGAAGGATGACTTTGACAGCAAGTATGGCAATGGTTTTGCCAGCGGCAGCGGATTCGCCAGCGGCAGCGGTTTTGCCGGCGGCGGTAACTTCAACAATGATGGCAGCGGCTATGGTCAATCCACGGATTATAGCAGTTATACCGGTTCCGGCAGTAATTACAGTAATAACGATTACGGCAGCAATAACGGCTACGGCGGCAATAACGATTACGGCAGTAATAACGATTACGGCAGTAATAACGATTACGGCGGCAATAACTATAGCGGCAATAACGGCAGCATGGGCATGAACAGCGGCAATACTTATGCCAGTCAGGAGCCGGCCTATGACCCGAATGCGCC
>ONYQ01000072.1 GCA_900322145.1 uncultured Eubacteriales bacterium
GTCGTCTTGCCGACACCGCCCTTTTGATTTGTCACTGCAATAATCTTTCCCAAAAGGATTCCCTCCCCAAGTCATTTCGTTCCTTTTTGAATACCTTATCATTATAGCACGTTCTCTTGTAAAGTGCAACTTCTATTTACAGAAAGCCGTTTTGTTTTCCACCAATTTTTGAATAACGGTTGAAAACATTTCAGGTGTTCCCCGATTATTCGATACACGCAAACAGCACTGGATAATTGTTTTCCACTAATCGGGGCATCGGCGGTGGAAAACTATAAAAGCCCGCTTTTTCCGGTCAGCAAACAATCCCATTTGGCTATAAAGAAAAGTTTTCCACCGTTTTTCAAAAGTCAGTGGAAAACTTGACAGCCCATCCGGTTTCAACAATGATGAATATGGCTGTGGAAAACTTCATTCCTCTGTTTCTCTCAACACGGTTCTTTCAGGAAAAGAAACTCCCTTTCCGCTTGGAGATGAAAAGAGTTCCCCTTATTGGAAGGGGAATTCAACGGAGTTGATAGAGCGTGTTCACGCTATCTGCCACTTCATAAGAAACTTTCCTCAAAGAGAGCGTCACTGTCCGCTTGAAAATTTTTCGTCGAACTTAACCTTACAAGGGTTTCCGCCGTACAGATTCCGGTACAAAAAAGATGGTTGAGAGTTGGAACGGGTTGTGCTATAATCAGGGAGTAAAACTACTTTGAAAAATGGGGAATGATTATGGAAAAAACTATTGCAGCCATATCGACAGCCAACGGACTCGGCGGCATCGGCGTGATCCGCATTTCCGGCGAAAAGGCGTTATCTGTTGCGGAAAGTGTCTTTCGTTCTGTCACGGGCAAAAAAATTACCGAGATGAAAGGCTATACCGCCGCTTACGGAAAAGTATATGACCAAAACGAAGCCATTGACGAAGCGGTAGCACTTGTTTTCAGAGCGCCGCACAGCTATACCGGCGAGGATGTCGTGGAACTTTCCTGTCACGGCGGATTGTATGTGACAAAGCGTGTTCTGCGGGCTGTTCTCCAAAGCGGTGCCGAACCTGCACAGGCAGGCGAATTTACCAAAAGAGCCTTTCTCAACGGTAAAACCGGTTTAATCGAGGCCGAAGCTGTCATGAACATCATTTCCGCCAGAGGTGCTCAATCCGCACGAGCCGCACTCTCCTGCATGGAAGGCCAACTGCGCCAGCGTATCGACAAAGTACGGCTGTCACTCGTCAACACTGCCGCCCATTTAGCCGCCTGGGCCGATTATCCGGAAGAGGATATTCCGGAAATCAATACCGACCATCTGACACAGACACTCAGCGACTGCCGCACAGAATTACAGGCTTTATTAGACAGCTATGATACCGGCAAAATCATGCGGGAAGGTGTGGATACGGTGATTGCCGGCCGTCCGAATGTCGGGAAATCCACCATCATGAATCTGCTGTCCGGCTGTGAACGTTCCATCGTGACCAATGTGCCGGGTACGACCAGAGATATTATCGAGGAAACCGTTATGCTCGGGGAAATTCCGCTCCGCCTGTCCGATACCGCCGGTATTCACAGCACAGAGGATCCCGTTGAAAAAATCGGCGTTGAAAAAGCGCAGAACCGTCTGTTGCAGGCCGGTCTTGTCTTAGCCGTCTTTGATGCGTCCCGTCCTTTATCCGAGGATGACAAAAAGCTCATTGAACTGCTGTCAGAAGCGCCAGCCCTCGCCATCATCAACAAAACAGACCTGCCTGTACAGTTGGAAACGGACTATATCACCGCACATATCCCCCATGTCGTTTTCCTGTCGGCTCTCACCGGCAACGGTACGGATGAACTGGAAAAACAGGTAGCCGATATTATCGGCACTTCTCATTTAGAAGCCTCTCAGGGGATTCTTGCCAATGAACGCCAGCGCAATGCCGCCGCCAAAGCCCTGCATTCCGTTGCCGAAGCCATCGAAGCCCTTTCCCTCGGACTGACATTAGATGCCGTCACCGTTATTATCGAGGAAGCGATTGACAGCTTACTGGAACTGACCGGTGAACGTGTCACGGAATCCGTTGTGGAACAAGTCTTTTCCCATTTCTGCGTCGGTAAATAAGCATTTTGTTTCACGTGAAACATTTTCCGCTATCCGCCGTTACCCATTGTTTCACGTGAAACATTTTTCGGTATTCAGCCGTTACCCATTGTTTCACGTGAAACATTTTTTTGCTATCCGCCGTTACACATTGTTTCACGTGAAACATTTTCCGGTATTCGCCGTTATCCAGTGTTTCACGTGAAACATTTTTCGGTATGCACCGTTATCCAGTGTTTCACGTGAAACATTTTCCGATATTCTACCGTTACCCATTGTTTCACGTGAAACATTTTCCGGTATTCTGCCGTTACCCATTGTTTCACGTGAAACATTTTCCGGTATTCCGCCGTTATCCATTGTTTCACGTGAAACATTTTCCGGTATCCGCCGTTACCCATTGTTTCACGTGAAACATTTTCCGGTATTCCGCCGTTATCCAGTGTTTCACGTGAAACATTTTCCGCTATCCGCCGTTATCCAGTGTTTCACGTGAAACAGTATCTACCCATAGCACACAATCAGCTTTCGGGGGTGTCGGGGGGACTTTCACTTGAAAGTCCCCCCGACCCAATATTAGGCTGTACAAACGGAAGAATTTGTATTATAATAAGAAGGAAATCTGAGAGGATGGAGAAGGGATATACTATGAAATTTGAGGCAGGAACTTTTGATGTAGCAGTCATCGGTGCAGGACACGCCGGCATTGAAGCAGGATTAGCCGCCGCCCGTCTGGGATGCAAAACCGCCGTGTTTACCATCAATATGGATGCGGTCGGCAATTGTCCGTGTAATCCGTCTATCGGCGGCACCGCTAAGGGTCATTTGGTACGGGAAATTGATGCCCTCGGCGGCGAAATGGGCAAGGCGGCTGACGAATGTTTTTTGCAGATGCGGATGCTCAACAGGGGCAAAGGACCGGCGGTACATTCTCTGCGGGCACAGATCGACCGCAGAGCTTACAGCACCCGTATGAAGCACACTTTAGAATTACAGGAAAATTTAGAGCTGCGTCAGGCGGAAATCACTGAATTAGAGCGAACCGAGAACGGTATGTGGCGGCTGACTACCCGTTTAGAAGCGCAGTACACCGCCAAGGCCGTCATTTTAGCGACAGGCACTTATCTCGGCGGAAAAATCTATGTCGGTGATGTTTCCTATGAAAGCGGCCCCGACGGTATGTTTCCGGCTAAGTATCTGCCGGATTCACTGGAAAAGCTCGGCATGGCTATCCGCCGTTTCAAAACAGGCACACCGGCCAGAGTGCTGAAATCCAGCATTGACTTTACCGACTTAGAGGAACAGGACGGCGATGATCCGGTCATTCCTTTTTCCTATGATACCGACACGCCCGGCGAAAACAAGGTGAAATGTCACATCAGCTGGACGAATGAACGCACCAAGAAAATCATTCTGGACAATATCCATCGTTCCCCTATGTACAGCGGTAAAATTGAAGGCATCGGCCCTCGCTATTGTCCCAGTCTGGAAGATAAAATCGTGCGCTTTGCCGACAAGCAGCGCCATCAGCTTTTTATTGAACCATGCGGCATGGATACCGAAGAAATGTATTTGCAGGGAATGTCCTCGTCCCTGCCGGAGGATGTGCAGTTAGCCTTTTATCATTCCATCAAGGGTTTAGAGCATTGTGTGGTCATGCGTCCCGCCTATGCTATCGAATATTACTGCGCCGACCCGATACAAATGTACAGCACCCTTGAATTCAAGGATTTTCCCGGCTTATACGGTGCCGGTCAGTTCAACGGCAGTTCCGGCTATGAAGAAGCCGCCGCACAAGGATTGGTGGCCGGTATCAATGCCGCCCTGAAAATACAGCAAAAAGCACCGCTGATTCTCGACAGAGCCGGTTCCTATATCGGCACACTGATCGACGATTTAGTGACAAAAGGCTGTAACGACCCCTATCGTATGATGACTTCCCGCAGTGAATACCGCCTGATTCTCCGGCAGGATAACGCCGATACCCGTCTGACCCCTATCGGACGGGAAATTGGTCTGATTTCCGACCAGCGCTGGGCAAAATTCACCGCCAAACAGGAGCAGATGCAGTCTGAACGGGAGCGCATCCGTCATACCGTCCTCTCCCCTACCGAAACGCTGAATCAGCTTCTGATCGAGCATCATACAACACCTGTTACCAGCGGTACACATCTGATTGACCTTCTGAAACGTCCCGAACTCAGTTATGAAGCCCTCGCACCGGTTGATACCACCCGTCCTGCCCTGCATCCGAATATCTTTGAGCAGATCGAGGTTGAAATCAAGTATGAAGGCTATATCAGCCGTCAACTGCTGATTATCGAACGGGTACGCAAGTTAGAGCAAAAACTCCTGCCGAAAGATACCGATTACAGCACCATTGACGGTCTGCGTCTGGAAGCACGGGAAAAACTCAACAAGGTACGGCCTGAAAATATCGGACAGGCCAGCCGTATATCCGGTGTCAGTCCGGCGGATATTTCGGTACTGATTATCTACCTTTCCACGCTGAAAAAACGATCGGAGGATGTCCACGAATGATAACAGAAATACTCACCGACTGGTGTGCGGAACATCATCTTTCCCTCAGCGATACCCAAAAAGCCGCTTTTCAGACTTATGCGGATCTGCTTATCGAGTGGAATCAGAAAATGAACCTCACCGCCATCACCGACCCGAAGGAAATTGCTGTGAAACACTTTATTGACAGTATTTCTATCCTGACCTGCGTAAACCTAAAGGAAAATGCTTCGCTGATTGACATTGGTACGGGCGCCGGTTTTCCGGGAATCCCCCTCAAAATTATGCGGCCTGACCTCAGACTGACCTTGCTGGACAGTCTGAACAAACGTCTGGTGTTTTTAGAGGAAGTCTGCCGTACTCTGTCCATCGAAGCGGAATTGCTTCATGCACGGGCCGAAGAATACGGACAGAAACCCGCCTATCGTGAACAATACGATTATGCCGTATCACGGGCTGTTGCTAATCTGCCGTCCCTGTGTGAATACTGTATCCCGTATATCAAAGTCGGCGGCCATTTTATCGCCATGAAAGGCCCGGACGGTGAAACCGAACGGCAAGCGGCTGCTCAGGCGCTTCATCTGCTCAACAGCCGTTCCGATTCCGTGAATTCCCTGACTTTACCCGACAGCAGTATCCGCACGATTCTCTGTTTCGAGAAAACCGCCCCTACCCCTTCCCGTTACCCCCGCCGTGGTGTCAAAATCGCCAAATCTCCCCTGTAACGTTGAGCGCATAAACAGTGTGGAGTTAGGAGTGTGGAGTTTGCGGCAACCGCAAGTCCTTCTCACACGACAATATATAACCGATACAGACAATAAAAGTCCGGATAGTTCCTCTTAACGGGGCGCTATCCGGATTTACATTATCTTTTACATAGCGTAACCTTCGCCGTACCGTTCAGAAATGAACGCTACGCTTATTTTTTATCGTGAACATTAAACTACCCTTTCTTGAAAAAACTGCGGCATTTCATTCACTCCTCACTCCTCACTCCTAACTCCTAACTCCTAACTCCTAACTCCTAACTCCTAACTCCTAACTCCACACTGTTTACGTTTCACTTTCCACATTCCACAATGAGCGTTGTATCGGGAAAAACTTTCAACAAGAAAGGAAAAAGATGTTGAAAACTTTCTTTGCGAAAATAATTGGTAATTATTACCATATTCTGACAAAGTTTTTTGGTGAGAGGTGCTATAATCGGAGGCAAGAAAGGAGCAATGGAAATGATACTGAGCTTTAGAAAAACCGGAAAGATCGTAGAAATTCCCTTAGTCCAGATTCGTCCCTGCCGTACACAAGCCCGCCAATACTATGATGTGGAAAGTCTGAAAGCACTGGCCGACAGCATCCGGATGAACGGTATTCTCCAGCCTGTTACTGTCCGAAAAGTGAGCGCTCTGGAATATGAGCTGATTGCCGGAGAACGCCGTGTTCGGGCGGCGGCTTTATGCGGCTATACCAGAATTCCCTGCATTATCCTCACCTGTACAGATAATCAGGCCGAGGTTCTTTCACTGGAAGAAAATCTCCAGCGCACCAATCTGAATTGTTTTGAAGAAGCCCAGGGCATCCGCCAATGGATGCGCCATGCACAGCTCAACCCTCAGGAGGCCGCTTCCTATCTCGGTCAACAACCGGAAACCCTCTCCCACAAAATGGAACTGCTGAAGGCCGATGAGGAGGAAAAACAACTGATGGTCAAGGCACATTTTACCGAAAAACATATACACGCTGTTCTGCGGGTACAGGATAAAACCGATAGAAGAATCGTTATGAGTGAAATCATCGAGGGCAGTATGAATGTATCACAATCCGAGCAGTATGTGAGTGATTATCTGGAAAATACGGCTCGAGAAAAACGGCGTTTACAGCGCAAAAAGGGCTGGCTGAAGGATATCCGTATGTTCCACAACACGATTGATAAGGCGGTTGCCGCCCTGCGTGTATCCGGTCTGGCGGCTGAAACCATTCAATACGATACCGGCGACTCTATAGAATATGTGATCCGTATTCCTAAAACACGTCAGCGCATGGCTGACTGTCAGGAAATGACGGCATGAAAAAAGCACCGACAGAATATGATTTCTGTCGGTGCCGTTTTTGATAACGGAATTATTCGTCCATGTTCTTTTTCACATCAATTCTGCCGTAAAGGGAGGTATCCGGTCTTTCATTGATACTTTCTCTGACGGCAGTAGCGGTATGATCGTCCTCAAAGGTACTGAACAGACTATCCTGCGGATGATTTTCGCCTTCTGCATACGTCCTTCTCTGATAACCGCTGGTGCGGGGCTTGCGGTTATAAGAACCGTCTTTATTAAAATTAGAAGAAGTTCTTTCTCTGTCTCCCCTGCGGTGACCTCTGTTATAAGAGGGTTTATATTCCGGATCGGGTCCGATCACCACATGACGGTGAATACTCTCGCCCTCACTCCAGGAAGTAGCCCCTTTCACTTTTTGTACGGCAGTATGGATAATTCTTCTTTCATAAGGATTCATCGGCTCCAAAGAAGTCTTTGTACCGGTTTTGACGGCTTTGAAGGCCAGCTTTTTACCGAGAATCTCAAGTGTTTTTTCTCTTTTTTCACGGTAGTTGCCGATATTGATCGAAATTCTGTAATAACCTTCGTCCACATGGTTTGCCACCAGACCGGCTAAATACTGCAGGGCATCCAGTGTTTCTCCTCTGTGACCGATAATAAAACCGACATCGTCGCCGGCAATACTGATAACGGCACCGCCTTCTACCTCTTCCGAGGTCATTTCATAGTTGACAATACCCATACCGGACAGAACTTTTTTCAGATAGGTCATAGCGCTGTCCAGCGGTGTTACCTCTACAAAAGCCCTCACCTTGGCCGGACTGCCGCCGAATAAACCGAATTTTTTCTTTTCCGGCTGCTGCAGCACTTCAAACTGTGTATTTTCCACTGTAGTACCCAGCTGAAGGCAGGCCTGTTTCTGCGCTTCCTCGATCGTATCTGCGACCGCAACAAATTCACGAATCATTTTTTGCTTCCCCCTGTGTTATCTTCGTTTTTTCTTCTTTTTCTCAGGATATTGAATACTTTTTGCTTCCATTCTTGCTTTATTGATCTGAGACGGTGCCACATAATCCGGGGCATCTACATAAGCGACTTCCGCTTCCTGCTGTCTGCGGAGTACAATACGATGTGCCTCATCCCGTGCCTCAATAATGCTGGCATTGTAATAAATATTCAAAATCAACGATTGGATAAAACCAAGTACAGTAGAAGCGATCCAGTAGAAGCCAACGGCTCCCGGTACATTGAAAGCGATCCATGCAGAGAATAACGGCATGAGCAGGATAAACACAAACATACAGCCCTGCATTTTGGTACCGTTCATTTTTTGCATGATAATCATACTGACTACAGAAGTCACAAAGCAGAGTACCGGAATCAGCCACATAAAGGACCAGAAGGAACTGCTGCTCGGGGTAGCCAACAGATCCCAGCCGAGGAAATTAAAACCGCCGGCAAACTGATTGATGCTGTCCGTTTCACTGCTGCTGAAAAGTGCCTGACCGTTGCTGTCCTTAAAGAAATCCTGCAGTACGTTAAAATATTTGACAGTATAAATCTGTCCATAGTTATTGCCGCTCAGACTCGTACCCAGGCCCGGCAGCGCATACAGACTATTCAGCACCTGATTGACCTTATCCGCCGCAAGGTGCAGGGTATTGGTCAGGGGGTTAATGACCGAATAATAAACACCGAGCATAACCAGCATCGGGGCGATCATCGGCAGACAGCCGCCTGTCATGCTGACGTTTTCCTTTTCCATCAGCTTCTGGATCTCCGCCTGTGCGCCCATTCTGTCCTTGCCATAGCGGTCCATGATTTCCCGCTGCTTTTTCTGGAATCTGGCGTTAGCCGCCATAGAACGCTGCTGTTTGATCGAAAACGGCAGCAGCAGCAGTTTAACGATCAGCGTGAAGATAATAATGGATATGCCAAAATTCTTTACAACGTAGAAAGCTGCCCACAGGATATAGCCGAACAAGCTTCCTATCAGGTTAAATAATTCCGTCATCTGCCAAAAACCATTCCTTTCCTCGCTGTAAAAAGTGACCGTATCATCCCTATTTACAGCAACAGTGGTTTTTACAAAAAATCACAGAACAAGACCTTATCGGCTGTTCTGTAGCAAATCCACTGCCCTATTTCATTTTTATATCTATAAATGAGCAAATTTGAAAATTGCACAAAAACAAGAACCCCTCCGCCTCGCTAACGCTCGGCACCTCCCCTGAAGGGGAGGCAGGAAACGTTT
>ONYQ01000079.1 GCA_900322145.1 uncultured Eubacteriales bacterium
ATTGACGATACACCGGAAGCCATTACCCTTTCCTGCTTTGAACCGGTCAAGCGTGAGATTGCCCGTGTGACACTGGAAAAGCTCATTGCAGACGGCCGTATTCATCCGGCCAGAATTGAGGAAATGTATGAAAAGGCTCGCCGTGAGGTAGAGTACATGATTAAATCCGAAGGCGAAAGAGCCATTATTGAGGCGGGTATCAACAGTATTCACCCCGAACTGGTAAAACTGCTGGGCCGTCTGCGTTTCCGCACCAGTTATGGTCAGAATGTGCTTGACCATTCTCTGGAAGTGGCCTATCTGGCCGGTATGATGGCTTCGGAACTGGGATTGGAGCCTACTATGGCACGCCGTGCCGGTTTGCTGCATGATATCGGCAAGGCTTTGGATCATGATATTGAAGGCTCTCATATCGAGATCGGTGTGGATGTTGCCCGCAAGTATAAAGAAAACGAGATGATCGTCCACGCTATTCATGCTCATCATGGTGATGTCGAAGCGAAAACGATTATTGCCTGTCTGGTACAGGCTGCCGATGCGATTTCCGCAGCCCGTCCCGGTGCCAGACGTGAAAACCTTGAAAATTATATTAAGCGTCTGGAAAAGTTAGAAGAGGTGGCCTCTTCCTTTGACGGCGTAGAGCGCAGCTTTGCGATTCAGGCCGGCCGTGAGATTCGTATTATCGTCAAGCCGGAAAAAATCAAGGATGATGATATGGTGCTGCTGGCACGTGATATCTGTAAGAAAATTGAAGAAGAGGTCGAGTATCCCGGCCAGATCAAAGTCAATATTATTCGTGAATCCCGTGCGATTGAGTATGCCCGTTAACACTTGCAGCAGGTACATCCCCCAAAAGGATGTGCCTGCTTTTTTCAATGTGCAATGTGCAATGTACATTTGTACTTGTGAAAACTTTTCGTTATTCGACCTCAAAAGGTCGAATAAAATTCTTTTCAGTGGGATATATGAAGGGGATATATCCCCCGGCCATCCATTGAAGAAGCCAGAGGGCTTATCGAAGGGAGGTGAAAAGATGAAAACCAAAGGTTTTTTAGCTGTTATGAGAGAGTACCGAGCTAATTTCAAATGGCTTAAGGTGTTGACGGTCAACACCTTGTTTTGGTGCTGTGCCTATGAAGCAAACCCGAATGACGATTGGTTTGACGGTCAGCTCATTAAACGAGGACAGTTTGTAACGAGCTATGCAAGCTTGTCCGAAAAAACCGGCTTGAGTCTGAGCGAGGTGAGAACTGCTCTCCAAAAGCTGATAGACACACACTATTTAGCAAAGCGGGTAACGAACAAATACACGATTATTACGGTGATTGACTACGACATGATGCAGCCGGACAGCACAAAGAATCACAAAGAAGCCACAAGCCAATCGCAAAGCCGTACAAGGAGACCCGCAAAGAAAACCGCAAGGCAGAAAAATGCCAAAACACCGATAAAATCAAGTCATTCGGGTATTGATGCAGAAGCGGCTGACAGGGCAGACCGCAAACAGAATAACAGGCAAGCCACAAGCGAATCGCAACAACTAAATAAGTATTCTTCTCCCATAAGGGAGAAGAATACGGCGGACACGTCCGCTCGCCCGGAAGGCGGCGGCCATGTTCCGCCTGAACCGACAAGCACAGACGGATTAGTGCCGGCCAAAGAAATGATTAACTTCAGCAATACCGTTCCCGGCGGTCAGGTGTTCCTTGTATGGGAATTCCGGTCAGGCTTTGAGCAGTCCGGCACCGTCATGCCGCCGAACTGGCAGGAACTCTATGAGCGGTACGTTGCCGCCGGGGAATCCAACCGCATAGAATTCCTCAAGCGGCTGTCAGCCGGTGAATACCGTGAAAGATGGGGGTCATTCTGAAAGAACATGGAACGCACGTTGCCCCCAACAGGAAAAGTTCATGTTTCATGCAGATAAGGTCTTGTAATTTTTTGCAGCATCAAGTATAATGAAAGATGAATCAATAGAATGATGAGAAAGTATACCATAAAGGAATAAAATGCTCAATCAAAAAGGAGGAACTACCATGAAACGTATTGCCGTACTGATAGCGGCAGCATTGATGGCATTGACGATTTCGCTGCCGGCAGCAGCGGAACCGGATGACAATGATACCGATACAACGTCATCGGTCGGAGAAACGGTGGATGAAAGTCAAACGGTAGAACCGGACGATAACACAGAGGATGACACGGACGACACGGAGAACAGTGACACGGACGACACGGAAAACAGTGACACGGACGACACGGACGACACGGAGAACAGCACCGAAGAGGACACGCAGAGCGATGGCGCTGAGAGCAGTACTGCTGACAACACGGCGGATAACACGAAAAACAACAGTCGTGACGGTGCAGAAACTTCTGAAACATCCGAAGCGTCAAAAACCGCCGCAGCCGTTAAATACACGGAATATAGCATTGATGAAGCGCATCTGACCCTGTCTTTTCCTTCGGATATGTATGTCATTACACGAGCCACCGACAAGGATGATCCGGTGTTGGCGCTTAATCGTACTACCAAAGACGAAGTGATGAAAAACTTTCAGGAAAATGATATTTATTTCCGAGCCGTACCGAAGGATTTTTCCTGCGTGGTGAATATCACCATCAGCGAAACAGAGGATACCCGCATGATCGGTCAGCTTGCCGCTCTGAGCGAGGATAACCTGCAAAACATTATCGACAAACTGCTCAGTTCGGAAATTTATACCGGCTGTACCAAAAGCATTTATAACGGTGTGCCGTTCCTGACGTTTACCATTGGTTATCAGAACGATGATGCCAATATTCACGGCGTACAGCAATATACCATCATCAACGGTCAGAATGTCCGTCTGACGTATCAGACAGCCGCCGAAACGGATAAAGATCCGAATCAAGCCATGTTTGATAAGGTGATGAACAGTGTGCAGTTTGAACGTGTAGCGCAGACTGTTGATACCGAATCATCGCTGGAGGCAGTATTTGACCTGAATGAGGTGGATGTGCGCTATATCTATATCGGCATTGCTTCGTTTGTGGCGCTGCTGTCGCTGATGATCATTGTTGTGGCGGCCAGAAAATATAAGAACTCCCGTTTGATTGCCGAATTGTTTCCGGAAGACTCTGCACCGTCTGAGTCGTCTGAACCGTCCAAGCCGGAAGAAAAGGATATTTTTTCGGATACCGCCAAAAAAAATCTGTCCAACGGAGAAACAGCGCCTAAATCCCCTGAAATCAAGCCGATGACTTATGAAGATGTTGTCACGGGTCAGCCGCAGGCGGTATCTCCGGCAGAACCGTTCCATTTTCCGCCTCCACCGCAGGGCAGACAGAACAGAAAGAACCGCAAAGCGCACCGTTCCGCTGCCGAGGAAGTGGTATTTGCCGGCAACAGCGAAAAACGGTATACGGAAATTGAGCAGGTCAGTGCCGCCGATGAAACAACGGCGGCGGTTGCATCAAAGCCTTCACCGTCCGTTTCCGGCAGTACAGAAAACAGCCAATCCGTTCCCGATAAAACGGCGGCGGTTTCTCTGGAAAAACCGCTCCATGATGCCGCTGCTGCGGCGGCCGTTTCTGCAGTATCATCCGATTCTGATAAAAAGGCCAGGAGCATTGAGCTGGAAATTTCCCAGTCGGACGATGGCAGTCTGCTGATTGGCGCTACGAAGGAGGATGACGGTAAGCCTGTCAATATCGAAATTCGTGATGAAACCCGTCTGGCCGAAAAAGAGGATAAAAAATTAGAAGCAATGGGCTTTGAAACCGCCCGCCACAATGAAATCTATAATGCGGTTTTGGCTGAGAAGGACGAAAAACCGTTTGTTGTCAAGGCAAAGACGGTCGCCGCTCCGGAACAGCCGTCCGTACCTTCTTCAAAAGATAAAACACCGGCCGCCGGTACGACCGGCAAGAAAAAGTCTGATAAGCAGTCTGCCCCCAAAAAGGGAAAGACCGCTAAAGAAAATAAAACATCCCAAACGTCAGAGGTGAAAGATATGTTTGACCCGTTTAACAGTTCAGAAACCCGTGATTCCCGTCAAAATGAACCCGAAGAGCAGCCCCTGTCCGAATTTGAACGCAACAGCGGTATAACGGTAGAACGTGCGCCGGTTCCGACCCGTCCGGTTGTTCCCATGAAGAGCGCCTTTACGGAAATCCCCCGTCTGGAAAGTGTGAATGCGGCGGAGTATAACCGGCAGTATGAGGAAATGAAGAGCAATATGCCGAAAAATCACGCTTATGCACAGCGTTTCCGCACAGGAGAAACCAAACGTTCCGCTAAATCAGCGCCTGCCGTTTCAGAGCCGCCTGTCGTTTCAGAATCGCCTGTTGTTCCGGAAACACCGGCTGCTGCCGAACCGCCTGCCGCTAAAGCAGTGGAGTCCTCTCCCTGGGAGGATGCTTTTGTACAGCCGGCTGAAAGTGCCAAAAATGTGAATGATGCTGCTGCACAGGAAGATGCCGGCGCTCTCTTTGATTTCTATACCGGCTATGAGCCGTCCGCTCAGGAAGCGGAACCGGTTCAGCCGCCTGTTGAGGAAGCCAATTTGCCGAAGAAAAAAGGCGGCATGGGCAGCCGTTTCAGAAAAACACTGGGCAAATTCTTTGCCCCCGAACCGCCCTATGACGAAGAATAATCCCTGCGGATGTGTGCCTTATCAATCACTGTAAAAAATCAAGCAGGTGATGTGCGGCACAACTCCACATGGCACATGGAAAACTTTTATTTGCCGCCGAACCGAAAGGAGCAGATCAATGAGCAGTATTTTGATACGGAATGTGCGGATATTGGACCCCGTGAACGGTATGGATACGGTAGGAGAAATATTTATCCGTGACGGAAGTTTTGCGCCGGTCACTGCGCCGGATGCCGATACACAGATAATTGACGGTACCGGTCTGACAGCCGCCCCCGGTCTGATTGATTTGCACGTACATCTGCGTGACCCCGGACAGACAGACAAGGAAGATATCTTGTCGGGGTGTCGTGCCGCCGCCGCCGGCGGTGTGACCCAGCTGTTAGCTATGCCGAATACGAAACCGTCCGTTGATACGCCAGAAATCGTGCGCTATATCGCAGAAAAGGCAAAAAATGCCGATGCCCGTGTGCATATTGTCGGCGCTATTACGAAGGGGCTTGGCGGCCATGAGGCAACGGATATTGCCGCCTTACGTCAAGCCGGTATCAGTGCGCTGTCGGATGACGGTGTGCCGGTACTCGATACGTCTATCATGGTAGCCGCCATGCAGAAAGCCGCTCAGACGGATATCAACATTCCTGTCACGGCGCATTGTGAAGACCCTTATTTAGCCGGCGGTAAAGTCAATGAGGGTGCCGTATCCAGAGCGCTCGGCGTGAAGGGAATGCCCTGTGCGGCAGAGGATGCCGGCACCGCCAGAGAATTGGCTTTGGCGGAAAGCTATGGCCTGCCGATACATATTTGTCATGTCAGTACAGCCACATCGGCGGCGATGATTCGTGATGCCAAAAAGCGTGGTGTGCGTGTGACCGCCGAAACCGCTCCGCATTATCTGATGCTGACGGAAGAAGCCCTTCTGCAGCGGGATGCGGATTACCGCATGAATCCCCCTCTGCGTACCGAACGTGACCGTCTGGCAATGATTGAAGCCCTCAAGGACGGCACGATTGATGCGATTGCCACCGACCATGCGCCCCATACACCGCAGGAAAAAGCCGATTTTGTACAAGCGCCCAACGGTTCTATCGGCATGGAAACCTCCTTTGCGGCGGCTTATACGGTGCTGGTCAAGGGCGGTATTCTCCGTGAAGCGGAACTGATTCGCAAAATGTCGGTCAATCCGGCGCATATCCTCAAAACCTACGGCGGTACACTGTCTGTCGGCGCACCGGCTGACCTGATGCTCTATCGGGCAGAGGAATGGACGGTTGACCCCGAAAAACTCCACGGCAAATCGAAAAATACGCCCTTCAAGGGTCTGACACTGGCCGCTAAGGTCAAGCTGACCATCTATCAGGGCAGAATCGTTTTCAACGAATTATAAATAAATGGAGGGATACCCCTATGTCATTTGACAGACTGATTGAAGGTATTAAAAGAACCAAGAACCCCACTGTAGCAGGACTTGACCCGAAGCTGGACTTCATTCCTGCCTATATCAAGGAAGAAGCCTATGCCCAATACGGCAAAACTCTTGAAGGTGCCGCAGAAGCCCTTTACCGGTTCAATGTCGGGCTGATTGATGCTTTGTGTGATATTGTTCCGGCGGTCAAGCCGCAGGCGGCCTATTATGAGATGTACGGCTGGGAGGGCGTAAGAGTTCTCAAGCGTACCATTGAGTACGCCAAAAGCAAGGGAATGTTCGTGATTACAGACGGCAAGCGTAATGATATCGGCACGACTATGGAAGCCTATGCCAAAGCCCATCTCGGCGTGACAGAGGTAGAAGGTGAACCGCTGGAGGTATTCGGCGGTGATGCGCTGACCGTCAACGCTTATCTGGGTACAGACGGCGTGAAGCCGGTACTGAATGTCTGCCGTGACAGCGATAAGGGCTTGTTTGTACTGGTGAAAACATCCAATCCGTCCTCCGGTGAATTGCAGGACAGAAAACTGGACGACGGTATGACCATTTATCAGACAATGGGGCGTATGTGCGAGCAATGGGGCGCAGAACTGCCCGGAAAATATGGCTACAGCGGTGTAGGCGCTGTCGTTGGCGCTACCTATCCTGCACAGTTGGGCGAACTGCGTAAGGCTCTGCCGCATACGTTTTTCTTAGTCCCCGGTTATGGCGCACAGGGCGGCGGCGCACAGGACGTTGCCCCTGCCTTTGATGAAAACGGTCTCGGCGCTATTATCAATTCCTCCCGTGGTATTATGTGTGCCTGGAAGAAAGAGGAAGGCCTTGACCCGAAGGATTATGCACAGGCCGCCCGTCGGGAAGCTATCCGCATGAGAGATGAAATCACGGCACTGGTACCGGTCAGGAACTGAGTGAGCGGAGGTGCTGTACCGATGCTCTTTGAAGAGGAACTCAACGGTAACTGGGAAGAAAAAGGCGTTATCGGTTCCCGCATAGAAATTCATGACGATAACATCATCTTTCTATGGCGGAGCGGAGAAGTTTTATCCACGACTTTCAGCGCCGAACAAACAGCCAATGGGGTAATCGAACTCCATTTGTCGCAGAATGGTTTGCGCTATGCCGGCAGTGATACAGACTATGCCACAGTCGAACGGCTGTATTATGAGGGCGGCCGTCTGCATTATATCAAGCAGTTTCCGTTTTCGGGTATTTCAGAAGAAATCCTGACACCCACGGATAAATCCCGTTACGGCTATGTGACCATCAATGATGATTTATTAGCCAATGTACAAGGCACCTGGGAGGATACTTTTACCGGCAGTCAGACATTTACGATCATCGGTGATGAAATGACCCTTGACGGCCGTACGTTCCGTATCCATGCGGCCATCAATCGCTATAAGAACAGGGGAGAGGATTTCTCTATCATTCATCAGAACCCTGCCATTCATGAGATAGGCTATTTTACGGAAATGATCTGTCAGGATGGTGCCATCAAAGGCTATATCCTTGTATGTGATGCCGGTGTGCATGAGGTCGTTTTCCGTCCGTCTGTCATGTCCTGAGTATGACCGCCTGTTTCCGGCTGAAATCACAGCAGACGTTTCTTTCTTTTGCGGAAGAAACGTCTGCTGTTCCATTTCATAAACTATAAATGAGCAAATTTGAAAATTGCACAAAAACAAGAACCCCTCCGCCTCGCTAACGCTCGGCACCTCCCCTGAAGGGGAGGCAGGAAACGTGAAGGCGGCGGCAACCGTGGCGCCTATACCGCAGGCGTATTGGATGTGCTGGCAGAAAACGATATTTACATACAGGATACCTATGCCGTATCGGCAGGCGCTTGTAATGCGATGTCCTACCTGTCAAAACAGCCCGGTCGGAATTATCATATCTATACAGAGTATGCCAATGATAAGCGTTACAGCAGTTGGAAACTGCTATGGAAAACCGGAAGTCTGTTCGGCTTTGATTTTATTTTCGGTGAGCTGGCGCATACGCTGCTGCCGTTTGATTTTGAGGAATTTGCCCGCACTTCTATGCGGCTGCATATCGGAACCACTGATGTCCGTACAGGAAAACCCGTTTTTTTTGGCAATGAAACGGTGCGCCCTGATGATATGCGTACCGTGATCGCTTCGGCATCGCTGCCGGTTGTTGCCAATATTGTGGAATATGAAGGTCATGCCCTGCTGGACGGCGGTGTGAGCGCTTCTATTCCTATTGAAGCCGCCCTTCATGACGGCATTGCGAAAAATATCATTGTCCTTACAAGGGACAGAACCTATGTCAAGAAAAATAAACCGGAATTCCCGTTGTTCTATCTCAAACATAAATATAAAGCCTATCCCGCATTAGTGGAGGCGATACGGCAGCGTCCGGCGGCGTATGAGCGTCAGCGTAACCTTTGCTATCAGGAGCAGGAACGGGAAAATGCCCTCGTGATTGAGCCTTCCCGTCCTATCAATATCAAACGTCAGTGCAGGGACGTGGAAATGCTGGAAGATATTTATCGTATGGGGGTCGCTGATGCCAATGCACGCCTCGTTGAGATTAACCGTTTCCTTGCCATGAACCAATAATCAATGTACAATGTACATTGATTAGAAGCGAAAGATTTATTTCTTAGTGTAAAAATGTCATGCCAAGCGATAACGCTCCCTTTGTCACGCTTTCAGCGTGTTGTGCAGAAAATTGTGATAATTGCACATTGCACATTGTACATTGTATATTGGTTTTGACAAGTGGGGGAGAGTCGTGTATAATATAGGTGTTTACTAAATCTGAAAGGATGGAAAGAAAATGAATAAGCTGTTGGAATTGTTGAGCAGAAATGCGGAGTTTACTACGGCGCAGCTCGCCACGATGCTCGGACAGAGCGAAGATGAGGTTAAAAAGCAGATCGCCGATTACAAGGAACAAGGCATTATCAAAGGCAGTACAACCCTTATCAACTGGGATAAGGTACCCGAAGCCGGTGTGATGGCACTCATTGAACTCAAAGTGACCCCGAAGGCCGAAACCGGTTTTGATGATATTGCCAGAATCGTTATGTCCTATGATAATGTGGAAAGCGTATATCTGGCGGCCTCTTCCCGTTATGACCTCATTGCGATGGTCAAGGGCAGTACCATTCAGGAAATTGCAGAGTTTGTGTCCAAGCGGCTTTCTACCCTTGATAATGTCATCGGTACCGCTACCAGCTTTGTACTCACACACTACAAGAGCGGCGGCGTTTCGTTCTATGACAGTGATGAAGACCGGGAGCAAAGGAGTATGATCTTGTAATGGACTACACAAAATTGCTGAATCAGCGTTTGACCGGTCTGAAACCGTCCGGTATCCGCCGGTTCTTTGATATTGCCAACGAAATGGATCACGTCATTTCACTGAGTATCGGTGAACCTGATTTTACTACCCCCTGGCACGTCCGTCAGGAGGGTATCGAAACTCTGCGCAAAGGTCAGACATGGTATTCCCCCAACAGGGGCTTTGAAGAACTCAGAAAGCAGATTTCCAACTATTACGCCAGACGTTTTAATGTGGAATATGACCCCGATCAGGAAATTTTAGTATCGGTCGGCGGTTCGGAAGCCATTGACCTTTGTATCCGTGCCTTAGTGCAGGAAGGCGATGAGGTACTCATCCCACAGCCGGCTTTTGTATGCTATGAGCCAATGACCATTATGGCAGGCGGTACGCCGGTTATTATCGAAACCAAAGCGGAGGATGCTTTCCGTCTGACCGCTGAACAGTTGGAAGCGGCCATTACCCCCCGTACGAAGCTGTTGATTCTGCCGTTCCCGAATAACCCCACCGGCGCTGTTATGCGGCGGGAACATTTAGAGGCTATTGCAAAGGTCATTGAGAAGCATGACATTTTAGTGCTGTCCGATGAAATCTACGGCGAATTGACCTACGGCAAGGAACGTCATGTGTCTTTTGCCGATATTCCTCACATGAAGGAAAGAACCATCGTTGTCAGCGGTTTTTCCAAAGCTTATGCGATGACCGGCTGGCGGTTGGGCTATGCGCTCGGTCCTGAACCGGTGATTTCGCAGATGCTCAAACTGCACCAGTATGCTATTATGAGTGCGCCGACTACCGCTCAGTATGCGGCGATTGAAGCCCTCAAGCATGGCGATAATGATATCGAACACATGAGAGAAGAATATGATATGCGCCGCCGCCTGATTGTGGACGAATTCGGCCGCATGGGTATGACCTGCTTCGAGCCGGAAGGCGCTTTCTATGTTTTCCCGAGTATACAGGTGTCCGGCATGACCTCTGAGGATTTCTGCGAAAAGCTGATTTATGCCCAGCGGGTAGCCATTGTACCGGGTACGGCCTTTGGCGACTGCGGAGAAGGCTTTGCACGAGTATCCTATTCCTATTCGCTGAAACATATACAGGAAGCCCTTGTCAGAATTGAAAAGTTCCTGAATGAAAAGCATTCCGAGGGATGACGCAAACGGAAGGAGACGGCTATGAAACGTACCGTTCTGGCACCCGCCAAGCTGAATTTATTTCTGGATATTACCGGACAGCGCAGTGACGGCTATCATCTGGTGAACATGGTCATGCAGGCAGTATCCCTGTATGATGAAGTGACGGTCAGTGTTGAAGAGGATATGGAAGGTATCCGTATCGAATGCAGTGACAGTGATATTCCGTGTGATGAGAGTAATACGGCGTATAAAGCGGTCAAAGCATTTTTCGATGCCATACAACAGCCTGTCAGCGGTGTATGGATTCGTATCAAAAAGAGGATTCCGTCACAGGCAGGTTTAGCGGGCGGCAGTACCGATGCGGCCGCCGTGTTGTATGCACTCAATGATATGCTGTCGGCAGAAATGACGATGGCGGAATTAGCCGATATAGCGGAGAAAATCGGTGCGGATGTACCGTTTTGTCTGTATGGCGGTACGATGACGGCCGAAGGAATCGGTACTATTCTCAGCCCGTTGCCCGATATGCCCGAAAGCTATATCGTTATCGTGAAACCCGAAGTAAAGGTTTCGACCGCAGAAGCCTATCGGCTGTCGGATGCCGCCGGATATGCCCGCCTGAGAAATCCCGATAAAGTCATCAGCGGTATCTGTAACGGTTCATTAGAGGATATTGCCAGGGGACTTTATAATAAGTTTGAAGCCATTGTGCCGGTGCCGGAAATACAGGATATTAAAGCCCGACTGCGTACAGAAGGCGCTTTGAATGCTTGTATGACGGGCAGCGGTTCCGCTGTATTCGGTCTCTTTGATGACCGTCATACCGCTGAATTGTGCGCCGCACATTTAGAGGAACAGTATGAACAGGTATTTGTGGTTTCACCCCTTACAGAAGGAGTTTCCTTTCACTGATGCTTGTTTCCGGTGTTCCGGGATTTGAAAAAAAATTGCGATACCCCCTTGCAAAATCCGCAGGGATTTGTTATAATATATAACTGTATGGGGGTATAGCTCAGATGGTAGAGCGCATGGTTCGCATTCATGAGGTCAGGGGTTCGATTCCCCTTATCTCCAGAAACGCCCCGACACTGATGTGTCGGGGCTCAAATAATAAAGAATAGAGAATAAATAATAAAGAATAAAGAGCCTGACGGGGCGTTTCTGTATTATTATTTATTCTTTATTCTTTTTTCTTTATTCATTAAAAATATAAGATGTCGGTCAGACAAAAGCCGAAAATGACAGAACAATTTTCTCTTTGCATTATTCAAAAATAATTGCTTTGGTTCGAGTCCGACAATATCTTTATGGAAAGTGAAATGTGGAATGGTTCCGTTTTAGCAGATTTGAATGATTAAGAAATCATCATTGTACATTGTACATTGATAAAGGGAGATGTTAAGAGATGATCGTGGCAGACAGTAATACGATGAGAGGCATTGAGTCAGCCGCCGTCAACAGCGGCGTTTCCTTAGAGGAACTGATGGAAAAAGCCGGTACGGAAACAGCGGCACTGGCGGCAAAATTGATTGCCGAAAAAAAATTACAGCAGGTCTGTGTGCTGTGTGGTGCCGGCAATAACGGCGGCGATGGCTTTGTAATCGCACGGCTGTTATCGGATATGACCCATGTGACGGTCATCCTGACCGCCGGAGAACCAGGAACGGAGTTGTCACGAAAAAATTTTGACCTGCTGCCGCAAAATGTCCGTGTCTGTTATTATGGTAATCAATATTATGAGTGTATCGGTCTGGTGCGGGAAGCGGATATGCTGATTGATGCCATTTACGGCATTGGTTTTCACGGAATGTTACAGGCCGATATGGCCGATCTGATCGGTTTCTGCAACGAAAATACCCATGCCGTGAAAATTGCCGTTGACCTGCCCAGCGGTATCGAATGTGACACCGGCCGCATTGAAAACGACTGCTTTACGGCGGATTACACCGTCAGTTTCACGGCGCTGAAACCGCTGCACGTATTATATCCGGCGGCTGACCGCTGCGGTACCATATCCGTAGCGGATGTTGGCATACCGGATAGTGTCGTAAAGAGCGCCCCGTTTATGATGCTGTCTACTGACAGTTATGTGGCGGCACATCCGTTTGCGCCACGCAAAAAATCCGCCCATAAAGGTACCAACGGCACACTGCTTTCCATTTGCGGCAGCTATGGCATGGCCGGCGCAGCCATGCTTTCGGCAGAAGCGGCTCTGCGCTGCGGTATTGGTCTGCTGAAAATGGCTGTACCGGAATCTATCTATCCGATCATGGCCGGCCGTTTGCCGGAACCGGTCTATATTCCGCTGGCACAGTCAAAGGATGGCATTATTGACATTGACGAATATGCCCGACTGATGCAGCTGATCAATCAAGGTGCCAATGCTGCCTTGATCCGCTGTGGTTTAGGGCTGACCGGCAATACAAAAAGTCTGGTAGCTCTTTTGGTGGACGGCGCAAGGATGCCGCTGGTGTTAGATGCGGATGGTATAAATGCCATCAGCGTGAATATAAATATATTAAAAAGGTCTGCGGCTCCCAAAATACTGACACCTCATCCGGGTGAAATGGCACGTTTGTTGGGCGTAGATGTACAGACCGTACAGACCGACCGCTATCATATTGCCCGAAACTTTGCGATGGAATACGGGGTTGTATTGATTCTCAAAGGGGCTAATACGCTGATTGCCACACCGGAAGGCAGAGTTTATGTCAATCTGAACGGTAATGAAGGCATGGGCAAAGGCGGCAGCGGCGATATGCTCGCCGGCATGGCAGCCTCTTTCCTGGCACAAGGCATGAGCCCCGAAGAAGCCGCCGTTTATGCCGTATATTATCATGGTCTGGCCGGAGACCGCTGTGCGGAACAATACAGTAAACGTGCCATGCTGCCGAGTGATATGATTGCCGCCCTCAAAACTATTTTCTGACGAAATACGGTGATGCTTTGAAAAAACGTCTGATTACTCTCTGGACAGCACTGCTGCTGATGCTGATACCGGCAGGCTGTACGACTGCCCCTTCCTGTCCTGATGTTCATGCGGCCGTTGATACGGATATGACACTGCAATACGGCAAAACGGAGTATACCTGTCATGTGCGTTATGTCACCAAAAATAATGCTGTGCTGACACTGCTTTCCCCTGAAAATCTGTCAGGGCTGACGTTTCATCGCTCAGACAGCATTTGTACCCTTTCGCTTGGTACGCTGGTCTGCAAGGGAACACAGCTGCTCCCACAGGATACAGCGCTGGCCGAAGCGGTATTTTCCGTCTTTGACCGTCTTGCCGATCCGGCGCTTTCATGTACCGGCACAACATCCGATGGAAATTATACTTTTGCGCTGTCATCCGCTCCTGCTCTGTCACTCCTAACCGACAGCAGCGGTCAACCGCTTTCTATCCGTACCGATACACTGTGCCTGACACGCACCCATCAAGAGGATGCTGCGCCTATAGAGCCGTCAGCCGCCTGATTTTGACAGGAATTATTCCTGCCCCTTCTTCAAGGCAACAAATGAAGCCCCGACCTATCAAGGACGGGGCTTTTGTCAACTGAATCATACAAAACGAATCATTCTTGCTGACCGCTGCTTGTTTCGCTGATGCCAATTTTTGAGAATCGGAATTCAAAGAATAAAGAATAAATAAAAAAGAATAAATAATAATACAGAAACGCCCCTCGGCACTTCTTGATTCATTATTATTTATTCAATATTTAACGCCC
>ONYQ01000117.1 GCA_900322145.1 uncultured Eubacteriales bacterium
ATTGGAGTATTCATTGTATAATAAAAACCCCGAGATTCAAGAGTATCTGTTAATTTTTCCAAATCAGACATAAAATGGAAAATTGCACAATAATTCAAATTTTTAAGAATTTTTTTACCGTTTCCTATTGACAAATCCATCTTAAAATAGTACGATATAGATAATACGAAAAGTACATATCGTCGACAAGTTTTTTAAGGAAAGGAGCGGTACATTATGAGAGCAATCGGCTGTGTAAGGCAAATTGACAAATTAGGACGTTTGGTATTACCGTCAGACATCAGAAGAATGCTGAACATCAAAGACGGTTCGGATTCAGTGGAGTTTTTCGTGGATGACGACTGCGTGATTATCAAGAAGTATCGTCCCGCTTGCATTTTCTGTAACTCGGCAAACAACATCGTTACCTACAAGAATCAATCTGTTTGCCAGAGCTGTCTTGATGAAATGAAAAGCAACGGATAATGTCACAACACCACACTACACAAATCCCCTGTGTCGCCGCACAGGGGATTTTGCTGTCCCCGAAAACCGCCTTTTGCCTGTTTCTGTTCTGTTATATGCACCTAAACACCCGAATATTCCCTCCGGAATATCCTGTGCTGTTTGCCGGCCGGAAAAACGGCTGACAACCATAGACTGCTCCCATCACCTCATTCTGAACATAAACAAACGCATCTTTATGGACGTTAAACCGCCATAAAGATGCGTCTTTTTTTATAGATTATCTGTAAGCTGAAGTATGCCTGTCAAAACAGCACACCGTTATTGATTGGCATCATCCAAAAGCTGAAGTTCGACATTAAAGCGCTTCGGCAGCTGATTGGTATTTTTAGCCGCACGAAAAATAGACAGACTGACCGTATCTCCCGGCCGATATTTTCCCAGTTCATCAATGAATTCATAGGCGGATTTAATGCGTACCCCATTGATAGCGGTAATCAAATCCTGTTCCTGAACGTTAACACCACGCAATGGGCTGTCCGCCTCTATTTTGGTGATGACCATACCCTGCGGCACATTTTTCAGCTTGGATTCATACAAATTACAGGTAGTCCCTTCAATACCGATCGTCGCTCTGTCATTGATATAACCATAGCGGATGAGCTTGTTAACAATTTCCACGACCTTATTGCTCGGAATAGAGAAACCCATTCCTTCATAATTGGTAGAAACAATTTTAGAGGTATTCATGCCGATGACACGTCCATGCTCATTAATCAGCGGGCCTCCGGAATTGCCCGGATTGATGGCGGTATCTGTCTGGATATATCTCACATAGCCATTGGTCAGCAGAATACGGTTGACCGCCGAAATACAGCCGGTGGTCAATGAATTGGAAAAATTGGAACCGCCGGGACTGCCGAGGGCATAAACCTCTTGTCCGACAAAGAGCTGACCGGAATCAGAAAATTCCGCCGGTGTGAGATTTTCAGCATCAATTTTCAAGACAGCTATATCTGTTTTTTTATCAACACCGATAATGGTACCGAGGTATTGTGTTCCGTCATAAGTCGTCACCATTACACCGGTGGAAACACTGTCATTCAGCACATGACTATTCGTAGCAATATAGCCATTTTCAGAAAGGATAATACCCGAACCGTCACCGATCTTATTCAAAACATAATCGCTGCCCGACTGATAGGAGGTAATACATACAACGGAAGTCACCGCTTTGCGGTACGCCTTTGTTGCGGCATTTTCGGTTGCGCCGTCTGATTCTTCCAACAGAGTAATCTGCGGTCCGTCAGGATCAGCCGAGGCCTCCGGCGCATCGGGCAGAGAATATTCTTCCGCATAGGAAGCAGTAGTTTTATTATAGGGAATCCGATCACTGCTACTGTTTTTTTTCTGAGCAGGCTGTAAAGACACGATCATATGATAGGCAAAAAAGATAGCCATAGAAACCAGCAGCACACTGATACCCCATAAAACCGCCTTGAAGAACAACATTCTTTTAGGCCGTTTGAGTTCCGTATAGGGCGGAAATAAAAAATCCTCCTCTGTCAGTGCCGTTTCCGCAGGCGCCGATGAAGCCGTATCAACTGCGCCGACTGTTTCCATATCACGGTAGGACATCGGCCGTACAGGCGGCACGTTCTGTGCCGAAAGAAATGCGCCCTCCGGATTTTCCGCCGGCATTTCTTCCGGTACCGGAGGGGCAGCCGTCACCGGCATCGGCTGCGCCGGTACTTCGTTTGGCAAGTCAGCCCCTTTTTCCTGTTCTTCCCACATGGACAGGCTTTCCTCCTTTATTTTTGTTTTTTGGATGTAGATTTCTTCGGCAAATAGAAATCAAATTCCGTATAGTCACCCACGACGCTTTTGGCGGAAATATTACCGCCATGCAGACGGATAATACTTCTGACCAGATACAAACCAAGTCCCAGACCCTTTTTGTCCTTGCTGCGGGATTTATCCGTTTTATAGAAACGGCCAAAAATCAGATCAATTTCGTTACTCTTGATACCCATACCGCTGTTTCTGATGATGAAATCAAACTGTTCCGGCTGTTCTACAATATCAAACGCAATATAGCCGCCCTCGTTGGTAAATTTCACAGCATTTTCCACTAAATTATAGACCACCTGATGCAGCAGATCCTTATCGCCGTAGACATTTTTGGGCGTAATGGCATCCAGTCCCCGTATTTCAATATTCTTGCGGTCAATTTCCTGTTCAAAGGTAAGGATAACGTGTACCAGCACCCCAAGCAAATCAAAGTTCTGGAAATTCAGCTTCAATTCTCCGCTGTCGATACGGGACAAATCCAGCATCGAGCGTACCAGTCGGGAAAGGCGCTTGATCTCATCCGAAACAATATGCAGATAATAATCCTGCTTTTCAGCCGGAATGGTACCGTCCAGAATACCGTCAATAAAACCGGCAATCGTCGTCATGGGTGTTTTCAGTTCATGCGACACATTCGCCACAAAGCTTTTGCGAATCATTTCCGACGATGAAAGCGATTCCGCCATATTATTGAAAGCAACCGCTAATTCTTTGATCTCATCGTTTCCGCTGGCGGTAACACGGACACTGAAATCACCCTTTCCGAATTGTTTGGCGGCGGAAGACATCTGTTTAAGGGGCTTCACCATATTATAGGAGAACACACCGATTGCCAGAATGGACATTGACAGGGTGGCAATCGCTGCGAGGATAAATATCTGCATCACCATGCCCGTAAAATTATCAATATCCTTTGTATCAGTAGTAACGATAACAGCGCCGACCGCTTCAAAACCGCTGCTGGTATGAATCACCTTCGTAGAAATATAACGGTCCTCGCTATAGATACCGCCGAGCGTTCCTTTTTCAAAGTAGATATTCTGACTCAGCGCCTTATCCACACTTTCCGAATGGAGCGACACACCGGGTTTCACACGAGGATTATCCGACACAGCCATAATAACATGGGCATTGTTATCAACGATGATAATATCCGAGTTCATATCGCTGGCATAAACGTGCAGAAAATCTCCCATGTGTTGGGCATAGGTATCATTGATCCACCGGAACGGCGCATCCGCTTCACCGTGAACCCCGCCTCCCTTTACATTCATGCGGAGATATTCCGCAATGTTGTCAGCCCGGGCGGTCAGTGTCGAATGCTTCTCATTATACCAATACTGGGAGATCGTCATAGTCAGAATAATTCCTAAAATCAGGAAACTCAGAAAAACAATGATAACGCTCATGTTCATATATTTCAGGAACATGGAACGTCCCGAAAAAAACTTATGCTTTCGTTTCAAATTTATAACCTACTCCCCATACTGTTTTGAGTACCCACTTATCCGAAACGCCCTCTAATTTTTCTCTCAGCCGCTTGATATGCACATCGACCGTTCTGGAATCGCCGTAATAATCAAAGCCCCAGACTTCATCCAATAATTGATCTCTGGTAAATACCCTGTTCGGATTGCTGGCCAGATGATAAATCAGTTCCATTTCTTTGGGGGGCGTGTCAATCTGTTCTCCCCGCACCCGCAATTCATAGTTTGTCAGATTGATCACCAACCCGTCATAGCGCACCTCTTTTTTATTTTCCTGTACATTTTCACCAAAAGAGGCAACACCGCCGGTACGTCTGAGTACCGCCTTGATTCTGGCAACAATCTCCTTCGTTTCAAAGGGTTTCACCACATAGTCATCTGCGCCCAGTTCCAGACCGAGTACCTTATCGAATACCTCGCCTTTGGCTGTCAGCATAATAATCGGACACTGCGAAGTCTTGCGGATTTCACGGCAAACCTGCCAGCCGTCCAATACGGGCAGCATAATGTCCAGCATCACCAGATCAGGCTTTTCCGTCTTGAATTTAGTGACCGCCTGACCGCCATCATTGGCAATCACCACTTCATAACCATCTTTTTCAATATAAAGACGAAGCAGTTCGCAAATATTGATATCATCATCTACAACCAGAATTTTTCCCATACCCATAATATCATCACCTTTATTTTCAAACAGTTTTTTCCGACGGCTATGCTGAAAAAACTATCTGTCATTTTACTTAATTATACCATATTTTAGAAAATTGTATAGATTTTTCCGAAAAAAATCTGCTTTCCCTGTTTCAAGAAGGACCTCTCCGAAAAAATAACCGTTCCCGATACGGTCAATATATGCCACACCTTATTTCAATTCCTGACGGCGGAATACCAAAAGACCGATGACACAAGAAAGGATGAAATATACCGCACCCACGACAAACGGCACATAAGCATCGCCATACAGACAAAACTGCTGGGTAGCGGTCAGCGTCTGAAACAGCCACACACGGCTGACCAGATCATTGTTGTTATAGGCCAGTGCAACGATCTGCAGAACGGAAGAAACCAACATCGGAATAATCAGCGAAAAGGCAATCGCATGGCCGGTACTTTTCAGCAGAATGGCAATCATCACATACAAACCGCATACAGCAATCATTTCCACGCAATAGGCCGCCACCATCAGCCATATCTGACCGGCACTGATTTTCGCACTGAAGCCGTACAGGATACCGCCGACAATACTGCTGCCCAATACATAGCCTATGACGATAGCAAACATGGCAATCAGGGAAAACAATAATTTGGAAACATAAATACTGCTTCTGCTGTATCCTCTGGACACGGAATTTTTAATGGTACCCATCGAATACTCTGAACCGACAAAAATACTGATGACAATGGCCGCAATATACAGTACGTTGGTATCCGCCAGCGCCGTACTGATATACGCCCACATATTTTCATCCGGAATAATCATCAGCATTTCGTTAATGGTCTTTTCATCCGAAGCGAACATCATCATCAATGATACAAAACCGCCATCAGGATACCCAGCACGAATGCCACAAGCAGGCATACCTTCAGACTGCGGCTTTTTCTGAGTTTATAGCCGTCTGCTTTCATTAACGCTGTCATGCTTATTCCTCCTCCATTCTGCGGATAAAATACCGTTCCGCACTATTGTCATCATTACTCAGAGCAGAAACGATGATATTTTCAGAAAACAGCGCATTCGTCAGAGCGCCGATATTTTCAATCGGACAGGCCACCATGACCATATCATTTTCTATGGTGACGGCCTGCGTTTGCAGGAAGCGTTTTACAATATCAGCCGCTTTCGGCGGATCATTCGTTTTGATAACGGTACGGGCGATGCAGATTTTCTGCAGTTCCTCTGCGGTAATTTCTTCGACTATATGCCCGTTAGCAATAATCCCGTAACGTGTCGCCACCTTTTCCAGTTCGCCCAAGATATGGCTGGAAATAAAAATCGTCTTGCCTTGCCGGTGCAGGGTTAACAGCAATTCACGCATTTCTACAATGCCCTTCGGGTCAAGTCCGTTGATGGGTTCATCCAGTATCAGAAAGTCGGGTTCTCCCACCAATGCCATAGCAATGCCTAAGCGCTGTTTCATTCCCAACGAGAAATTCACGACCCGCTTTTTTCCGGTATCCGCCAGTCCAACTGTTTTCAGCAGTTCCTGTGAGCGCCGCTTATCCGCTCCCAGCATGGCCGCATACATCTCAATATTTTCCTTAGCGGTCATGTTTTTATACAGGGACGGCCCTTCAATCAGACTGCCGGTTCTTTTACGGGCGGCCGCTAAATCCTGTCCGTCAAAGAAACGGAAACTGCCGCCATCCGCCTTCGTCAATCCCAGTACGGTACGGATAAAGGTTGTTTTGCCTGCGCCGTTTTTGCCGACAAAGCCGTAAATATCCCCCGGTCGGACGGTCAAAGAAACTTTGTCCACTACATTTGTTTTGTTATACGTTTTTGTCAGCGCTTCTGTCTGCAATACATAATTCATTGTGACACCTCCAGATTATACGTTTTGTAATATCATAAAATATATTACTAATAGTAGAATACGGTTTCAATCATCCCGTTCCTCTATCTCGAGAATAATGCGTGATTGGGCTAAATAGAGAATCGTAAATACTTCCCCTCTCTGCGCCGCTTCATGCATCTTCACAAAATCATCCAGACACGGTGCCTTGCCGTAAATATAACCGTCCTCCAAACGGATTTTATAATTCACCTGCATCTGATAATAACCGCTTTCAATCTCAAAAATCGGCACTAACTCCGTTGTGATATAGTCCCTGTTCTCAATATCCTTTTTGGCTATCGCCTGCCGCTGCAGGGGAAAACCCCTGATTTTACGTTTCGCCGTTTCTCTTGTCATATAACCGTCCTCCATTCTATACAGTCCGTATAATATTACTATTTGTATTTTAATCGTTTATAATACGATAAGTATATACCGTCAGCCTGCCAAAGATTACTATTTGTATATTTATCTCTATATATCCCTATTGTAATATATCAAAAATCCGTGTCATTCTCATATTCGATAATCACTTTCAGCAGCGCTTCGCCATAGTGGCTCAGCTTATATTCTCCTATACCATAAATGCGTGCCATCTGGGAAAGTGTACGGGGCTTGACTGCTGCCATTTCCCGCAGACTTCTATCCTGTACGATGGAAAAGGCAGGTACACCTTTCAGCCATGCCAGCCGCAGCCGTTCCTTTTTCAAACGTTCCAGCAATGCTTCATCAATGGGTTTCTGCTGCTCATTCAATGGCTGTTCCTTAGGAATCAGATATTTTTCTATACGGTCATGATTACACACACTGCAATAGCGGCAGGGTGCTTTATAATACTCGCCGAAATATCCCAACAACCGTTTCCGCAGACAGGTAGGGGAATTGGAATAGTAGGTCATCTGTTTCAGACGGCGGCGTTCCTCTTCCCGATACCGCTGCTGCTGTACTAAATCCGTGCCGTCCTCAAATTGGCTATGCTCAATAAAATACAGGCTCACCCTCACATCCTGATAGCTGTACAGCAAAATACACTCTGCCGGTTCGCCGTCACGTCCGGCACGTCCTGCCTGCTGATAGTAATCCTCTATATTGGACGGCATATTAAAATGCAGTACATACCGCACATTCGGTTTATCAATCCCCATGCCGAAGGCACTTGTTGCCACCATGATACGGGCACGGTCATACAGAAATTCCTCCTGATTGTGTTTTCTGTCGTTATCCTCCATACCGGCATGATAGGCCAGCGCCGGAAAACCACGTTCCTGCAGCAATGCCGTCACACTTTCCACTTTCTTGCGGGTATTACAATAAATAATGCCCGATTGGCCGCCGGCCTTCGTTACATAATCCAGCAAAAAGCGTTCCTTGTCAACGGGCCGATACGCACCGAAATACAGATTTTTTCTGTCAAAACCGGCTGTCAGCGTAAAAGGTGTTCGCAGACACAAACGAGTGATGATATCCTGTTGTACCTTCGGTGTCGCCGTAGCCGTAAAAGCCGCTATAGGCGGACGCTGGGACAGCTTTTGAATAAATTCCTCAATTTTGAGATAACTTGGCCGGAAATCGTGTCCCCACTGGGAAATACAGTGCGCCTCATCAACAGCTACCATTGCAATATGACTGTGACAGGCAAAGTCCAGAAAATCCGGTGAAGCAAGCCGTTCCGGTGCCACATAGATAATCTTATAAACTCCCTTTTTAGCATTGGCCGTTGCTAACTGCATCTGACGGGGTGTCAGCATACTGTTGAGATAAGCACCCCTCACGCCAATGGAAAGCAACGCCCTGACCTGATCCTGCATCAGCGAAAGCAGCGGCGAGATAACCAGCGTAATCCCTTCCATTAACAGTGCGGGTATCTGATAGCAAAGGGATTTACCGGCGCCTGTCGGCATGACCGCCAGCACATCCTTTTGTGCCAGCAGCTGACGGATGATTTCCTCCTGTCCCGGACGGAACGACGTATAACCATAATATTTTTTCAACACATCCAATATATCCACCGTATCCTCACCATCCTTCCGGAACAAATCTGTTCTTATTCTTTCCTGTTCGTTTTTCTCACAATGTAATACATCGTGAACGGTTCATTGGCTGACATCACCGGCATAAAAACGGCATAAACTGTCTGCCGTGACCGTTTTGATAACTTCATTATCTATAAATGAGCAAATTTGAAAATTGCACAAAAACAAGAACCCCTCCGCCTCGCTAACGCTCGGCACCTCCCCTGAAGGGGAGGCAGGAAACGT
>ONYQ01000057.1 GCA_900322145.1 uncultured Eubacteriales bacterium
AAGCCTGCGCTACACCGTGATCGGTAATCGCAATGGCCGGCATTCCCCAGCTATAGGCACGTTTCACTAAATCACCGGCGCTCGTCACCGCATCCATTGCCGACATATTGGTATGCAGATGCAGTTCCACACGCTTGACGGGTGCTTTATCAACAATTTTAGCCGTTGCTACCCGACATACCGCCGAAGCCATGACCGTGATATCATGGTCGTATTTATCCATCTGGGCTTCACCCTTGACCAGGATCGTATCACCCGTTTTCAGCTCTAAAATACCCTTGCATTTTTCATTGTAATCAATGATCTTGACGGTAGCTGAACCTGTATAATCCGTGATATTCACAGAAATGATCTTTCGTTTATTATCCCGTGAATCACGCACTTCCATGCCAAAGATAGTACCCCAGAATATGATCGTACCGGATTCCACAGAAAGCTGCCACAGCGGAAACAGATTTCCTTTGACATGACTGCCATAAATCGTCACAGCACTTTCCGGAATACACGCAGGATTCAGCGAAGCGCCTTCCCTGATTTCAATTTCCGTAGGTACCGGCAGAGGTGCCGCTTTCTGAGGCGGTGCCTTACGGCTATTGGCCGTCTGCATCATACTCTCATATTGTTCCTGTTCTGCGATACGCTGTTCACGCAATACCTTTTCCTCCGTGATCTTCTGCTGTTCGATATAGGTATCACTTTCCGCATCAATCGTCACAACGCCTTCCAATGCAATATGATAGGAAAGTCCGAATTCTTCCCGTATCAGCGCTGACAGATTTTTGTCAAAGCCCTTTTGCAGCAGAAGCTCCCTTCCTCCATGCTGTAAGGTAATCACAAAACGGTCACCCTCCACACGGGCTGAGGATTCATTCAGCGTACCGTTCAGGCTGGCATACCGCCGTTTCATTTCCCGCATCAACTGCGGATAATAGCTTTCATCAAACAAATCAGCGTCATATTTGGGATAAATATGACACTGAAACAAATTCAATATACTTTCACAAATCGTCTTTTCGGCACGGTACAGCGCCTCTTTATCTACCAGCGCTGACATTTCCGTATAAACTTCCATCATCCGTTTTTCGGAATCCATCCGGATATTAACGAGAGCACCTTCCTGCAAAGCGGCGGGAAAGGTGCTGACATCCAGATATTTTCCGAAAAAATCTGAAAACTGATTCACATTGCTCTCCTTTACACTGCTTGATTCTGGAGAAAGATAGTGGAGATTCATGGCGCATGGTATAAAAACGCCGCACTCCACTCTCCTGACGCCACACTCTTTTTTACAGTTGTTCGATTTCCTTCATCAATTCATCCAGCAGACATTCTTCCGGTACTTTTCTGATGATCTCGCCCTTTTTGAAAATCAGGCCGACACCTTCTCCGCCGGCAATACCAATATCGGCTTCCCTTGCTTCACCGGGACCATTCACGACACAACCCATAATGGCTACCGTGATCGGCTTATGACAATCTTTCAGGCGTTCCTCTGCCTGCTTGGCAAGAGAAATCAGGTCAATACGGGTTCTGCCGCAGGTAGGACAGGAAATAAACTGTACCCCGAAACGCCGCAGGCCTAATGCCTGCAAAATATCTTTGGCCGCATACACTTCCTTGACCGGGTCATCCGTCAGGGATACACGAATGGTATCACCAATACCATTGAGCAGTAAACTGCCGATACCGGCGGCGGATTTTATCAAGCCCATGCGCTCTGTACCCGCTTCTGTCACACCCACATGGAGCGGATAATCGCATTGCTGCGCCGCCAATTCATACGCCTCTTTCATGAACAACACATTGGAAGATTTCAGCGACACCACAATCTGATCGAAATCGAATTTTTCCAGCAGTGCCGCATGATACAAAGCACTGTCACACAGCGCCTGCGGGGTCGGTTTACCGTATTTGGCTAAAATATGTTTTTCCAGAGAACCGGAATTCACACCGATACGGATGGGAATATGCCGGCGGCGACATTCATCCGCTACTTGCTTCACACGGGATTCGTCACCGATATTGCCGGGATTGATACGGATTTTATCAATACCGGCGGCGGCGGATTCGAGTGCTAATTTATAATCAAAATGAATATCAGCCACCAGCGGCACCGATACCTCTTTTTTTATGGCCGGAATAAGCTGTACCGCCTCTTTGTCCGGAATCGCCAGACGGATAATCTCACAGCCGGCCTTTTCCAAAGCAATGGCCTGCCGCACACTGCCTTCCTTATCGGTCGAAGGCACATTCAGCATGGATTGTACGGTAATCTCCGCACCGCCGCCGATACATAATGTGCCGACCGTTATTTTTTTTGTCATTCTTCTTTTCACACTATCATCTCCTAATGGAAAAGTCGGATAATATCATTGATGGAAATGACAACCATGAGCAGCAGAAAGGCCGCTAAACCGATGGCGTGTACCCATCCCTCATGTTCCGGCTTGACGGGTTTTCTGCGGATGGCTTCAATGATAAGGAATACCAGACGGCCTCCATCCAATGCCGGCAGCGGCAGAAGATTCACCACACCCAAATTGACGGTAATGACCATCATAATGAAAACAATATTGCTCAAAGCATCCCAGAAACTGCGTTCCAGACCGGAAGCGGCTGCCTGTGAAATGGCCGATGTCATACCGATGGGGCCTGCTACTTCATTAAAGCCAAATTGACCTGTAAAAAGGCCGATCAGACTTGCCCAGACCATTTTGACCGTTGAACAGGTCTGCAAAAAGGTCTGCTGCATCAATGTCCAGAAATTATTTTCGATAGCCGCTACTTTGAAATCCAGATGAACCACTTCTTTGCCATCGTCTGTCGTGGTTGTCGGAAGCTTGACGTGTTCAAAGGTCATATTCTGACCGTCCCGCTTGACGGTCACCGTCATGTCATTATTCTTGGCAGTAGCCAGCGCAAAATTCAAATCCATAGAAGTATGAATGCCATAGCCATTGATGGACTGCAGTTCATCCCCTACCTGTAATTGCTGTGACGAGGTGCTGACCTCCGCAAATACGGCAATTCTATTGGAAGCAAATGCCTTGTTCGGAATCAATGTAATCATCATCAGCACAAAACCCAGCAAAATGTTCATCACGGCTCCCGCTACGACAATCAGCATCCGTTTCCAGACGGATTTTTTACCAAAAGCCCGATCATCCTCGCTGTCGGCATCCTCACCTTCCATAGAGCAGAATCCGCCGATGGGAAACAATCTCAGAGAATACAGTGTTTCGCCCTTCTGAAATTTAATCAGCTTCGGCCCCATGCCCAACGCAAATTCATTGACCTTCACGCCGCATTTTTTCGCTGTGATAAAATGCCCGAATTCATGGATAAATATAATCAGTTCAAACAGTAATATACCAATAATAACTAACAATACGCCCTCTATATCAATCAACTCCCCTTTTGTTGGGGCTTTGCCCCAAACCCCATCAGGGACTCTGTCCCTGAACCCTGCAAGCCTTTGAAAAGGCTTGAGCGAAACTTTTATGCTGCGTGTAGAGACAGATACTTAAAATTCGCAGACAACTCCGCTCTCCACACTTTAAGAAAGGATTTTCTGTCGGGTTTCGTGGTCGGCGGCAAGGATATTCTCCAGTGTAACGGTACTGTTATTACCGTCAAATTGTCCTACCGCCTGTCCTACCAGTGCCGGTATTTGCAGGAAGGATATTTTTCCTTCTAAGAATAATTGCACTGCCGCTTCATTGGCCGCATTCGCTACCGTCGGCAGCAAGCCGCCACGCCGCAGGGCTTCACGACATATCGCCAGACATTCAAAGGTATCTGTATCCGGTTTGCCAAAAGTCAGCGTTGCAATTTCTGACAAGTCCAGTTCCTTTACAGGAGAAGGACACCGTTCCGGATACGTCAGCGCATACTGTATCGGAATACGCATATCTGCCACGCCTAATTGAGCGATAACGGAATTATCCTGCAATTGTATCATGGAATGAATGATACTTTCCCGATGTACTAAAACATCTATTTTTTCATCCGGCACGTCAAACAGCCATGAGGCTTCGATAACCTCCAAGCCCTTATTCATAAGCGTGGCGGAATCAATGGTGATTTTAGCACCCATACTCCAGTTAGGATGTGTTAACGCCTGCTGTACGGTGACATTGGCCAATTCCTGTCTGGTCTTGCCATAGAAAGCGCCGCCCGATGCCGTCAGGATGACCTTTTTCAAAGCACCTTCCGGACAGCCCTGCAAACACTGAAAAATAGCGGAATGTTCACTGTCCACCGGATACAGTTTCACACCATGCTGACGGATGGCCTCTTTGACAACCACACCGCCCGCTACTAAGGTTTCTTTATTCGCCAACGCTAACTGCTTACCGGCGCTGACTGCTTCCAGTGTCGGGAGCAGTCCTGCTACGCCGACAATCGCATTGACAACCGTATCGGCGGTTTCATATCGTGCCGCCGTCAGAATGCCTTCCTCACCGGATAATACGGTAATATCCGTATCAGCTAAAGCAATTTTAAGCTGTGCGGCCGCCTGCGCATCCCGTACGGCAACCAATGCCGGTTGAAATTCTCTGGCCTGTTTTTCGAGAATATCAATGCGCTGATTAGCTGTCAAGGCAACTACCTTTATATGGTGCATACGGGCAACATCCAATGTCTGCACACCGATAGAACCGGTAGACCCCAGCACCGTAATCGAACGTGTCACACAAAGCCCCCCTTTCAGGTGGTAATGATCGGAAAATAAGTAATAAATACCAGCATAAACGGCGCTACCATAATGACGCTGTCAAAACGGTCTAAAAAACCGCCGTGACCCGGAATGATAAAGCCGTAATCCTTGATCGCAAAATACCGTTTGATGACCGAAAAGCTCAGGTCACCGATAACGGATAAGAAAGAACCGAACAGCGCTAAAATGGCCAACGGTAAATAGCGTACCTGTACTGTTCCCTGATAGAGCAGTAATGAAAACAGCCATCCGATAAAGCAGGTAGCACCAATACACAGCAGTACGCCGCCTACAACGCCTTCAATGGTTTTTTTCGGGCTGATAGACGGGCACAGTTTATGCTTGCCCAAGAAACTGCCGGCAAAGAAAGCACCGATATCCGCCATCCACGGCAGACCGAGTGACAGCACAAAGTACAATGACCCATGCGCCGGATCGGTATTTTTCATCATTACGATAGAAGATACGGCTATCGTAATCAGGGTCGTCATACCGTAATTATATGCGAATTCCTTATAAGTTATTTTTTTATGGCAGAAAACCAGCATCGAGAGGACAATGCCCGTATAAAGATAACCCGTCAGCAAGCCATAGCCATACGTCAGCACCATCGGATAAACACCGGCAAACAACAGTGCCGGTATACTGAGCGGATACATTTTAATCGTTCCGGAAGCAATACTGAATTCTCCCACACAGAAAACACAGATAATCGCCGCCGAAATATCAAAGAGAATCGGTGCATAACCGCCGAAGAATACAACAGCCAAGACCAGCGGTACCCCGAGGGCTGCCGCTAAAAATCGTTTCGCCATTTATACCCCTCCAAATCTCCTGCTTCTCTGATTAAAGGCTAAGATGGCCTCCTCAAATTCTTTTTCTCCGAAATCAGGCCATAATGTTTCGGTAGAATAAAATTCCGCATAAGCGGCCTGATACAGCATGAAATTGCTCAGACGATGTTCACCGCCGGTACGGATAATCAGATCGGGATCGGGTTGACCGGCCGTATACAGCCGATCAGACAGCATTGCTTCTGTCAATTGTTCGGGGGTAAGTTGTCCGTCACGCACTTCCTGACAAAGACGCTGCACCGCCTGTACAATTTCGGCACGTCCGCCGTAATTCATCGCCAGATTCAGCTGCATTCCCTTACGATCTTTAGCAATCTCCTCTGTTTCATCAATCAGCTTGATAATATCCGAAGGAAATGCCGAACGGTCACCGATAAAGACAACTTTAATATCGTCTTCACGAAAATTTGTCAGCGAATCTATTAAATACTGCCGGAAAATTTTCATCAGGGAATTAACTTCCTCTAAAGGACGCTTCCAGTTTTCTGTCGAAAAAGCATACAAGGTAAGATACTTTACACCTCTCCGACTAATATACCGGGTCATGCTCTTGAAGGTTTTGGCGCCATAGGTATGACCGATCGGACGGGGCAATCCTCTTTTTTTCGCCCATCTGCCGTTGCCATCCATAATAATGCCGATATGCTCGGGAATATAAAGTTCTTTTGGTGTTGTTGTCATGCTGTTCCACCTCACTATATTAGTCACGCAATTTGCGAACACGGATATGTCTCTATGACAAAATACATCCCGGCAGAACCAATAGTCCTGCCGAGATATTTTTTTGCCGAAAAGCTCCGGCAGCAGAATCCTGCCGGCAGGATAAGCTGCCGGAATGACCGCATCAGATCTCCATGATCTGCTTCTGCTTTTTCTCGGTCAGGCTTTCAATATTCTTGATATGCTTATCGGTCAGATCCTGAATTTTCTTTTCACCGTTTTTCTGATCGTCCTCGGTGATCTCGCTCTTTTTCTTCATGGCCTTGAGCTTTTCCATCGCCTCACGGCGGATAGAACGAACCGCTACCTTTGCATCTTCGCCCATCTTGGCAATATCCTTAACGATCAGCTTACGTCTGTCCTCTGTCAGCGGCGGGAATACCATACGGATAATTTTACCGTCATTCTGCGGATTGATGCCGATATCAGAGGTCTGAATGGCCTTTTCAATGCTGCGCAGTACGGAAGAATCCCACGGCTGAATAATCAGCGTTCTCGCTTCTGTCACGGAAACCGCTGCAATCTGATTGATAGCGGTCGGTGCGCCGTAGTAATCTACACGAATCTTATCCAGTACCGCCGGATTCGCACGTCCCGCACGAATCTCGGCAAACTCGGTTTCCAGATGATCTACCGTTTTCTTCATTTTATCGTCAATGCTTTTGATAAGTGTATTCATAGTGATACCCTCCGTTAATGAATTTTTTATTGCAGGGGAACCTCCGTTCTGAATGTCCCCGCTTAATCAACCAGTGTGCCGACATCTTCTCCGCAGACGGCTGCCACGATATTATCAGGATTATCAAGGCTGAACACCATAATCGGAAGATGATTATCCTTGCAGATAGCAGCGGCCGTGCTGTCCATTACCTTCAGATCGTTGTTAAGTACCTCTTGAAAAGAGATGTGATCATACCGTTTGGCATTGGGGTTCAGCTTCGGATCACTGTCATAAACGCCATCTACCATAGTGGCTTTGAAGATAATATCCGCCTCGATTTCAGCCGCTCTCAAAGCAGCTGCTGTATCTGTTGAGAAGAAGGGATTGCCCGTACCGCAGCCAAACACCAATATTCTGCCCTTTTCCAGATGACGGATAGCTCTGTTGCGGATATAAGGCTCGGCCACCTGCTGCATGGCAATGGCCGTCTGTACACGCACTTCCAAGCCAAGCTGTTCCAGTGCATCACAAATGCCCAGCGCATTGATAACCGTGGCCAGCATACCCATGTGGTCGGCTCTGGTACGATCCATTTTACCGCTGGAACGTCCTCTCCAGAAGTTACCGCCGCCGACAACAATCGCTATTTCTACTCCCATTTCATTCAGCTTTTTGATCGGCTTGCAGAATTTCAGCACCGTATCAAAGTCAATACCATGCTTTTCCGCACCGGCTAAGGATTCACCGCTGAGTTTTAAAAGGATTCTTTTGTATTTAGGCGTCATAATACTCACACACTCCTGTTGTTGATATTATTTTAATCTATTTTACTATATTCGACACGCAAAGTAAAGCGAATTTTACTATTTTCTATGATGATTATCGCCCTTTTTTGGGTCAGTCATACAGACAGATTATACAAAAACAGAGGGCGTGTCTGTGCTGACCGTCCTCTGTCTGTAATAGCATCTATATGCAGTTGTGGGAATTATTTGCCTGCAAGGCTTGCTACCTCTGCGGCAAAGTCATCGGAACGCTTCTCAAGGCCTTCGCCCTTTTCAAAACGGACAAAACCGAGAATTTCAATCTTTCCGCCGAGAGCCTTAGCGGTCTGTGCGGTATAGTCATTGATGCTCATCTTGTTGTCCTTAACAAATACCTGATTGACAAGGCAGTTCTCCTCATAGTACTTGCCGATCTTACCCATAACGATCTTCTGGGCAATCGCTTCGGGCTTACCCTCGTTCATAACCTGCTCGGTCATGATCTTCTTTTCATGCTCCAGAACCTCATCCGGCACTTCGTCCTTCTTCAGATAAGACGGTGCTGCCGCAGCAACCTGCATAGCAATATCCTTGGCATAGGTCTTGAAAGCATCATTAACAGCAACATCTGTAGCAAACTTAACCATAACGGCAATCTTACCGCCGGCATGGATATAAGTAGTGACAACACCCTCATAACGCTCAAAACGACGGATGATGATGTTCTCGCCAATGGTCTGGATCTTTTCCTGCAGCAGATCAGCAACGGTCATTTCGGTGCCGACAGCCGTCTTTGTGAGCAGTTCCTCAACGGTAGCGGGGTTCTCGTTCATCACGGTCTCGGCTACTGTCTTAACGAAGCCCTGGAAATCAGCATTCTTAGCAACGAAGTCAGTCTCTGCGTTAACTTCAAGTGCTACACCAACGCTGCAGTCATCATTCGTATAAGCAACCGCTACACCCTCAGCAGCAATTCTGGAAGCCTTCTTCGCAGCCTTAGCCAGTCCCTGCTCTCTGAGTACGTCAATTGCCTTTTCCATATCGCCGTCTGCCTGTGTAAGAGCCTTTTTGCAGTCCATCATGCCGCAGCCGGTTCTCTCTCTTAATGTCTTAACGTCCTGTGCTGTAAAAGCCATAATCGTTACCTCCATGTTTATCTTTATTCTTCAAAAAATACCCGCAGAATATGCGGGTATTCTGTCATGCGTTATGATACCTCGGAATTACTCCTCGGTTGCCTCTTCTTCGGTTTCCTCTGCAGCAGCAGCGCCCATCTGACCCTCATGGCCTTCGATGATAGCGTTAGCAATAGCACCGGAAATGAGCTTTACGGCACGGATAGCATCATCGTTGCCGGGGATAACATAGTCGATCTCATCAGGATCGCAGTTGGTGTCTACGATAGCAACGATCGGAATACCGAGCTTCTTTGCCTCAGCCACAGCGATTCTCTCTTTTCTCGGGTCAACGATAAAGAGTGCGCCGGGGATATTCTTCATGTCCTTGATACCGCCGAGGAACTTCTCCAGCTTTTCAATCTCAAGGTTGAGCTTGATAACTTCCTTCTTGGGCAGGAGATCAAAAGTACCGTCTGTCTCCATCGTACGGAGCTGTCTGAGTCTTTCGATTCTGCGGCGGATGGTGGTGAAGTTGGTGAGCATACCGCCGAGCCATCTGGCGTTAACATAGTATGCGCCGGCACGAAGTGCCTCTTCCTTCACGGAATCCTGTGCCTGCTTCTTGGTGCCGACAAACAGAACAGACTTGCCTTCTGTGGAAAGATCACGCACGAAGTTATAAGCCTCTTCCAGTTTCTTAACGGTCTTCTGCAGGTCAATAATGTAGATGCCGTTTCTCTCTGTGAAGATGTACGGAGCCATTTTCGGGTTCCATCTTCTTGTCTGGTGTCCGAAGTGAACACCTGCTTCCAAAAGCTGTTTCATTGATA
>ONYQ01000014.1 GCA_900322145.1 uncultured Eubacteriales bacterium
AAAATGCAATCGTAGTGGCACATAATGCCTCTTTTGATACCTCGTTTATCAAAGCGGCGTGTGAGCGGAACGACCTGCACTATACCCTGACGCATATTGATACACTGGCGATTGCAAGGGGCTTGTTTCCGCAGTTGAACAAGCATAAACTGGATGTTATTGCCAAGCACCTGGAATTAGGTGACTTCAATCATCATCGTGCGTGTGATGATGCGCTGATGCTGGCGAAAATCTTTCAGGTCATGCTGCAAAAGCTGAAGGATGAATATAAAATTACGGATACGGCATCCATCGCACAGGCATTGCCGAAGCCGAGTTTCAAGTCCTATAAATACTTCCACCAGATATTGCTGGTGAAAAATCAGTTAGGGCTGAAAAACCTGTATAAGCTGATTTCCAAAGCCCATCTGGATTACTTCTACAAAAAGCCGTTAACGCCGAAATCGGAGTTAGTCAAGTTAAGGGACGGTTTGCTCATCGGCAGTGCGTGTGAAGCGGGAGAACTGTACAGAGCTATTCTCGACGGTAAGAACCGTGAGGAATTAAAGAGTATTGCATCGTTTTACGATTACCTTGAAATACAGCCGGTGGGTAATAATATGCACCTTGTCAGAGAAGGCAAGGTAAAGGATGTAGAAGCCCTGCAGGATATCAATCGGCTGATTGTGGGGCTGGGAGATGAATTAGGCTTGCCGGTTGTGGCAACCTGTGATGTGCATTTCATGGATCCGTATCAGAGTAAATACCGTGAAATTCTGCTGACCTCGCAGAATTATAGTGATGCCGCCGAACAGCCACCGCTGTATTTCCGCACCACAGCGGAAATGCTTAAGGAATTCGCCTATCTCGGTGAAGAAAAGGCCTATGAGGTTGTTGTGACCAATACGAATTACATTACGGATATGATTGAAAACATACGGGCGGTTCCGAAGGGCAACTTTCCGCCGTTTATTCCGGGCGCTGAAGAGGAGTTGACCAGTATCACATGGGAACGTGCCAAAAAACAGTACGGCGATCCTCTGCCGGAAATTGTCCGTGCCCGTATTGAAAAGGAACTGAATTCCATCATTACCAATGGTTTCTCGGTGTTGTATATGACGGCGCAGAAACTGGTGGCCAATTCCAATGAACATGGCTATCTGGTCGGTTCCCGTGGTTCGGTCGGTTCGTCCTTTGTGGCAACGATGTCCGGTATTTCGGAAGTCAATCCGCTGTGTCCGCATTATGTATGCCCGAAATGTCAGAATTCGGAGTTTTTCACGGACGGCAGTTATGGTTCGGGCTTTGACCTGCCGCCGAAAAACTGTCCGAACTGCGGCACGGAATATCTGCGGGACGGTCATGATATTCCCTTTGAAACGTTCCTCGGCTTCAAGGGCGATAAAACGCCGGATATTGACCTGAACTTTGCGGGTGAATATCAGAGCCAGTCACACCGTTATACGGAAGTGCTGTTTGGTAAGGAAAACGTTTTCAAAGCGGGTACCATTGCGACGGTGGCCGAAAAAACGGCAATCGGATATGTCCGGAAATATGCCGAAACGACAGGCGTAACGGTTAATAAGGCAGAAGAACTGCGTTTAGCGGCAGGCTGTACAGGTGTGCGCAGAACGACCGGTCAGCATCCCGGCGGCATGGTCGTTGTGCCGAGAATGAATGATGTGTATGAATTCTGTCCGATACAGCATCCGGCGAATGACCAGAAAACCGATAACCTGACGACACATTTTGATTTCCATTCGATTCATGACACGGTTTGTAAGCTGGATGAACTCGGACACGATGTGCCGACGATTTACCGCTATCTGGAAGAGTATACCGGCATTGATGTCATGAACATTTCCATGAGTGACCCTGAAGTGATGTCACTGTTTACTTCTACCGATGCCCTCAAAGTCACGCCGGAGGATATTGATTCCCAGACGGGTACCTTCTCTCTGCCGGAAGTAGGTACTACGTTTGTACGGCAGATGCTGATCGACACCCAGCCTAAAACGTTTTCGGACCTGTTGCAGGTTTCCGGTTTGTCGCATGGTACGGATGTATGGATCGGCAATGCTTCGGAACTGATCGAAAAGAAAATCTGTACGATTTCAGAAGTGATCGGTACCCGTGATAATATCATGGTGTATCTGATGCACAAGGGATTGGAACCGGATATGGCATTCAAGATCATGGAAATTGTGCGTAAGGGTAAGGCAACCAAGCTGTTGACAGAAGATCATATCAAGGCTATGAAAGAGCATGATGTGCCGCAGTGGTATATTGATTCGTGTATGAAGATCAAGTATATGTTCCCGAAGGCACACGCCGCCGCTTATATGATTGCTACACTGCGTTTAGGCTGGTATAAGGTGCATCGTGCAAAAGAATACTATGCGGCGTATTTTACCGTCCGGAGTGACGATTTTGATGCGCTGTTAGTCTGTAAGGGGCGCAGTGCGGTTCGTGCCAAAATGCAGGAGATCAGCAATAAAAATCAGAAAAAGGAAGCCAGCGCCAAAGAGATTTCGATGTTGGCCACCTTGCAGATTGTCAATGAAATGTTAGCCAGAGGCATTGGGGTACTGCCCGTTGATATCTACAAATCCGATGCGAAAAAATTTCTGGTCGAAGGGGATAAGATACGTTTGCCGTTCTCATCCTTGTCCGGTGTTGGAGAAGCGGCGGCAATAGGGTTAGCAGAAGCCAGAGAGGGCGGAGAATTCACGTCTATTGAAGATTTTCAACAGCGGGCGAAGGTTTCCAAAACGATCATAGAACTGCTCAAGGAAATCGGTGCTTTCGCAGAACTGCCGGAAACCAGTCAGCTTACCTTTCTGTAAAGCACTTTTATGGGATTTTGATAATTTTTGACAGGATTTTATGGAAAAAGAGCAGACTTTGTCAAAAGTCGGCTTGCTAAAGCAAGAAATGTGTGCTATAATAAGATAATAATTTGAAAAAGGGATGAGGCAAGCGATGGAGAATGAAAACGTCGATATTTTAACGGTTCCTGTGCTGCCCTTGAGGGGGTTAGTTGTTTTTCCGGGGTCTATTTTACACTTTGATGTTGCGAGAAAGAGATCTGTGGCGGCTTTGACGGCAGCTATGGAAAAGTATAATCAAAAAATACTCATTACTGCCCAGCGGGATTCTTCGGAAAACGAACCCCAGCCGGATGATTTTTATGAAATGGGTGTTTTTGCCCGTATTTTACAGATCGCAAAGATTTCGGACAGTGTTGTTCGTGTGGTAGTGAAAGGACTTCATCGTGCGCAGGTGCTGCAGTTCAATGACGGCAAGCGTTATATTACCGCACTGGTGAAGCAGACAATGGTGCAGGAAGCACCGAAGGATAAGGACACAGAGGCCGGCCTGAACTTGCTGAAAGAAACGTTCAATGAGTTCTCTTTGATTAACGGTCATGTGCCGCAGGATATGTATCTGACGGTCTATGAAATGACCGATCCGGGTAAATTGGCGGATTATATTGCAGACAATATCATCCGTGATTACCATAAAAAGCAGGAAATTCTGGAGCTGACCAATGAACAGGAGCGGCTGCATCGTGTCATTGAGATGCTCAGTTATGAAAACGAACTGCTGGTGATTGAGGAAAGGATATCCGAAAAAACCAAGCTCGGCATGGATGATAACCAAAAGGAATATTATCTGCGGGAACGCATCAAAGCCATTCGTGAAGAATTGGGGGAGAGTGACGATCCGGATGCAGAGGCGCTGGAGTATCGTAATCGTATTGCTGCTTTGCAGACGACCGATGAAAATAAGGAGCGCTTGTTCAAAGAGGTTGCCAAGCTGGAAAAAATGATGTCCGGTTCGGCGGAGGCCAATGTGATCCGCAGTTATCTGGATGTTTGTCTGGAATTGCCGTGGGGTATTTATACGAAAGAAAAGATGGATATCAAGCGGATTGCTTCTTATCTGGACAAGAATCATTATGGCTTGAAGAAAGTCAAAGAGAATGTGGTGGAAGCGTTGGCGGTTCGTAAGCTGAATCCGGAAATCAACGGACAGATCATCTGTCTGGCAGGTCCTCCGGGTGTCGGTAAAACGTCCATTGCCAAATCGATTGCGGAAGCGACAGGCCGCAGCTATCAGCGTATTGCTTTGGGCGGTATCCATGATGAAGCGGAAATCCGAGGCCATAGAAGAACGTATATCGGTTCAATGATGGGACGTATCATGAACGCTATCAAATTGGCGAAATCCGCCAATCCGCTGATTCTGCTGGATGAAGTCGATAAGCTCGGCAACGATTTTCATGGCGATCCGACTTCGGCACTGTTGGAGGTACTCGACGGTGAACAGAACGCCACCTTTTATGACCATTATATTGACCTGCCCTTTGACCTGAGCAAAGTGATGTTTATCACGACGGCCAATGACCATACAGCGATTCCGGCACCGCTGCTGGACAGAATGGATGTTATTCATCTGGACAGCTATACACGGGAAGAAAAATTCCGTATTGCCAAGCTCCACCTGTTGGTGAAGCAGCTCAAACGGCATGGCTTGACGGGTCGTCAGTTCAAAATTTCCGATGAAGCTATTTATGATATCATTGACAGTTATACCCGTGAATCGGGTGTCCGTTCGCTGGAAAGAACGCTGTCCAAAGTGATGAATAAAGCGGCGGTTCGTATTGTCGCAGGTGATACAAAATCCATAAAAGTGGACAAGGAACATCTGGAGCAATATTTAGGTTCCCGCAAATATAAGCTGGATAATATGCAGAAGAATGATGAAGTTGGTCTGGCCACCGGTTTGGCATGGACATCGGTCGGCGGAGAAACCATGCCGATTGAAGTAGCCGTAATGACCGGCAGCGGCAAGATTGAACTGACGGGTTCATTGGGCGATGTGATGAAAGAATCGGCACAGGCCGCTTATACCTGTGTGAGAACGATGGCAGATGAACTGCATATAGATACGGATTTCTATAAGACGAAAGATATTCACATTCATGTACCGGAGGGGGCTGTACCGAAAGACGGGCCTTCTGCTGGCATAACGATGGCAACGGCGATTACTTCGGCGCTGACGGGCATTCCCGTCAAGCATGATATTGCGATGACCGGAGAAATTACGATTCGTGGTCGTGTGCTGCCGATTGGCGGTTTGAAGGAAAAGACGATGGCGGCCTATCGGCTGGGTATCAAAACGATTATTATTCCGGAAGATAATAAGTCCGATCTGGACGAAGTGGATGATGTTGTCAAGGAATCGGTCAATTTTGTACTGGCCGGCAACATTCATACCGTACTGGATACGGCATTGGTGCCCCATGCGCCGATGTAATGAGGTGAACCATGAATTTTCAGATTGCAGAATTTAAGGCGGCCTATGGTAAGTCGACACAGATACCGCCGTCTGATTTGCCGGAAATTGTATTTTCCGGTAAATCGAATGTCGGCAAATCCTCGCTGATTAACAAGCTGCTTTGCCGTAAATCTATGGCCCGTGTGAGTGCGAAACCGGGCAAAACGGCAACGATCAACTTTTTTGCCTTGCAGGAAGCGTACTTTGTTGATCTGCCGGGTTATGGCTATGCACAGGTATCACAGGCCGAAAAGCGCCGCTGGGCGGAATTAGTGGAAGGATATTTTGCACAGGAAAGAAAAATCGCCCTTGTGGTGCAGATATGTGATATGCGGCATCCGCCGACCGCTAATGATATAACGATGATTGACTTTCTGTATCAGAATCACTATCCGTTTATTGTTGCCCTGACAAAGCAGGATAAACTCAAAAAGACGCAGCAGCAGGAGCGTCTTTCCGCCTTGCAGGAAGAACTGAGCGATTATCCGGATATCATTCTCTGTCCCTGTTCCTCTCAGAACGGTGACGGCATTGATGCTATCCGGCAGCGAATCGTGGAAGCGCTGCCAACCATGCCGCCGGCGGAAGAATCTTGTTGAAATAACCGTCAAAGACCATACATGATGTTGTAAAAGACAGTATGTATGGTCTGTTGTTTTATCGGGCGTTTGCGGAGAGGATGTGTGTTGGTCAGATGATGTTATGAAGATACGGGTATTCCAGTCGGCTGAAATCCTCCGTCATATCCATAGCACTGCGGCAATAAAGCAAAAAAGGCTGTATTTCTTTTTGCCGGAGACATATTTCCGCCTGTGCAACGGTCTGCTCAATGCTGTCGATGGTGCGGTGCGATACAAACAGGCAAAGTATCTGACGATATTCCTGCAGTATATCCGCCGCTTGTCGGATATGCTGGGCGGAAATATGACTGTCACCGGTTTCGGCGGAATGATAGGCTTCCTGTAAATGTCCTGTCACTTGTGCGGCGGCAGAGGTATTGACCCAGAAGCTGCTGCCGGACAATATGGCTACGATGGCTAATACAACAAGAGCGCCATATAATCTGTACATGATTACGTTTTCTCCTTTCGGATGATCTGATATTGTCCGCCGGCATTGGCGGTCATGATAAAGACTTCCTGCAGTGCGGTATGTTCCTGCTGCAGGATTTTTTGTACCCTTTCCTTGTTCCAGCCGCAAATATGCAGGGAAGAGGGACTCAGTTCGCCGTCACTGATAATAACAACATTGAGTTCTTTTTGGGGTTTATAGAGGCTCATGTCCTTGAGGGTTACGGGGTCATTCTCCGCTTTTTTCAGGATACTGAGCTGACCGTTAGTTTCTATAATGGCAAAGGCAACCTCATTGATGTCAAACACGTCCTTTTGCCGAAGCTGTTCAAATAAATCCTCGGTTGTCATGCGCAGTTCCGTCATGGCATTCTGGTCAATAGTGCCGTTATTGATAACAATAACCGGTTTGCCGCAGACTAATTTGCGTATTTTGGATTGTTTGAGCATCCAGTAAGAAAGCAGAATTTCGCTGACCAGTAATACCATAATAGGGACAACACCGCTGAGAAGGGATTGTTCCGTGTCCTGCATCGGTATGGTAGCAATATTGGACATCAGCAGGGTAATTACCAGTTCACTGGTCTGCATTTCACTGATCTGACGTTTGCCCATCATACGGACGGCAAACAGAATGAGGAGATACAGCAAAAAGGTTCTGATAACGGAAATAACCATACTAAGGTCATGCACCTCCGCAAACGATAGAATACTATTATTGTGCGGTTTCCCTGTGAAAATATACACCTCTTTTTTTCGGATGTATAAAATCCTTTCCGGCAAACCATAGTAATCAGAGAGGCAATAGTGATAGATGCCGTACCGATATGAGTTTTTCAGGAAGGGGGACTGAAGGGTAACATTTAGAAAGGTTTCCTTCAGTGGATAGTGAATGTTTCGATTTATCAGGGAGTTACAGAAGATTTACAAAGGGGCAGAACCGAACAAGGAATATGAAGCACCCTCCGCACCATTGGCATTGTCATTGGATGTAACGCTGACGCAACTGCGGAGAGATTTTCAGGACAGTGCGGATTTAACGATACGGAAAATACGTTTGTCATCCTGTCAGGCGGCGGTCGTGACCATTGATAATATGATTGACAAGCAGATATTGGCGGAAGGTATATTACAGCCGTTATTATCGTATGTCTTTGTGGATACGGAACCGACAGCGTGTTATCAAATGATCAGCGAAAGGGTACTCTATACGGCAGAACTGACAGAACTGACCACCATAGAAGCGCTGGAAGAAGCGATTATGTCCGGTCTGGCCGCCATTGTGATTGACGGCTGTGATAAGGTGATGGCGATCGGAATACAGGGATATGCCAGTCGAGGCGTATCGGAGCCGGAATCGGATATTGTGCAAAGGGGGTCAAAGGAAGGGTTTGTGGAATCGGTACGGGTGAATATGACACTCATGCGGCGGCGGCTCAAAAATCCCCGCCTTAAATTTGAAACGCTGACACTGGGTCGGACAAGCCGCACACAAATTGCGCTGTGTTATCTGACGGATACGGTATCGAAGGAGATATTATCCGAACTGAAAAGACGGTTACGGCGCATACCGTTGGATACCGTGTTAACAGCAGGATATTTAGTACCGTTTTTAGAGGATGGCGGGGGACATTCCCTGTTCAGTGGGGTAGGGGTTTCTGAACGTCCTGATACGGTTTGCGGCAAGTTAGCAGAAGGACGGATTGCTGTTTTAGTCGATGGGGTGCCGTCTGCGCTGATTGTACCGTATATTTTTGCAGAGTATTTTCAATCGTTGGACGATTATTCCAATCGTGCGTATTTTGCGACCTTTACCCGTTTTTTGAAATACGGGGCTTTTTTCATTTCGATTTTACTGCCGGGCGTGTTTGTTTCTTTGGGCACCTATAATCCGGAGATGTTCCCGACACTGATGCTGAATAAAATTGCCGCTTCGATTGCGGCAACGCCTTTATCACTGACAACCGAAACGATACTGATTTTGTTTATTTATGAGCTGATGCGGGAAGCCGGCTTGCGGATGCCGCAGCCTTTAGGGTATGCCGTTAGTATTGTAGGCGGTCTGGTAATTGGTGATACGGCAGTCAGTGCAGGACTGATCGGAGCGCCTACTTTGATGGTAGTAGCTATCAGCGCTATGTGCATCTTTGCGGCAAGAGCAGTTTTGGCGTTCCTTATACCACACCCATTACACCGATGAGTGCTATCGCCTGGCGGGATGTTCTGGTACGGGCAGATTGGCGCATCCTGTCGCACAGGACGGAACGGATACAAGATTTGCCGGGAGCAGAAACGTCACGACAGGAGGCGACAAATGATGAACAACCATAAACCGCTCATCACGGCCGGACAGCTTTTTGTACTGCTGTTTGTCAGTCGTTTGGCGTTGACGATGCTGTATTCTTCTGCATTGATGGGGATAACATCCCTTTGGGAAATGATGGTGCCGCTGCTGCTGTGGATACCGTCAGGGTTAATACTTTTATGGCCGTCAGTTGGTTTCAGCCGCAGAGGTATATCGGTGTGTGATTATAGCGTAAGGCATTTTCATATAACGGGCAAAGTGCTTTCGGTACTGTATGGAGCGTACTTTTTGGGGGCGGCGTTTTATTGTGCATACCTGATGAAACGCTTTATGACGGATATTCTTCCGCAGGGTGTTTCCGTTCAGGTAATGCTGGTTTTTCTTATAGCAGGCTGTATTTATGCAGCGGGCAAAGATATCGAAGCCATTGCACGAACCGCTTTTTTAGTATTATGGCTGTTGGCGGCGGCCGTTCTTTTGATGGTGATTTTTTTGCTGCCGGGTTATTCTTCGGCGCAGCTTTCACCGGTGTACTATCTGTCAGGGACAAGTGTTATAGACGGATGGGTGCTATTAATAGGGCGGATGGGGTCAATGGCGGCTCTGCCGACGCTGATACCTTGTGTTAAGGGCAATATACGGCGGAGTGCAGGAATGTATATGGTGTGTTTTAGTACGGTAGTGATATTTCTGATCGTGCTGTTGGCAGGTTCGACAGGAAATTATCTGAAAAATCAGCAGTTTCCGATTTTTCGGGCGATAGACGGTTCTGCGGTACTTCAGCGCTTGGATCCGCTGTTTATTTTAGTCGTGATATGCAGTCTGTTTTGTCATGTGACGCTGTTGTTGTTATCCTTTGGGCATAGTATGCAGGCAGTTTTCAGCCGTTGGTCTATCAGCCGTCTGACCGTGATAGGCGGTGTTTTTTTGATAGGGGTTGTATTATTGTGGCCGGACAGCGGAACGGTACTGTTTTTATGGCCGCCCATCGTGCCGGCATTGATGGGAATATTTTTTGTAACGGTAGTCCCGGGAATTTGTTGGCTGCATCAGCGGCACAAAGAAAAGAAATCACCTTCGGTACAGACACGAAAAAGCCGTTGGCGCATAGCGAGCTTTTTTTCATTAGTGTTGTGTTTGTGTCTGAGTGTCAGCGGCTGCAGGAGTTTACAGTTGAATCAGCGCATGATCGTGCAGGGGGTTGGTGTGGACAGACAGGAGGACGGCTATCGTTTAACGCTGATGACATTGGATACACGGGATCATGAAAAAGATAATGCCATGACGATGGTATTCGCAGAAGGAAAGAGTGTTGCCAAAGCGATAGAAGCATTGGAGAACCGCAGCGGCAAAAAACTTCTGATGAATCAATGTCTGTTTGTGATGATGAATCGTCGGGCGGCAGGCTATGCCGAAAAAACGCTGGATTATTTTACGGAGCTGAGAGAATTACCGAAAACGGTCAGTCTGATGGTCAGTGAAGAAGAAGCGGAAAGTACTCTGCTGACAGCAGCGGAGCAGTTCGGTGATCGTTCCGAAGATATCCATGCTCTGTCAGACAGTAAGGCGGTGGCACAATCTACAGTACAGTGTACACTGCTGGAATATATTGCAGGGCGGAATGAAGAAAGGGAAGCATGGATTTTTCCGTATGTTGTATCGGATCAGAATAGTAAGGCATTGATGGTCAGGGGCGGTTATCTGGTAGACTGTGAAAGGTGTGGATGTACGCTGTCGGAGGAAGAAACGACAGGTTATCTGTTAGTCAAGGGAATGTGTGGAATGCTGTATGCAGATACAGCTGATAAGGTGCAGGTCACAATGCTGCCTTATGCGGAACAGGAACGGTTAAGGATTGATTTTCATGTGTTGATTGAATGGAAAAAAGGCATCAGCGCTGAACAGCGGCAAGCCGTACAGCAAGACATAACCGAAGCAATCAATGCCTGCTGTCAAAAGCTGCTGCTGCAAAACGGCTGTGATGTGTTTTCCATTGAAGAATATTTGCGCAATACGCAGTCGCCCTTATATGACAGGCGGGAGAATATGTGTCAGCTGCTGCGAAATGCTGATTATCGTATTCAGATAGAAACGTAACGTAAAGCAAAGAACGCTGCACCGGAAATTTTTCCGGCGCAGCGTTTGGCGCTTATTTTTGGGAGGATATTGACGGAGAAAAGAAGGAGGGTGTACAATAGAGAAAAGAGCGCATCAGGAGGGAACTTTGTGTGATAGTATGGAATCCGTGGCATGGCTGCCATAAGATCAGTGAAGGGTGTCAGCATTGTTATATGTTCCGCAGAGATGAAGCATTCGGCAAGGACAGTAACCGGGTAACGCAGACCAAAGATTTTCATTTGCCGATCATGCGTACCCGTTCCCGTGAATATCGGCTGACCTATCTGGATAACCCCATTTATGTTTGCTTAACGTCAGATTTCTTTATCGAAGAAGCCGACCCCTGGCGGCAAGCGGTCTGGGATATCATTCATTATCGTAAAGATTTGCAGTTCAAGATCATTACCAAGCGTATTCACCGATTTAATGAATGTCTGCCGGAAAAATCCGTACGCAGTTATCCCAATGTGACGATTGTATGTACCTGTGAAAATCAGAGAACAGCAGATGAACGGCTGCCCATTTTGCTTTCCGTCAATGCCGTACATAAGGAAATTATCCATGAACCGATGCTGGAACGTATTGACATTGAGCCATATTTGTCATCAGGGGAAATAGAAGCGGTAACGTGCGGCGGAGAATCCGGAGATGATGCGAGAATCTGCGATTACGACTGGATTTTAGATACCAGAGAACAATGTGTGCGGCATAATGTAGCCTTTCATTTCAGGCAGACGGGAGCAAAATTTCGTAAAGGAAAGCGGTTGTTTTATATTGAACGATCTCTTCAGATGCGGCAGGCGCAGAAAGCGGATATTGACTTTGTGCCGGTAACGGAAGAGGAACGGAATCCCTATGACCGTATTCTGCGTTTTTTGTCGAAGTCGCCGTATATGACGGCTTTTACATTGCCGCCGGACATGAAGGAATATTGCCGTAAACGGGATATGAAGGATATTGAACGGCAGGCCTATGAATTGATACGGCAGAAGTTAGCACCGGCTTGTCCTAAAAATGACGGTTATCAGACACCAAAGGACGGTCATCCTGTTTTTATTGCACAACACGCTGTTGCCGCCTGCAGTCGGAAAAGACTGGAAAAGTGGCATGATATCGCTATGGGCAGAAAATTGACAGAACGGGAAATCATTTATATTGTCGGTCTGGTAATGGAATGGATACGGCGGGAATTAGCCAAAGATGACACAGCGCCGACAGAAAATAACCTATCATCGTAAAACCGGCCGGTTCATTCTGCGAAAAATGAACCGGCCGGTTTTGTATGTTTAGGAAAGTGAAATTACTCTACGAGATCAGGATTGAAACTTTCTTTCCAGGGCAGACCGAAAGTATTGAGAGCCTCCATGAACGGATCGGGATCGAATTCTTCAATGTTGTGTACGCCGGGCTTATTCCATTTGCCGGTGAGCAGCATAGCGGCGCCAATCATAGCGGGTACACCGGTGGTATAGGAAATGGCCTGCGAGCCGACCTCTTTGTAACATTCCTGATGGTCACAGACGTTATAGAGATAATAGGTCTTGTCCTTGCCGTCCTTCTTGCCGATGAAAATACAGCCGATATTGGTTTTGCCGACCGTTCTCGGACCGAGAGAAGCCGGATCGGGCAGGACGGCTTTGAGGAACTGCAGCGGTACAATTTTATGACCTTCAAAGTCAATGGGTTCGATGGAAGTCATACCGACATTTTCCAGACATTTGAGGTGAGTCAGATAGCTCTGACCGAAGGTCATGAAGAAACGAATACGCTTGATGCCCTTGATATTAAGTGCAAGGGACTCTAATTCCTCGTGATGGAGCAGATACATATCTTTTTCACCGATTTCGGGGAAGTTATAGACACGCTTGATTTCCATGGGTTCGGTTTCGACCCATTTGCCGTCCTCGATATAACTGCCCTTGGCGGATACTTCACGGATATTGATTTCGGGGTTGAAGTTAGTAGCGAAAGGATAACCGTGATCGCCGGCATTACAGTCGAGGATATCAATATAATTGATTTCATCGAACTGATGCTTCATCGCATAAGCGCTGAAAACACCGGTTACACCGGGGTCAAAGCCACTGCCGAGCAGAGCGGTGATACCGGCTTTCTCGAAGCGCTCACGGTATGCCCACTGCCAGCTGTATTCAAATTTAGCGGTATCCAACGGCTCATAGTTGGCGGTATCAACATAATTGACTTTGGTAGCCAGACAAGCGTCCATAATGGTCAAATCCTGATAAGGCAGAGCTAAATTGATAACAACATCGGGCTTGAACTGGTTGATAAGAGCAATCAGTTCATCGACATTATCCGCATTGACCTGAGCGGTAGAAATCTTTGTTTTGCCGCCGTCTAATTTGGCTTTCAGGGCATCGCACTTGGATTTGGTACGGCTGGCAATACAGATTTCCTCGAATACGTCAGAATTCTGACAGCACTTGTGGATACATACGCTGGCGACACCGCCGGCACCGATAATTAACGCTTTTCCCATTTTTACATTCCTCCGTTATTTGAAATCAATTGTACATTGCACATTGTACATTGTACATTGTTTTGTTATTCGCTTTCCATCAATTGTTTGGTGACATAGGTAGGCAGAGCGAAAGCCCCCTTGTGCAGTCGGGTGTTATAGTATTGAGTGTCAATCGACAGGCGGTTCCATCTGCTTTCGTCAAGGTCATGTGTCGGGTGATACTTTTTGGAAGCAAATCCAAAGAGCCAGTGTCCAGAAGGATAGGTCGGAATATGCGCCTGATAGACCTTGCAGAAGGGGAAGAACTGCAATATTTTCTTGTGGGCTAACTTCATCGCCTTCACATAGGTATTGTAGAACGGACTTTCATGCTGATTGACTAAAATACCGTCAGCAGTGAGGGCTTTGTAACAGTTGCCGTAAAATTCAGCGGTAAACAGACCTTCACCGGGGCCGACAGGGTCGGTAGAGTCTACAATAATAAGATCGTAGGTATCACTGACACCACGCACGAACCGCAGACCGTCATCAATGAAAATATGCACTTTGGGGTCATCTAATTTACAGGCAACGGTGGGCAGATGTTCCTTGCAGGCATCGACCACCATGCGGTCAATTTCCACCATGTCAATATTTTCGATAGTTTTGTATTTGACCAGTTCCCGCACCGTACCGCCGTCACCGGCGCCGATGACCAGTACATTTTTGATATCGGGATTGACGGCCATCGGGACATGGGTAATCATTTCGTGATAAATGAACTCATCCTTTTGGGTGAGCATGACACGGTCATCCAGTACCAATACGTCCCCGAATTCGGGTGTGCTGAAAATCTCGATTCGCTGATATTCCGATTGAGCGGAATATTTCTGTTTATCACACCGGATAGAAAACCGCACATTGTTGGTTTGTTCTTCGGTGTACCACATTTCCATATTTTATTGACCTCCTTTATGCGTGAGAATGATTTGATATAAGCAGTTTACCCAACCGTGTTAATTTCCTTATTGACGGCACCGTACAATATGTAACACATTTTTATGCTCCTTCAAAAAAAATTCCCGTACCAACAACACAAGTTTTTTAGGAAGGGGGGCGCAGGTGTCCGGTGGACACCGCTGCGCAAGCAGCAGCGCCGACCGAGCCGACAGGCGAGAAGGGGGATAACCCTTTTTTTTCAAAAAAGGGTTTCCCACAGCGGGGTTTGGGGCGGCGCCCCAACACTATAGCATAACATTGATTTTTTCGGTGTTGATGTCCTCAGCGCCGGTGAGGTTACAGCCTTTGGCTTTGGCGTAGGTGATGTATTCAATAGCATCTTTGGTAATCAGTTCGCCGGGGGCTAAAATCGGGATGCCGGGGGGATAGCACATGACAAATTCCGCACAGATTTTGCCGAGGGTATCGGCTAAAGGAATTTGCTTTTTGTTGGCATAGAAAGCGTCCTGCGGGGAACACATCACAACCGGTTCAATATACTCATGGTCGAGCATACCAGCGGAATCCCTTGCATACAAGCGCTTGATTTCATACAGCGCCGAAATCAGGCGTTCTATTTTGAGTATCTTGTCACCGACAGAAACAATGGCAAGAATATTGCCGATATCACCGAATTCAATCTGAATATCATAACGGTCACGCAGAATGTCATAGACTTCAATGCCTGCCAGACCGATATCTCTGGTATGTACGGAAATTTTAGTCGGGTCAAAGTCAAAGATCGTATCGCCGTTGATAAGCTCTCGGGAGAAGGCGTACAGACCGCCTAATTTATTGATTTCCTTGATACCATAGGAAGCCAGTTCCGTCACACGCTCAAAAATTTTTTTGCCGTTGAGGGCTAAATTCTTACGGGAAATATCCAGCGAGGACATCAGAAGATAAGAGGCGCTGGTGGTTTGCGTGAGATTAATGATCTGCCGGACATAGCCCTCTGAAATATCAGGGCCAAGCAGCAGGGCGGAGCTTTGGGTAAGAGAACCGCCGGTCTTGTGCATACTGACGGCGGCCATATCAGCACCGACACTCATAGCGGAAGGGGGCATATAATCTCCGAAATAGAAGTGTGTGCCGTGAGCCTCATCGACCAGCACTTTCATACCGGCGGCATGGGCTAACTTGACGATTTCACGCAGATGAGAGCAGACACCGTAATAGGTGGGATTATTAACGATAATCGCTTTGGCATCGGGATGCTGTTGAATCGCCTGTTTCACGGATTCGACAGACATTCCCAACGGGATGCCCAGTTCTTTATTCACACCGGGATTGACATAGACGGGTACGGCACCGCAGACAATCAGGGCATTGATACTGCTTCGGTGAACATTGCGGGGCATGATGATTTTATCGCCACGCTTGCAGACGCTCATCACCATAGCCTGTACGGAACTGGAAGTACCGTTGACCATAAAGAAAGCGTGTGCGGCACCGAAAGCATCCGCCATCAGTTCCTCAGCTTCTTTGATAACGCTGACAGGATGGCAGAGATTATCGAGCGGTTTCATGGAATTGACATCCACGCTCATGCACTGTTTGCCCAAAAATTCGGTCAATTCGGGATTACCCTTGCCTTGTTTATGTCCCGGCACATCAAAGGAAACAATACGGTTTTCCCGATATTCCTGAAGGGCTTCATAAACCGGGGCTTTGTTCTGGTTCAGCTTCATGGTTCTGTCTCCATTTACTCATAAACATTTGTACCGCTGAAAATTTCGATCATTTCACGCCGCAGGCTGTTGGAAATCGCAAGGCGTTCTTTGGGCGGTATTTCATATACATCCGTTTTAAACAGATAGTTTTGTAATTCCAGTTCCTTGATGAGCATTTGTGTATGGAAGATATTCGCCTGATAGACGTTGATATCCATGGTATCATAGCGGCGAAGGGTTTCGTCCTTGATGTAATCCTGTATAGAGGTAATCTTATGGTCGATAAACAGCTTTTTGCCGCTGGTATCTCTGGTAAAGCCTCTCACACGGTAGTCGATGGTGATAATATCGGAATCGAAGCTGTCGATCAGAAAATCAAGAGTATTCAGCGGAGAAATGGTGCCGCAGGTAGATACGTCGATATCTACCCGAAAGGTGGCGATAGCGTTATCGGGATGATATTCCGGATAAGTATGTACCGTCACATGACTTTTGTCAAGATGGGCGGCAATGGTGGCGTCGCCGGCATAGGCGGCGGTATATTTGCCGCAGTTGCAGGAACGGTCGATTTTTTCAGGCAGACCGGATTCCGAAATCAGAAGAGTTACGCTGGCTCCCTGAGGGTCATAGTCCTGTTTGGAAATATTCAATACGGTAGCGCCGATCATTTCTGTAACCTGACACAGAATACTGGTCAGACGTTCAGAATTATACTGCTCGTCAATATAGGCGATGTAATCTTTTTGCTCCCGTTCGGTCTTGGCATAGCACACATCATAGATGTTAAAGCTCAGGGTCTTGGTCAGATTGTTAAATCCGTACAGCTTCAATCTTTTTTCCAATTTTATTCTCACGACCTTTTTGTATATTTTCCGCAGCAGGTCACTGCTTTCCGTTGAGTTTCTTTAAGATTAAATCGGCGCACATATAAACGTTGCCGCCGCCGATGGTAATGATGAGATCATCGGGTTTCGCTTTTTTGGTAACGTAATCGGCGATTTCCTCAAAGGTTTCAAACCATACACAGCCGTCAATTTTATCCGCCAGATCTTTGGCATAGATGTTGTAGGTATTGGTTTCACGCACCGGCAGAATTTCCGAAAGAATGGTATGGTCGGGAATAGAGAGTACCTCGGCGAATTCATTGAGGAAAGTATAGGTTCTGGAATAGGTATGGGGTTGGAATACCGCCCATACACGGCGGAAACCCATGCTCATAGCGGTGGTGAGAGTAGCACGGAGTTCGGTAGGATGGTGAGCGAAATCATCCGCTACTGTAATGCCGCAGGGCTTGCCTAAAATTTCAAAACGGCGGTGAGCTCCGCTGAAAGCGGCCAGTGCTTCGGAAACCTGTTCCGGTGATACACCAAGGGTAATAGCGGCGGCAGCGGCGGCCAATGCGTTCATGACGTTGAATTTACCGGGGACTTTCAGCGTGACGGAAGCGATTTTCTCGTTGTGATGATAGAGGTCAAAGCTGTCACAGACGGAAGATTCTCCGGTGATTTCAGCCCGGAAATCATTTTTCTTGCCGAAACCGAAGGTAACGACTTCTTTTTCCTGCTTGCGGCGGATATCTTCCACACATTCCATAGAATTGTGGTCATCACCGTTGATAACGATGGTAGAGGAAGTCTGTTCCATAAAGCGCCGGAAAGATTCCTTGATACGGCTGAGCGTACCGAAATAATCCAGATGATCTTCATCAACATTCAGGATAACGGACATAGCGGGATAGATACGCAGGAAGGTATCAACATATTCACACGCTTCACATACCATGTAATCAGAGGCACCGATACGGCTGTTGCCGCCGATAAAGGGCAGTTTAGCGCCAATAACGGCAGTAGGGTCAAAACCGGACATGGTTAAAATCTGTGTCAGCATGGAGGTAGTGGTAGTTTTACCGTGAGTACCGCTGACGGCAATGGATTTTTTATACTTGCTCACGACAGTGCCAAGCATGATACTGCGTTCAATCGTAGGGATTCCCTGCGCCCTTGCCGACACTAATTCCGGATTGTCCAATTTAACAGCGGCGGTATAAACGACCATATCGGCGCCGTTGACATTTTCGGGCAGATGTCCCATTGTAACGGGGATACCATAGGAACGGATACGGGCTAAGGTGTCGGATTCAGCCGCATCAGAGCCGGTAATTTCAAAGCCCTCATGATGGAGGATTTCCGCCAAGGGACACATACCGGAACCGCCGATACCGACAAAATGGATGCGCTTGATATTATCTAATAAATGTGCATAGCTTTCTACCATAAAGCAACACTTCCAGTCTTAAATAGTATAGGGCAGTGTAAATTACACATACCATTATATTATATTACATAACTCCGGAAAAATAAAGAGATATTGATAAATTTATTGTTTTTAGCAAAGGATTTGTCACGAACCCCTTCCCGATAACAGGCATACTTATGAAGTATGAAGCAAGTCTGTAGTACCGGCCGCATAAAGTTGTTCACATCATGCGGAACATTTCTCTATTTTATGGGAAAGGCCGGATGATAACGGAGCCGTATTGATTATTGGGATATTCTGTAGCGGTGATACAGCCGGTGGCTTCGTCGATGTCGATGAGGGTATATTCTTCGTTAAATCCGACAGAACCGGGATTACAGATGAGCATACGGCTGTCAGCGGTGGTAAGCTGTTGGTGTGTATGCCCGAACAGAACGATATCGGCTTGTTCCTGATGACCGAGCATAATAAGATGTTCCAGACCGCTTTTGACCCGTTGAGCGTGACCGTGTGTGAGAAGGATTTTTTTGCCGGCCACAGTTACGGTCAGCAGCAGCGGATGGTCACAGCACCAGTCGCAGTTGCCCCGTACTATATAGAATTTCTTGTCCGAAAAGCGTTTTTGCATGGTTTCTATATCTTCATGACCGTCTCCGCAGAAGAAAATGGTTTGTACGTCTTTTTTGTAGCGGCGGATAATATTGAATAGGGCAGTTTCATTGCCGTGAGAATCCGAAAAAACTAAAAGCTTCATATTTTGCTCCTTTATTACATATTGATGTAAAGGTGGTGAGAGTATGGACAAAAACAATGTGGAGCAGCTTTTCAAGAAGCTGTCCGAAGAGGATCGCAAGCGGGTGGAGAATATTCTGGCGGATAAGAACAAGACACAGCAGATACTGAATACACCGCAGGCACAAGCCTTAATCAAAAAACTGATGGGGGATCAATAAGCATGGAGGATCTGTCCCGCAAAATCGGTGAACTGTTGGGCGATCCGCAGATGATGGAGCAGATCAAAGGATTGGCGGGGATGCTGCAATCATCATCTCCGCCTCATGATGTACCGCCGTCTGCGGCACCCGTCAGTACAGCTGCCGCACCGCCTGAGAGCGATATGCCCGATGCGAATTTATTGGGCATGGTGATGAAGATAGCGCCGCTGCTGCGGTCTTTTCGTGACGAGGATGACAGTACCCGTCTGCTGCGGTCGCTGAAGCCGTTCATGCACGAGGAACGTGCCAAACGGATCGACAGCGCCATACGGTTACTGCATATCATGAAGCTGCTGCCCGTCTTGAAAGGCTCCGGCATAGAGCTGTTTAATTTATAATGCATCGTTGGCAGAACGACAATTGCACATTGCAAATTGCAAATTGTACATTGAATAAGGGGGGTGTGACGGAATGACTGACAATGAAATGCAGCGGATGCAGCAGGAAGCTGTCAGACGGACACAGGAAATGCAGCGACGTGCAGCGGCCTATCAGCGTTCCGCACGAAAGGAAACACCTGTATCGGCTTCGGCTGTACAGGAGTCGGTGATACCCATTGAACGACATCCGCCGGAACCGGAACCGCCGGCTGTTTCTTTGCCGATTCACGAACCGCCCGATGTCGGGCGTGAAGAACACCGGACATCGGGCGGTATCTTTGAAACACTGTTCCGGGATAAGGAGAAGACCTTGATTTTGGGCATTCTCCTGTTGTTGATGGATGAAAAGACGGATAACAGTCTGTTAATGGCGCTGATGTATCTGCTGATATGAAGTCAGCGCACCTGACCTTCGCCTTCGATGATGAATTTCATAGAGGTGAGTTCATTCAGACCCATAGGACCTCTGGCATGGAGTTTCTGGGTAGAAATGCCGATTTCAGCGCCCAGACCGAACATACCGCCATCGGTGAAACGGGTCGAAACATTGACATAAACGGCGGCGGAATCAACCGTTGCCGTGAACTTTCTGGCGTTGTTGTAATCTTTGGTAACGATACATTCACTGTGGCCGGTAGAATATTTTGCAATATGCTCTGTGGCTTCTTCCAAAGAGGAAACGACCTTCACAGCTAAGATATAATCACCGTATTCGGTTTCCCAATCGCTTTCTGCAGCCGGTTTCACGCTGTCACCAAGAATAGCTCTTGTCTTTTCACAGCCTCTCAGTTCCACATTCTTTTCGTCCAGCCTTGCCTTGATGACAGGCAGGGCTTTTTCAGCGATGTTTTCGTGGACTAAAATCGTTTCAATGGCATTGCAGACAGACGGACGGGACGTTTTGGCATTATAGATGATATTAGCGGCCATGTCGATATCGGCGCTTTCATCGACAAATACATGACAGTTGCCGGCACCGGTTTCAATGACAGGTACTTTGGCATTCTGTACAACGGCCTGAATCAGACCTTTGCCGCCGCGGGGAATGAGTACGTCAAGATACTCTGTCAGTTCCATCAGTTCTACGGAAGACTGTCTGGTCGTATCCTGAATAAGCTGTACACAGTTTCTGTCCAGACCGACACTTTCAATAGCTTCCTGCATGATGGCAGTCAGGCATTTATTGGAGTTGATAGCCTCTTTGCCGCCACGCAGAATAACGGCATTACCGCTTTTCAGACACAGTACAGCGGCATCAACGGTAACATTCGGACGGGATTCAAAGATAATGCCGATAACGCCGAGCGGTACACGCACTTTAGTAATAGCCATACCGTTAGGACGGGTACTGCCGGAAATGACCGTACCGATGGGGTCAGGCAGAGCGGCTACTTCAAGTACACCGTCAGCAACACCCTTGATTCTGCCTTCATCTAATTTCAGTCTGTCCAGCAAAGCGGCGGAAAGCCCGTTAGCTTTGCCGTTGTCTAAATCCACCTGATTGGCCTGCATAATTTCTGTCTGATGGTCAAGCAAGGCTTTGGCAATGGCTTTGAGGGCATCGTTTTTCTTTTCGCCGGCGACCGCTAACTGCCGGGAAGCGGCTTTGGCATTTTGTCCCATGATATCAATGGTTCTCATAAAAAATCGGCTCCTTTTTATTATAGTTTATTGGCATGGGTTTAGTAACTCCACACTTCACACTCCACACTGTTTTACATACTTCCTTCGGCGGGGGTAAAGAGTGTTCCCATCGGCTGACCTTCGATCAATTTGTAGATGTTGGCAGGGTCGTTGCCGCTCATGACACAGCAGTGAATGCCGGCACCGGTAGCCGCCGCTGCCGCTGTGATTTTGGTAGCCATACCGCCGGTACCTCTGTTGGAACCGGAACCGCCGGCCATTTCCCGTATTTTATCGTCAATATGCGATACTACAGGGATCTTTGCCGCATCCGGATTTTTGCGTGGGTCGGAATCATACAAACCGTCAATATCCGTGAGGATGACCAGCAGATCAGCGCCTACCAGATCGGCCACGATAGCCGATAAATTATCGTTATCACCGAAATTGGCACCGACCAGTTCATCAATGGCAACGGTGTCATTTTCGTTGACGATAGGAATAATATCCATTTCGAGCAGTGTGCGGAAGGTATTGATAACATTCTGACGGGAATGGTCATTGATGACGACATTCTTTGTCAGCAAGACCTGTGCCACGGAATTATTGTATTCCCCGAAAAACTTGTCGTAAAGGAACATCAGTTCACATTGACCGACAGCGGCTAAGGCCTGTTTATAGCGAGTTTCGGCGGGACGCTTTTTCAGCTTGAGTTTACCCATACCGACACCGATAGCGCCGGAACTGACAAGAATAATTTCCTTGCCGCTGTTGTGCAGGTCACTGAGCACCTTGCACAGCAGTTCTAACCGCCGGAGATTGACCTTGCCGTTTTCGTAGGTCAGGGTAGAAGTACCTACTTTGATAACGATGCGTCTTGTTTTGAACATATCCATTTTCTTTTATTCCTTTCGGAGTATGGTTTCTTTAATACGGCATAGTATAGCATATTTTTTCGTGACGGTCAATAGGAAAATAGTGATTGAAACACACTTTTGAAGATGTGAATGTATGCGCCGGCTCATCATCCGAGAGGAACGGCTTTTGTTTCTGACAGGGGATTAAAGCGCCTGTTATCGGTCTATACTATCTGTCAGAAGGTATCGGGGGAGGACTGGCTGATGAAAAGCATTGTTATTTGTGGTGATAGCGGTGACGGGATACTGACACATACCATTATATCCGCCTGTGAACATTATGGCGGTGTACTGACAGCAGACAGCGGTATGATATGTCCAGAGGGAAAAGAGCCTGATTTTTTGGTGAGGAATGTTGATACACTTTCAGCGGTAGACGGCAAAGGAATTTTAGTATTGGGAGAGAGGCTTTGTCCGGTGCCGACTGATATACAGATAGGCGATGTCATTACGATTGTTGACAGTAATAATGAAGCGGCTTTGCAGTTACTGAAAAGGACGGGAAAAACGGTCATCGGGTGTTCCATGTCCGATAGGGATACAATGACGCTTTCAGAGAGGCATGAAAGCGGCTGTCTGGTATGTGTCAGACGTACTTTGACGACATGGGACGGACAAACGATAGAGCCGTGCGAAATACCCGTTTCCGTTGGTGAAGAAATACCGGTGTTTGCGGTATTAGCGGCGTGTAGTGTTCTGTTGTTGTGTGATATTCCTTATGAGGAAGGCTATATAATGGATTAACCTGACCGGATGAGCCGTGTTGACATTTGGCGGATAAAGCGGTATATTGTTAGTAGTATCACAGTGGAAAGGATCACGATAGTTATGAGTGACAATACTGCCGCCGAAAAACCGATCATCGCTTTTGATAATGTATCGAAAGTATATACACTGTACCGCAACAGCAGAGAACAGTTCAGCGCATTATTTTACCAGTCCAAAAAGCTGAAAAAGCATCTGGCGCTGGATGGTGTCAGCTTTCAGATCATGAAAGGAGAATCCGTGGCCATTGTCGGCCGCAACGGTGCGGGAAAATCCACGCTGCTCAAAATGATTACAGGCGTGGCATTTCCGACGGGCGGTGATATCTATGTCAACGGCAGAGTGTCGGCGCTGTTGGAGTTGACCGCCGGTTTTTCCGCCGATATGACGGGACGGGAAAATATCCGTTTCAAGTGTTATGTACTGGGGCTGAAAGATGCCGAAATCAAGGAGATTGAAAAAAGAGCCATTGAATTTGCCGATCTGGGCGAATATATCGACCAGCCGGTACGCACCTATTCTTCCGGTATGCGTGTACGTCTGGGATTTGCCATTAATATCAATACCAATCCGGATATATTGGTTATTGACGAAGCGCTGAGTGTAGGCGATTCCGCTTTCAAGAAAAAGTGCAAGGACAGGATCAATGAACTGATTGCCAGGAATGTGACGGTACTGTATGTCAGCCACAGTAAAGACATTCAGGATTTCTGCCAGAGATGTATTTATCTGCAAAAGGGGAAGGTGATCTTTGACGGTTCCATGCAGGAAGCGATCAGGAAATACCCCGAATTGGTGAACTGATGGAAAATTATGACGAAAAAATTCCCATGAAATTACAGTTTACTATTGAAAAAAACCGCAAAATGTTATAGAATATTGATGAAGGCAGACAGCATTGCTGTGTATCATGCCATGGAGCTGTTGTTATGACAGCTTACAATATCTGAAAGGATGTTTTGAAAATGAACTATCTCAACAAAAAGACAGTCGAGGATATCGACGTTGCCGGCAAGAAAGTGCTTGTCCGCTGCGACTTTAACGTGCCGTTTGACGGCGAAGGCAACATCTCTGACCCGAAGCGTATTGACGAGGCTATGAAGACCATTAAGTACCTCGTTGACCACAAGGCAAAGGTTATTCTCTGCTCTCATCTCGGCCGTCCGAAGGGCGAATTCAATATGAAATATTCTCTGGCTCCTGTTGCCGCTTATCTTTCCAAGGCACTGGGCTTTGAAGTAAAGATGGCTGCTGACGTTGTCGGCGAAAGCGCACAGAGCATTGCCGCTTCTCTGCAGGACGGCGAAGTAGAACTGATCGAGAATGTTCGTTTCCATAAGGAAGAGGAAAAGAACGATCCTGAATTCTCCAAGAAGCTGGCTTCTCTGGCTGAAATCTATGTTAACGATGCTTTCGGTACTGCTCATAGAGCTCACGCTTCTACTGCTGGTGTAGCTGACTATCTGCCTGCTGTCTGCGGTTATCTGATTCAGAAGGAAATCTCCGTTATGGGCGGCGCTCTGACCGAGCCCAAGAGACCTTTCGTTGCTATTCTGGGCGGCGCAAAGGTTTCCGATAAGATCGGCGTTATCACCAACCTGCTCGATAAGGTAGATACCCTCATCATCGGCGGCGGTATGGCTTATACCTTCATGAAGGCTCTGGGCTATTCTACCGGTACTTCCATCTGCGAACTGGATAAGGTAGAGCTGGCGAAGGATATCATGGCAATGGCAAAGGATAAGGGCGTAAACTTCCTGATTCCTGAGGATACCGTTGTAGCACAGGAATATAAGGCTGACGCTGCCTTCAAGATCGTTGATTCCGATAAGATCGAAGACGACTGGACGGGTCTGGATATCGGTCCCAAGACAAGAGAAAAGTTTGCCAAGGCACTCGACGGTGCCGGCACTGTTGTATGGAATGGTCCGATGGGTGTATCCGAGTGGGAGAACTTTGCACAGGGTACTATCGCTGTAGCGAAGGCTGTTGCTGAGAGCGGCGCTATTTCCATCATCGGCGGCGGTGACTCTGCGGCTGCTGTTGAAAAGCTCGGCTATGCTGACAGAATGACACACATTTCCACTGGCGGCGGCGCTTCCCTTGAATTCCTCGAGGGTAAGGTTCTGCCGGGTATCGCTTGCCTCAACGATAAGGACTAAGCGTTACACGCAGCCGTATACAATACAACCACAATAACGTAAGGATGAAGGGGTGGGGCATGGTTCCGCCCCTTTTTCAGCGAATCAACAAAAATATTGATATTAAAGGAGAGCATTGACATGAACAAGGAACTCAGACAGGCTATTATTGCCGGCAACTGGAAGATGAACAAGACCCGTCCCGAAGCAAGGGCACTTATTGAGGATCTGAAGCCTATTGCTGCTAAGGCTACCTGCGGCGTTATTATTTGCGTACCGTTCACCAATCTGGAAACAGCCGTTGAACTGACAAAGGGCACTAATATCAAGGTTGGTGCAGAAAATGTGCATTTTGCCAAGAGCGGTGCTTATACCGGTGAAATTTCTGCGGATATGCTGGTTGAACTCGGCGTAGAATATGTTATCATCGGCCACAGCGAGAGAAGACAGTATTTCGGTGAAACCGACGAGACCGTTAATAAGAGAACAAAGGCAGCTTTGGCAGCCGGTCTGAAGCCTATCGTATGTGTTGGCGAACTGCTGTGGGAGCGTGAGTGCAACATTACCGAAGAAGTTATTGCCCGTCAGATTAAACTTGATCTGTTCGATGTCAGCGCAGAGGACGTTAAAAAGACCGTCATCGCTTATGAGCCGGTATGGGCTATCGGCACCGGCAAGACCGCTACTTCTGCACAGGCGCAGGAAGTTTGCTCCTTTATCCGTCAGACACTGGCGAAACTCTATGATCAGGATACTGCTAACGCTGTTACCATTCAGTACGGCGGTTCTATGAATCCCGGTAATGCTGCGGAACTGGTGGCACAGCCGGATGTTGACGGCGGTCTGATCGGCGGCGCTTCTCTGAAAGCAGCTGATTTCGGTGTACTGCTTGAAGCAGCCAGCAACGGTTGATAACAGGGCAGGGATCATTGAACATGAGAATCAAGCGTTTGGCTGTTCTGTTGGCGTGTGTATTGGCATCGTCTTTTATGGCAGGCTGCGGCGGAGCAGAAGTCGATACGGTTTCTGAGAGAAGCGAAGAAACGAGTGCCGGTGCTTCAAAACAGGATACTTCCACTCTTGAAGTATCCTGGACAGAAGATAGTACGCCGAAAGTCGTCAAGACGGGCAGTGATGTCATAAAGGATGTCGGAGGCACAGCCGTATACAGCACAGGCAGCCGATTGTTGTTTTTTGAAGGAAATAATCTGTCCTTTGCCGAAGTGGTTGATGGCGTACAGCGTCAGGAAAAACCGGCAGAGGACAAAAGCCCGCAGGAATTTGTTTTCAGAATGAAAAATAATGTCCTGAGCGGTACGGATGCCTATGGAACCTATACCGATCATGGGGCGGCCTTTTATCATTGGGATCTGAATGACCTGGAGGTTATTCAGGAACAGGAACTGTACAGTGCCGAAACGGTAACGGAGGCACTGAAAGAGCAGGCGGAAAAGAATGGACTGTATGCTTTTTTGTCGCAGGAATGGGCAGAAAAGTATGCGGCGGAGATTATCAGCAGCGGTGATCTGATAGATGGTGGTGACGGCTGTTGCTATAAAATCGTGCATACAGAATCAGATACGATCAGTAAGGTTGTGCCCTTGCTGTTCAGTATCATGCGTATTGCCAAGGATGGCAGCGGCATTGGATTTGTAGATAATATTCATGCAGGTACGATGACGATTCATGATGGGTATATTTATTACTATGACCCGGGTTATCGCTATGATCCGATGACCAATGAATACGGTGTCGGCATGGTGATGCAGAAAGGCAATCTTTGCCGTGCCGCAATGGATGGCAGTGATGTACAGGTATTGCTGAAAGACTTGTCGCCGGCGTATCAGAGCAGCGGCTTTGCGGCGGCGGATGCGACGGTCAGCCGCCTGAAGGTCATCAACAATGAGCTGTACTATATTGATAACAGCCGTCAGGGGGACAGTCATCTGTATAAGATGGCGCTGGAAGGCGGCAGCGCGGTACAGGTAACAGAGGATCAGTGCGCCAACTATTATTATGATACGGAAGAAGATATGCTGTATTATTTTACCGGTGATAATCTGACCTCATGGGCAAGCCGCTATCTGATTCGCAAGGATATGCGCAGCGGCAAGGAAACAGCTCTGTTCGCTTCAACAGACCCGTGGCTGGAAGATGACTGTATGACGGTTTACGGCAGTTATCTGTACTTTGCGGACGGCAATCGTTATACTGGTGTGCAGCGCCTGCAAGACGTGGATGAACAGCCTGCGGCTTACAGCGGTCAGCGTTGGAATCTCAGAACCGGTGAAATGGAACGGCTGTACTGTACCGTTGCGGCTGAGGATGATACTGCTGAAAATCTGCGTATTCGCTGGGAAACGGTAACTTCCAGTGAGAGAAGGGATGAACTTCCGTTCTATCAGATGTGACCGGTTGGATAAATGACAGGAAAAAGCAAGCGCCGCCCTGTGACAAGGGCGGCAGAATGGAGAATGACATGAAAAAACCCTTAATTTTGATGATCCTGGACGGCTTTGGCATCGGAACGAATTTCGGTAATGCGATTCGTGAGGCCAACAAGCCCAACATGGAAAAGATTTTTTCCACCAATCCTACCACTTTGATTGCGGCATCCGGTATGGATGTTGGTCTGCCGGATGGTCAGATGGGCAACAGCGAAGTCGGTCATACCAATATGGGTGCCGGCCGTGTCGTCTATCAGGAACTGACACGCATCAGCAAGGCTATCAAAGAGGGCAGCGTTTATCAGAACGAGGTGCTTGTCAAGGCAATGAAGAATGCGGCTGAGGACGGCAAAGCCCTGCACCTGATGGGATTGCTGTCACCCGGCGGTGTTCACAGCCATATTACGCATATTTACGGCATTGTCGAAATGGCCAAGAAAATGGGCGTGAAGAATGTATTTCTCCATGCTTTCCTTGATGGCCGTGATGTGCCGCCTTCCAGTGCGAAGGATTATATGGCGGAAGCAAAGGCAAAGTTAGAGGAAATCGGTGTCGGCAAGATTGCCACGGTTGCCGGACGTTATTATGCGATGGATCGTGATACCAACTGGGACAGAGTAGAAAAAGCGTATGCTGCTCTGGTTTATGGTGAAGGTGTCATGGCGGATGATCCGGTGCAGGCTATTGCGGATTCCTATGCTAACGGTGTAACGGATGAATTTGTCGTGCCGGTCGTCTGCGCCAAGAATGCGACGATTAAAGCAGGCGACTCCGTTATTTTCTGCAACTTCCGTCCCGACAGAGCCAGAGAGATTACCCGTACCTTTGTGGATCCTGATTTCAGCGGCTTTGAGCGCAGAAATGGCTTCTTCCCGCTGAATTATGTGTGCATGACGCAGTATGATGCGACCATGCCGAATGTAGAGATCGCTTTCAAACCGCAGTCACTGGTCAATACCTTTGGTGATTATATTTCCTCTAAGGGACTGACACAGCTGAGAATTGCTGAAACGGAGAAGTATGCCCATGTTACATTCTTCTTCAATGGCGGTGTAGAGAAGGTATCCGACGGCGAGGACAGATGCCTGATTCCGTCCCCGAAAGTAGCTACCTATGATCTTCAGCCCGAAATGAGCGCTTACGAAGTGGCAAAGAATGC
>ONYQ01000058.1 GCA_900322145.1 uncultured Eubacteriales bacterium
CCTTACCTCACCGCTTTCATTTGGCAGGGGCAGAAGGACTTGAACCCTCGGCACGCGGTTTTGGAGACCGCTGCTCTACCAACTGAGCTATACCCCTATCTGTATTGATTTTTCGTTCGCCATAGAACATTAGTTATTATACCATAGAGCATATGAATTGTCAAGTGATTTTCAAGAAATCCGTCAGAATTTATGGTTAAAAAAAACGTCCGCTGCGTTTACTCCAAAAACACAGCGAACGTTGCAGTAGTTCATGTATCTCTATGCCTGCGTTAACCTGTCAGAAAGATATCTTTCCGACTATAGCCGGCAGTACATCAACAGGATAATGATAGCCCTTTATGAGCTTTTTTTACCCTTTTGAACGCCCATGTCCGAAAGAAGATAGTGAACCGGACGTACCGGCAAAACCGTAGGCGTTTTCGAAACAACCTTAGGATACTCTTCCTTCAAACGTGCACGATATACCGCATTTTCTTCACGCAATCTGCGGTTTTCCTTTTCCAGTGCTTCCAAATCTGCCTGCTGATGAATAATTTCCGCAAGATAGCCAGCCAATTGATTTTTCAATGCTTCAGCAGTCGCAGCGTTCTTGTGGAGCTGATCACAATAGTTCAATGCGGTCAAAATAGCCGCCGATGACACCGATTTTCTGTTGCAGCGGCAAACCTCCTTAATGTCCCTATCGACTTCAGTAGCCAGGCATCTGGAATATTCTTCTTCCTCCGAGGACATAAACGTAAACATATTGTCTGCAATCATCAGTTTCACTTTCTTCTTTTGCTTTTTTTCCATCAATACCACCTCCGTTATGCTATGTTTTTTCTTCCTGACATTCTTCCCAAAATACTTCTCCATTTTCATCTCTGCTTTACGTTTTTATTATAGTACATTTTTCGACAAGATAAAAGACCTTTTTTACAAATTAACGATTTTTTTACAAATAGTTACATTTTTCTGCCGCAATTACCATAAATCACCTGCTTTTTCCGTGAAAGTTCCTATAAAGCTGATGGTTATTTTCCATTTAGCGGTTGAAATTTAATGCTGAATAGGTTATAATAATGCATGAGTTGTTTTCAACGTCAGCAACATTCATGTTCTTTATTGATGAAGAGAGGGGTATCATTTCATGTCAAAGTCTAAATTGACACCGAGCGAAGCGAGAGAATTGATTATTGCCAAGCTTTCGCACAATTTCGGCGTTACGCCCGCCGATGCGACAGACGAACATTACTACAAGGCCGTTGCTCTTGTCCTGCGGGATATCATGCGTGTACAGCAAAAGAATTTTGCTGCCGCCGCTGTCAAAGAGAAGGCCAAAACCGTGTATTATCTGTGCATGGAATTTCTCATGGGTCGCTCCCTGAAAAACAATCTTTATAACCTCGGTCTGGAGGAAACCATTACCAAAGCGCTCAAAGGTCTGGATATCAAGATCGAGAACATTTACGAGTGTGAGCCGGATGCCGGTCTGGGCAATGGCGGTCTGGGTCGTCTGGCAGCTTGCTTCCTGGATGGTCTGGCCACACAGAATTATGCCGCTATGGGTTATTCTCTCCGTTATGAGTTCGGTATCTTCCGTCAGAAGTTAGTCGAAGGCTGGCAGACGGAGCTGCCCGATTTCTGGCTGCCCGGCGGTTCCATCTGGCTGCAGCCGCATCCGGAAAAATCCGTTCCCGTTTATTTTGACGGTCACATCCGGGAATCCTGGGACGGAGATCATCATGCTATTGAACTGGAAAATCCCACCAAAGTTATCGCTACCCCGTATGATATGCTGGTACCCGGTGACGGCGGTCAGGGTATCAACCGTTTAAGACTGTGGGCGGCTTCCTCCGATAACTTTGATATGATAGCCTTTAACTCCGGCAAATATATCAGAGCCATGGAGCAGAAAGCACTGGCCGAAAGCATTACCCGTGTACTTTATCCGGAGGATAACCATTCCGAAGGCAAGAGTCTGCGTCTGAGCCAGCAGTATTTCCTCGTATCGGCTACGGTACAGGATATTATCCAGCGTCACCTGAGAAATTATGGTACATTGGATAATCTGCCGGATGTAGTAGCCATTCATCTGAATGACACCCATCCTGTATTGGCTATTCCCGAGCTGATGCGTATTATGCTGGATGAATGCGGCTATGACTGGGATCAATCCTGGGATATCGTTACAAGAACCATTGCCTACACCAACCATACCGTTATGAGCGAAGCATTGGAATGCTGGCAGGTTGATATGTTCTCCCGCAAGCTCCCCCGTATCTATCAGATCGTTGAAGAAATCAACAGACGCTTCTGCGAGAAAATGCACTCTGCCGGTGTGGATGGCTACAAAATCGGCAGAATGGCCATCATCAATGACGGTATCGTGAAAATGGCCAATCTGGCCGTTATCGCCAGCCATTCCATCAACGGTGTTTCCAAGCTCCACAGTGAGATTCTGAAAGACTCCGTCTTTAATGATTTCTATACCATCACACCCGAAAAATTCAAGAATGTCACCAATGGTATTGCCCACAGACGTTGGCTGAACCAGTCCAATCCGGGTCTGGCCAATCTGATTACCGAACTGATCGGTGACGAATTCAAGAGAGATGCCAATGCCCTTGAAGGTCTTATGGCCTATAAAAATGATGCTGCTGTATTGGAAAAGCTGGCCGCTATCAAAAAGCAGAATAAGGAACGCATGGCCAAGTATATCAAAGAAAACAACGGCATTATCGTTGATACGGATTCCATCTTTGACGTACAGGTAAAGCGTCTGCACGAATATAAACGTCAGCTCATGAATGCCCTGCATATTTACAGCACCTATCAATGGCTGCGTGAAAATCCCGATGCGGATTATGTCCCCAAGACCTATATCTTCGGCGCAAAAGCAGCCCCCGGTTACTATTTTGCCAAGCAGATCATTCAGTTCATTGTAGAACTCGCTAACAAGATCAATAACGATCCCCGTGTCAACCGTAAGCTGAAGGTTGTTTATCTGGAGGATTATCGTGTATCGGTAGCAGAAAAGCTGATTCCTGCCGCCGAGATCAGTGAGCAGATTTCTCTTGCCGGCACAGAAGCTTCCGGTACCAGCAACATGAAATTCATGATTAACGGTGCCATCACATTGGGTACACTGGACGGCGCTAATGTGGAAATTCATGATGTAGTGGGTGATGATAACGCCCTCATTTTCGGCATGACAACGCCCGAAGTTACTCAGCTGCTCAAGCAGGGTTACTATCCCTCTGTTCCCTATAATAACAACCATATTATCAGACGTGCTGTAGACGGTATCCGTTCCGAATTCGGACCTCATTTTGAGGACATCTTCCAGTCCCTTTCTACAAAGGATCCCTATATGGTACTCGCAGACTTTGCTGATTATTCTACCATCCAGCAGAGAGCTTCCGTTCTTTATACGGATACCCTGACCTGGAACAGAATGTCCCTTGTCAACATTGCCAAGGCCGGCCGCTTTGCTGCTGACCGTTCCATCCGTGACTATGCCGAAACCATCTGGGGCAGCAAACCGGTTACTCTTTAATCAAAACGGGCAAACAATCCTTCCCTGAACGTTGGATATATATAACTGTCTGACACTTTCGAACCGTATATTCCGCTTTTGATCGGCGGAATATACGGTTTATCTGTTCCGGCGTGAATGCCGGACTTTATCATCATACTTGCAAAAATAAAATAATTGTGCTATACTAATCAAGCATGACACCGGAAGAGAGGAAAGTGGAAAAAATGCCAATTAACGTACAAAGCGGTCTGCCTGCGCTGAAAACATTGGAATATGAAAATATCTTTTACATGACGAATGAAAGAGCTACTTCGCAGGATATCCGTCCTTTGAAGATCGTCATTGTCAATCTCATGCCAAATAAAATCGAAACCGAAACGCAGCTGCTGCGGCTGTTAGGCAATACCCCTCTGCAGGTGGATATTGAACTGCTGCAAATGGCAACACACGTTTCCAAAAATACCTCGGCAGATCATCTGACTAACTTCTACAAGGTTTTTAACGATATCAAGGATCAATATTTTGACGGAATGATTATCACCGGTGCGCCGGTGGAAAAACTGGAATTTGAACAGGTAGATTACTGGGATGAACTGTGTGAAATCATGGACTGGTCTCTGCGCCATGTCTACAGCACCATGCATATCTGCTGGGGAGCGCAGGCCGGTATCTATCATCATTACGGCGTACCCAAATATACGCTGGACGAAAAACTGTCAGGCGTTTATGTTCATCGTGTGATGGATATTTTTCATCCGCTGATGCGGGGCTTTGACGACAAAATTCTTCTGCCGCATTCCCGTTATACGGGTGTTCATCGTTCCGATATCATGGAACATCCCGAACTGGAAATACTCGCCTCCTCCAGTATTGCCGGTGTTGCTATCGTTGCCAATAAAAACGGACGGCAGTTCTATGTATTCGGTCATGCAGAATATGACCGCAATACACTGGCCAGCGAATATTTCCGTGACTGTAATAAAGGCCTGAAACCGAATCTCCCCTACAATTATTTTCCGGGTAATGATCCCCGTGCATTGCCGTTGCTCACCTGGCGCAGTTATGCTACGATTCTGTATTCCAATTGGCTCAACTACTACGTCTATCAGCAAACCCCCTATAATCTCAAGGATCTTGAAAATATGTAAAATATCACCCCCTGCACGAACGCTTGTATTCGTGCAGGGGGCTCTTTTCTGTTATAAACCGGAAAGGAAATATTTTTTCTTATAGTGCCCCTTCAATCCGAGCGGCAGCGGCTGCGCTGGGCGGCAATCGTAGCTAACGTATCGCCTAACTGTGTCAAAATCAGCGCTAATATCTCCAATGCCTCGTCATCCAACTGACACGCAATCCCATTGGCTACCGCCGTGATCGAAGCTGTCAATTCACAAGCATTCATCAGCATCACTCCACTACTATCCTATGACCATTTCCCCTCTACCGTTACCGAAAATGCAAGGTTCTCTGCACAACGGAAAGTTTGGTATTTCATCGGGCATATAAATTCAAGTCCCAGGCAGGAATGTGAGGGTGCTGACGGAGATACAAACGGTAAGAAGGGTTGATTTCTTTCAGCAGCAGGGGCAGCTTGAAAATATCCTCGCTGCGATGATACAAGGCAAGATTGAGTTTTGGCTTATCACGCTGTAAAACAGTCCGTCCGCCAAGCAGGGCTTGTTCCTCCGCCCCCTCCACATCTATTTTCAGATAGGTCAGGGGGCGTTTCCGGTACAGGGTATCAATGGTTGTTACGGGAATACAACGGTTACCATCCGTCTGTATCGACGAACCACGTCCAAGCGCACCGTCAAAATATAAGTCGGTATCTTTACTCCAGATTCCCATGCGGAATGTCTGAATGTGTTCAAGGGAAGCCGTATATTCCCGCAGTTTGCGGTAATTTTTCCGGTCAGGCTCTAATGCGGTAATCTGCTGATATTGGCCCTTAGTATAATGCAGGAACTCGTCAATCGTATCCCCCCGATAAGCTCCCAGATCCAGATAACTTTCATGGTCATGCAGACAAAGAATCTGATGGAACGCCTCATCTTTATCACTGAAAACAGCTGTGAGATATGACAGCTTACCGCTGAGTTTGAAACGGATAATATTGTCATATACTTGTCGGGAAACATCATCCTCCCAACAGACAGCCGCCTGTTCTATCTCCTGTTGGTGCTGCGCAAAGAAAGCCTCATTGAAAATATTCGTACCATACACGGGTACATCCGCACACAACACGGTATACTTTTCCGCTAAGTCAAGAATATGGCTGATGACCTCCGGACGCTGAGAACCGAAAGCAATCAGAATAACGGGGTTTGTATATTGCTGAACGAGATCGGATAAGCGCCGCACCGTAAAGCCCCGAAAGGTCTGTCCCCGTACAAAATCATCACTTGCCATGATACCTTGTATCGGAATATGCAGGTGCTCCAGTTCATCCAATACCTTATCGGCACCGTCACCAGTGCCATACAGAATAATCGGTCTGTGTGCATCCTGCAAAAATGTCCAGCAGTGTTCATGGGGCTGCATCGGCAGATATCTCAACGGCATAAGTATATTTCCTCCTGACAAAAATGCGGATACTGTAACAGTATCCGCATTCATTCAATGATGATTATTTGTTGTCATCTTTTTTCTTGCCTTTTTTGCCAAGAACGATCAGCAGTACAACCACTACCAGCGATACACCCACAACAACACCTACAACGATATACTTTGAAGCGCTGTCACCCGTCTGCGCTGCTTCACTGGGCAAGCTCGGCTGCGGCTGGCTGGATTGTGTCGGCTCACTTGTCCGGCTGGGGGCATCTACGTCACTGGAATCACTTTCGTCACCGGATTCTGTCGGGTACGGTCTGCTGGATTCCTCAGGAATAGAAACATCGGTGGTCGGTGTATTCTCTACCGTCAGCGTATAGACATAACCGAAGTCCGGCTCAATATAGCGATGTTCCTTCAGCTGATAGGTGCCGCCCTGATCGACCGTCACTACCACTGCCGTGTTGTCGGCCACAAAACCAACCGGCGCCTTTGTTTCTACAAAGCGATACACGCCAAAGGGCAGCCCTTCTACCGCTAACTTTCCTTCATCATTCGTTACCAGATTGTTATAAACGGTTTCCCAGCGGTACAGGCCTTCCGCATCCTCATAAACACCCTCATCGCCGGCTTTCAGCAAACCTAATGTATCGTATTTTTTGACTTCCAGACGGAATTCTGCTCCCTGCAGAGTGACATTATGGTTCCGCACATCGACTTTCGTAAGGATGATCGCACCGGTCAGCGGCAACGGACGTTCATATTTCACACTCACATCAACTTCTGTAACACTTTCCCCTTCCGCATTGACATAGGGCAAAAGAATGAGCATGGGACTAACCTTGATAATATCCAGATTGACATCGGGTTTCTGATAGATAAGATAAAGTGTTCCTTCGGCTTTCAGCCGGTCAAAGATGATGGGAGACGCATCCCCATCGTTATAAAAAGACTCCTCCGCATCCGACAACTGATGTTCTGCCGCATAGGCCGCTAAATCATCAGCCGCTTTCTGTGCCTGGGAGGCTTCTGTCAATCCGGTGATAACCACACCGGACGGTGCAAAACGCTCATTCAGATAAAACCGGCCGTTTTCAAAACCGCCTACCTCTGCCAATTCCAGATAGGTACCGCTGGCAAAGTCCGGTAGCCTGATATAAAGCATTCCTGTTTCCTGCTGCTCCATAACAACCGGCTCGTCAGCTCGTACAGACAACACGCTGCTTGCCACCAACACACATAGCATCACAATCAAGGCAAAAAACTTGCCGGCGGATTTCTTTTTTATCATCGCTCATTCCTCCCAAAACCAATTTTTATCGGAAACTTTTTATTGATGGCCGGATTCACCGCCGCTGTCACTGGTATTTTCAGCCGGACGGGAACGTTTGCTGCGACGGGATGACGGGAACACCAGAATGGCAATCACGCCTACCAATACAACAATTACTACACCGGTTGCCACATACCATAGAATGGTACGGGCAGGCGTTTGCTGCTGTACGGCACGATAAATCGGTCTGATTTCAACCGCATCCTCATCGGCCACACCCTCATCATTGTAATAGATGATACGCCGACCTCTGACCAACAGGCGATGATCGTTGACACCATAGGGTGTACAGGTTACCAGCGTAACATAATCCTCGCCGTCAACAATACGGATGGCATCCGATTGATTAGGCAGCACCACCAATATCTGATCGACTCGATAATGCAGCACACGGTTCAGCACATGAATATAAAAATCATCCCCGATTTTCACGGTATCCAAATCGGTGAACATCTTGGAACTGGGCAATCCTGTATGGCCGGCCAATACACAGTGTGTACTTTTGCCGCCGATAGGCAGACTGGTACCCTCCATATGGCCGATACCCTTTTGCAGCATTTCTTCGGCCAGACCGTGATAAATCGGATAATATACCCCGATAATCGGAATTTCGATATAACCAATGGCATCGGTTACGGCCAGCATATTATTATAATTCAGTGCCGAAACCTTGTTGCGCTCGCTTTTGGACAGCAGTTCGTTATATTCCGCCGCCTGTTTTGCGAAAACATCCAGAGAAGCATTACCCATTTTCTGGACAGTTTCATCATAGCGCTCAATGGTAACCTTTGCGGTATATTCCGTATACCAGCTGCCGATGATCGGATACATAAAGAAGCAGATGCCTGTAATCAGCAGAAGAAAAATGCCGACTAACGGCAGCCGCCGTCTGAATTTACTTTTTCGTTTCGCCATGCTCTTCCTCCAACAGTTTTGTTCGCATCACAGGCATTCGCCGGAGACGTGCACGGCGGCGCAGAACAATACTCAGCCAAATGCAGGCAATGATAAACACTGCTACAGCAACTGACACAATGATAATAATGGTTTTCATATCCCGGTCGATTTGTTGCTGCAGACTGTCATCTATTCTTGAAGCGGCCTGCGTAATATTCTCCTGCGGTACAGCCGACTCTTCCGATGTCTGAATCAGTGTTTCAGCCACAAAGCGTTTGCCGCGCACCAACAGCCGCTTGTCATTGATACCATAGGGCGTACAGGTCACCAGTGTGACATAATCTTCGCCGTCCTGAATCAACAGGTGTTTGGTATCATTGGGCGTAACGGTATTGATGCTGTCAACCACATACGAAAGTGTTTCATTAAGAACATGGATATAAAAGATATCGCCGATTTTGGCGTTATCCAACTTGGTAAACATCTCCGCATTCGGCAAACCCGTATGACCGGAAACGGACGCATGGGTACTTTTGCCGCCGACGGGCAGAGAAGTTTTTTCCAGCCAGCCGCATCCCTTTTCCAGCACTTCCTTGGAGGTGCCATAATAGACGGGCAGATAAATATGCAATCGTGGGATATCCACATAACACATCAGACCATCCGGCTGGTTAATGGCCTGAGAGAGTATCTCGTCATAGTTTCCCTCTGCTAAAGCCGTATTATACTGTTCAGCTTTGAGCAGACGCTGGTCAATTTCCGCCTTCGGCATCTTTTCTACCGTCTGGGTATAAGACTGTATCACCTCTTTGGAGGAATTGGTACTGTAGATATTACCCACGAGCGGATAAACAATAGCCGCTACGCCGATAAAATAGACCACACCGATCAGGCATAAAATCAGGATATGTTTTTTGCGGGATATTTTCAAGACAAAAATCCTTTCAGTGGCTTTCCGAAGGACTTGAACGCATCAAGTCCTTTGGAAAACCTGCTCCCGCAAGGGGAGCAGATTCATTAGTAAATGTCACGGGAAGCGATACAGCGATAGGAATTAGTCCTCAGCCTTTCTCTTCTTCATGTAGATCACGAACAGAACGCCAGCCAGCAGAATGATAGCAGCGCCGCCGAAGGTGAATACATAAGTACCGATGCCGCCGGTTGCAGGCAGGGTGTCAGCCGGAGGATCTGTTACGGTGATGTTGGCATTAGCTGCGTTGTTGTTTACAAAGCTCATGGCAACTCATTCTACACGATCATCTTGAGATACTT
>ONYQ01000067.1 GCA_900322145.1 uncultured Eubacteriales bacterium
TTCACACTTGTAACCTGTACAATTATATACCCTGAAAAGAATTTTTGCAACAGCCAAACCTTACATAATTATATATAGTTTATTAAGCACTATGCACAACTGAAAAGAGTAGAGTTTGGAGAGTGGGGAGTGGAGTTATTTCATTCTGTCAGACTTTTTTATTTTTGACAAATTTATATTGGTTTCGCTCTTAACTCTCCGCACTTCACTCTCAATTTAACTGTTGACATTGGGGTAATAAAATTTTATAATAGGCATGTAAATTTTTTTATGAAAGCAGGTTTTTTTTTTTTTTAGCGATAAAATGAAAAAAGGCGTGCAGTGTGCCCCCCAGAGGTCACTTCTCCATGCACTCGGCATGACGGACGAGGAAATTGCAAAGCCATTGATAGGTATTGTAAGTTCCTATAATGAAATTGTACCCGGTCACATGAATATCGACAAAATTACAAATGCCGTTAAAACAGGCGTTGCAATAGCAGGCGGAAATCCCGTTGTATTCCCTGCCATAGCCGTATGTGACGGTATCGCAATGGGACATCAGGGAATGAAATATTCACTCGTAACCCGTGATTTGATAGCGGATTCAACCGAATGCATGGCATTGGCGCACGCTTTTGATGCATTGGTTATGATACCCAACTGTGACAAAAATGTTCCCGGACTGCTCATGGCAGCCGCAAGACTGAATATTCCGACTATATTCGTAAGTGGCGGACCTATGCTGGCAGGACGTGTGCAGGGCTGTAAAACAAGCCTTTCGAGTATGTTTGAAGCTGTAGGAAAATACAATTCCGGCAAAATGACAGAGGAAGAACTGAATGAATATGAAAATAAAGTATGTCCGAGCTGTGGCTCATGCTCAGGTATGTACACAGCTAACTCCATGAACTGCTTAACGGAAGTTCTGGGCATGGCTCTCAGAGGAAACGGCACCATTCCTGCTGTATATTCCGAAAGAATACAGCTTGCAAAACGTGCGGGCATGAAAATCATGGAATTGCTTGAAAAAGACATCAAGCCCCGTGACATCATGACAGAGGACGCTTTCAGAAATGCTTTGACAATGGATATGGCATTGGGATGCAGTACCAACAGTATGCTGCACCTGCCGGCGATTGCCCATGAATGCGGCATTGAACTGAACCTTGACATTGCGAATGAAATCAGCGCTCATACGCCGAATATCTGTCATCTGGCACCGGCCGGCAGAACCTACATGGAAGACCTCAACGAAGCCGGCGGCATTTATGCCGTTATGAATGAAATCAATAAGCTTGGTCTGCTGAAAACCGACCTTATCACCTGTACCGGCAAGACGATTGCCGAGAATATTGCAGGCTGTGTCAATAAGAATCCGGAAATTATCCGTCCGGTAGAGAATCCCTACAGCACCACCGGCGGTATTGCCGTACTGCGTGGTAATTTAGCGCCGGATTCCTGTGTTGTCAAGCGTTCCGCTGTTGCACCGGAAATGCTGAAGCATGAAGGCCCTGCCAAGGTATTTGACAGTGAAGAAGAAGCGATGGAAGCCATCAACGGCGGTAAGATTGATGACGGTGACGTGGTAGTTATCCGTTATGAAGGCCCGAAGGGCGGCCCCGGCATGAGAGAAATGCTGAATCCGACCTCCGCTATTATGGGACGTGGACAGGGCGGTACCGTTGCCCTGATTACAGACGGCCGTTTCTCCGGCGCAACGAGAGGTGCTTCTATCGGACACGTCAGCCCCGAAGCGGCTGTCGGCGGTCCGATTGCCCTGATTGAAAACGGCGATATTATCGAAATCGACATCAACGCTAACACGATTAACGTGCGTTTGAGTGATGAAGAATTAGCCGCCAGAAGGGCGAAGTGGCAGCCCAGAGAGCCGAAGATCACGACCGGGTATCTGGCTCGTTATGCTTCTCTGGTTACTTCCGGCAACAGAGGTGCGATTCTCGAGATCAAGAAATAATCTCTCCTGACCTGTGCAGAGCAGCATTGTGTCTGCTCTGCACACTGTATTTTCTGTGAGAAAGGGTGTTGAAGATGTTTGAACTGCCTGAAAAATTTGCCGATCTGAAAGAAACGATCACAGCGACGATGCGTCCGACCAATATTCTGCGCTATACGCCAGCCGATACCAGACCGTGGGAAAGCAAGCTCGGCGGCTGTCCGTATCTGACGAAGAAAGAGGACTATCCATTGGGCATCAACGGCGAGCCGATGCTATTTTTAGCGCAGATCAATCTGTCGGAAATGCCGACCTTACCGGATTTTCCCACGAAGGGACTGCTCCAGTTTTACATTGAGAATAACGACTACTACGGCTATGATGAACCATGCAAGGTTGTTTATATCGAGAACTATCTCACAGATGAAAGCCAATTGCTGAAAGAACATCCTTATCCGCCGGAAGAGGAAGATATGCTGCCCTATGAACGGGAGTGCCGTATTACCTTTGAAACGGATGTTATGCCGTTATCCGGCACGGATGAGAATTTTGATGAACTGTCCGGCCATATTGAGGACGAAGAAGAACGTGAAGAATTGTGGAATCTTCTGGCGATAGAAGGTTCCCGCATGGGCGGTTACCCTTACTTCATTCAAAATCCGGTAGAGGTATTTGAATCCGGCGAGAAAGGTATTCTGCTGTTACAGTTGGATACGGACGATGAGGCCGGACTGATGTTTGGCGACTGCGGCAACTGTCAGTTCTTTATTGCAGAGCAAGACTTGAAAAACAAGGATTTTTCAGACGTATTTTATGACTGGGCGTGTTGTTGAGCGCAGATGTGAAAAAAGGGGGATGTGCGATGCGAGAAGCACACTGGAAGGATTATGAACTGATTGACTGCTCGGAAGGGGAACGGCTGGAGCGCTGGAAGGATATTATTCTGATACGTCCCGACCCGCAGATTATCTGGAAAACGCCGAAAAAGCATCCTTTATGGAAAAAAGCCCATGCCCGTTATCTGCGCAGCAACAGCGGCGGCGGTCAATGGCAGTATTATCAGAAACTGCCCGAACAATGGACGATACAATATCAGGATATGACCTTCGGCATCAAACCGATGGGTTTCAAGCATACAGGCGTTTTTCCGGAGCAGGCGGTCAACTGGGATTTTGCCGCCGAAAAAATCCGTCAGGCGAAACGTCCCGTGAAGGTGCTGAACCTGTTTGCTTATACGGGTGCGGCCACATTAGCGTGTCTGAGAGCCGGAGCCGCCGTTACCCATGTTGATGCATCCAAAGGCATGGTACAATGGGCAAAGGAAAACGCTTCTTTGAGTCATTTGGCGGATAAGCCGGTGCGCTGGCTGGTGGATGACTGCGTGAAATTCGTACAGCGTGAACAGCGTCGGGGCAACAAATATGACGGCATTATCATGGATCCGCCGTCCTATGGCAGAGGTCCCGGCGGAGAGGTCTGGCAGTTAGAGGAACAGCTTTTCCATTTAGTGGAACTGTGTGTACCGATTCTGTCCGAGGATGCGCTGTTTTTCATCCTGAATTCCTATACAACAGGGCTGTCACCGTCCGTGATGGAATATCTTTTGGGTGTCATGCTGCAAAAGCGGTTCGGCGGTGAGGTGTCCGCTTCTGAAATCGGCCTGCACGTTACGGAAAGCGGTCTGACACTTCCCTGCGGCAGCGCCGCTATCTGGCAGAAAAATAATTCATAATTCATAATGCATAATGCATAATGATTCTGCCCCAGCACTAACAAAGCTTTTTTTGGAGGGGGTCTGGGGAAACCTTTTTTTCACTTGAAAAAAAGGTTCCCCCAGCGGGGTCAAGGGGCGGCGCCCCTTGCAGGGTTTGGGGCAAAGCCCCAACATAACTGACGGAGGAAATAGGATTGAGTGCGTTGATTGAAGTGAAGAAACTGTTTTTCCGCTATGAGGAAACGGAACAGGATAAGGCGGCGCCGTTTGCGCTGAACGGGGTTGACCTGACAATAGAAAAGGGCAGTTTTGTGGCAATCGTAGGTCATAACGGTTCGGGAAAATCAACATTAGCCAAGCAATTTAACGCCCTGTATTATCCGACAACCGGTGATGTGATTGTAGACGGCATGAATACGAAGGATGACGAACATCTGTTTGATATCCGTAAACGGGTGGGCTTAGTACTGCAAAATCCGGATAATCAGATTGTTGCGGGTGTTGTCGAGGAAGATGTCGCTTTCGGGTGTGAGAATTTAGGCGTTCCGCCGGAAGAAATCCGTCAGCGGGTAGATGCGGCTTTGCAGGCGGTGGATATGTACGATTACCGCTTACATTCGCCCGATAAGCTGTCAGGCGGACAGAAACAGCGGGTAGCAATTGCCGGTATCATGGCGATGGAGCCGGAATGTATCGTACTGGATGAGCCGACCGCCATGCTTGACCCGCAGGGACGGGAGGAAGTGATGGCGGCTGTCCGTCAGTTGAACCGTGAAAAGGGTATCACCATTATTCTGATTACCCATTATATGGAAGAAGCGGTATTAGCGGACAGGGTTGTGATGATGGACAGCGGAAAGGTCTTTTTGTCGGGAACGCCGCAGGAAGTCTTTTCGCATACGGCATTACTTAAACAGCACCGCTTGGATGTACCGCAGGTAACGGAATTATGCGATAAGCTGAAAGGCTGTGGATGGGAAGTACCGGCGTGTGTACTGAACGAGGAAGAATGTGTGACGGCACTGGAAAAGCTGTTATCCGCAGATAAAAAAGGGAATGTGCCGTGTGCTGTACCCCTGACGGAGGAAAACAAGTCCGAAGCGGAAACGATTTTATCCGTGGAAGGACTGACGCTGACTTATGGAGCAAAAACGGCCTTTGAAAAAACGGCATTGTCGGAGGTTGATTTTGCGGTACATAAGGGCGAATTCTTAGGCATTATCGGCCATACCGGTTCGGGTAAATCCACGCTGGTGCAGTTGCTCAACGGATTGCTGAAGCCGACAGAGGGAACCGTATCGCTGTATGGGCGGGATATCTGGAAAGAACCGAAAAAAATCCGTTCTGTCCGGTTTAAAGTCGGGATGGTGTTCCAGTATCCGGAGTATCAGTTATTCGAGGAAACGGTCTATAAAGATATCGCTTTCGGCCCCAAAAATATGGGTTTATCGGATGCCGAAATTGACGAGAAAGTACACAAGGCGGCGGCTTTTGCAGGCTTGCCGGAGGAATTGCTGGAAAAATCGCCGTTTGATTTATCCGGCGGAGAAAAGCGTCGGGCGGCTATTGCCGGTGTGATGGCGATGGATCCGGATGTGCTGATTTTAGATGAACCGGCGGCAGGACTTGACCCGTTGGGACGGGATGTACTGCTGTCACAGATCAGGGATTATCATGCTGTGCGGAAAAATACGGTGCTGTTGGTATCGCATAGCATGGAAGATATCGCTAAAACGGTTGACCGTATTTTAGTGATGAATCGGGGCAAAAAGGAAATGCTCGATACGACACAGACGGTCTTTTCTCATGGCAAGGCACTGGAAACGATGGGGCTGAGAGTACCGCAGATCACGAAGGTCATGCTGTTGTTACAGGAAAAGGGTTATCCGGTGAATACCGGTGTGCTGACGGTGGAACAGGCCTTTCAGGAACTGCTGAAACACATGACAGCGCAGGCATAAAGGAGGCGGCTCATGGTAAGAGATATTACACTGGGACAGTATTTGCCGGGCAAGTCAGTGATTCATCGGCTCGATGCCAGAGCCAAAATACTGATGCTGCTGGCAATGATCGTGTTCATCTTTGTAGCGGGAAATTTCGTATCGCTGTCGCTGATGACGCTGGTATCATTGTTGGTGGTACTGCTGACGAGGATTCCCCTGACGATGTACCTCAAAAGCATGAAGGTTATTTTGTTGGTCGTGATTTTCACGGGCATTATCAATCTGTTCTACGGTACGGGCGATGTGTTGTGGGAATGGGGCATTATCCGCATTACACAAGGCGGTATCCATAATGCCGTATTCGTAACGATACGGATCATCACATTGGTGCTGATCAGTTCGGTACTGACGTTTACCACGTCGCCGAGTGACCTGACCGATGCCATTGAACGGCTGTTGAAGCCGTTGACGGTGTTCCATATCAAGGTACATGAAATTGCCATGATGATGACAATCGCTTTACGGTTTATACCGGTACTGTTAGAAGAAACGGATAAGATCATGAACGCACAGAAGGCAAGAGGGGCAGACATGGAAAGCGGAGGACTGTTCAGACGGGTGAAAGCTTTACTGCCGGTATTGATACCGCTGTTTGTATCCTCCTTCCGGCGGGCAAATGATCTGGCAATGGCGATGGAATGTCGGTGTTATAACGGCGGTAACGGGCGCACCCGTATGAAAGTGTTGCACTATGCATGGCGTGACCTGATAGCCGCCCTGCTGTTACTGGCGGTCTTTGCCGCCGTCATACTCTGCAACATCGTAGGAGTGTGGAGTTAGGAGTGAGGAGTGTGGAGTGAGGAGTGTGGAGTCGTGTGAATGATCTGATGGGGTGTGAAGTCAGGAAGGAATGAAAGAATACATGGACAGGAATTTATTAGTGACAATCATGTATGACGGGCGGACGTTTCATGGCTGGCAGGTGCAGAATAATGCCGCCTCCGTACAGGAGGAATTCCAGAAAGCCCTGTATGAAGTCATCGGGGAACGGCCGGACATCAAGGGATGCAGCCGGACAGATGCCGGTGTTCATGCCAATCAATATTGTATCAGTTTTCACACGGCGCATACCATTCCGACGGACCGACTGCCGTTAGCGCTGAATCGTTTTCTGCCGCCGACTATTGCGGCATTGTCAGCGCAGGAAGTAGCGGAAGATTTTCATGCCCGTTATTCCTGCAAAGGCAAGGAGTATATCTACAAAATCAATAATGCGGCGATACGGAATCCCTTTCTGGAAGGCTATGCCCTGCATTACTGGCACAAATTAGATGAGCGTATCATGCATGAAGCGGCACAGCATTTGATCGGGCGGCATGATTTCACATCCTTCTGTACGGTTGACCCGAAACGGCCGAAAGGGGATTTTCACCGGACTGTCCGGCGATTGACGGTGGAAAGGGACGGCGATATGGTAACGGTGACGATTGAAGCGGACGGCTTTTTGTATAACATGGTACGCATTATTGTGGGAACGCTGTTAGAAGTGGCGCAGGGGAAAATCACGCCGGAAGATATGCCGGATATTATAGCGGCATTGGACCGCACCCATGCCGGCCCGACTGCACCGCCGCAGGGATTATATCTGAACCGTGTTTTTTACCCGTGAAATATTTTGTACCGTAACGGAATAATTGTACATTGTACATTGTACATTGCACATTGTACATTGATGAAGGGGAGAGTGAGAAGGAAAGATGAAATCGAACAAGGGACGTTATCAGAATGAGGAGAAGCGCAAGAAAAAGGTATCGAACCGAAAGTACATGAGTTATGAGGATGTACCGCTGGAAGATTATCGGGACGAAGACCCGATGCCGAATAATATTACCAAGCGATTCCTGAAAATGTTTTTCATTCTGTTTTTAGCCGTTGTGACGGTCATGGTGATTCTGAATATTGAGAAGCTCACGCCGGATAATATCGTGCATTGGTTTCAGTATGACCTGCTGGGCAAAACGGACGGTGAAGGCTATCCGGTCAATTTTTCCGGTTCTACCGTGGATGACGGCAACTTTGACCTTATCAGCGGTGTACCGGCCTATTGCAGTGATACGACCATTACGGTGCTGAATAAGAATGCGGGTGTCTATCAGGAAAATCAACATTCCTATGCCAGTCCGACACTGAGTGTTAATGACAGCTATGGCATTGTGTATAATACCGATGCAACCGGCTATACCATTTTCAAGCGTGACAGTATCGAATATACCGGCGCTGTCAAGAATAAGATTTTTGCGGCGGATATTTCCGCCAATGGCACCTATGCCATTCTCACGAAGGGCGAGGACTATCTGGCAAGGCTGTTTGTCTATCGCAGTGATAATCTGGAAAAATTCAAGTATTCCTTTGCGGATTATTATATGAATACCGTATCGGTGAATAAAGACGGTACACGGGCGATTCTGTCGGGCGTATCGGCACGAAACGGCGGATTGATTTCGGTCATTTACATTCTGGATTTTTCACAGGATAATTTCCTGCAGCGCTATGAAATGGATGATACCTTCATTCATGATGTGAAATTTCTGGATAACGGCAACGCTTATGCGGTAGGAACGGATAAGCTGTTTTTCATCAATATCCATGACGGCACCAAAAAGGATATTCCTTTCGGCGCACGTTATCTGACGGCCTATGCTTTTCATCGGGGACAGGGTGTTATGTTAGCGCTGTCAGCGAATCCTGACGGCCGTTCCTGCGACCTGCTGTCGTTTGATATCAACGGTGAACAGGATTGTGAAATTCCTACAGGCGTGAAAGCGGTTTCACTGAGTATGCGGGATAACGACCGTGCGATTCTCTCGGCGGATAAAATCACGGTCTATGATCGGGACGGTAATGTCAAAGGTACGGTCAATGCCGATACCGATGCCCGCAAGATCATTTACTGCGATAAAAATACGTTTTACGTTCTCGGCAAAAGCCGTATTTCCCGTCTGAGCATCGAAAACTGAAAGGCGGTCGGTGCCGACGTTAATCCTTCGGATATCTGTGCAAAAAAATTGAAAGAAACTATTGACAAACGGGAACAGGATTATTATAATTAAGTATGGTTTGTTGAAAATGCTTTGTTGGAGGGATAGCAGTGGTTCTTGATTTGAAAAGGATTTTTTTGGTCGAGAATACCGCTATGCAGCTCAGTACAGAGGTTGATTTGTCAGGTGTCGGCGCTGATGTTGCGCCGGAAGAACAGACCGTAAAGGCCGCCATTACGGTGGCTAACCATGCCGGTTTTGTAGAATTTACGGCAGAGGTCGGTTTTGTCGGCAGCTTTGACTGTGACCGCTGTGCGGCACACGTCAGCAGAGATTTTCATTTTCAATTCCGTCATATTCTCGTGCTGCAGCTTTCGGAAGAAAGCGGCGACGATTATATCGAAGCACCGGATTACAAGCTGGATACAGACGCTCTGCTCAGAGACGATATTCTGTTGGCGCTTCCGTCAAAGCACCTGTGTAAAGAATCCTGTAAGGGCTTGTGTCCCAAGTGCGGCAAGAACTGGAACGAGGGTTCGTGCGGCTGTTTACAGCAGGAGCCGGATCCCCGGCTGGCAGCCCTCAGAAAGCTGCTGCAGGATCAATAAGCTATCAACATGATACAAGGAGGGCAATTACAATGGCAGTACCTAAGAGAAAGACTTCTAAAGCAAGAAGAGATAAGAGACGTTCAGCAGTATGGAAAATCGAGGCTCCCGCCCTTTCCAAATGTCCTAACTGCGGTGAGCTGAAGCTCGCACACAGAGTATGCGGCAACTGCGGTATGTACAGACAGAGAACCGTCATCGCCACTACCGAGGCTTGATGAAGCACCCGTTTTTGGGTGGTCAGGGCAGAAGTGTTTCGGCCTTCTGAGATTTGATACAAGAAGAGAAGGAGCGATCCTTCTCTTTTGTTTTATTTATCGTCAAAGGCGGAAACGGTGTGGAAGGAGGAAGGTCTATGGCAAAACCGGTGATAGCAATTGTAGGACGGCCGAATGTCGGCAAGTCTACGTTATTCAATAAATTAGTGGGACAGCGTGTGGCGATTGTCAACGATACGCCGGGCGTGACCCGTGACAGAATCTTTGGGGAATGTGAATGGCGGGGCAAAAAGGTCACACTGGTGGATACCGGCGGTATTGAGCCGTATTCCGATGACGTGATTCTCAAGCAGATGCGCCGTCAGGCACAATTGGCCATAGAAGCGGCGGATGTCATTGTTTTAGTGACGGATTTGACCGGCGGTGTCGTGGCAACCGATCATGAGGTAGCCATGATGCTCCAGAAAAGTCATCGTCCTGTTGTGTTGTGTGTCAATAAATGTGATAAGGTGGGCGAACCCGACCCCGCCTTTTATGAATTCTATAATTTAGGCTTAGGCGACCCCATAGCGGTTTCTTCGGTACACGGTCACGGAACCGGCGATTTACTCGATGCGGTATTTGCCTATCTGCCGGAAGATTTTGACGGGGAAGAAGAGGACGATACGATCAGCGTGGCGATTATCGGCCGTCCGAATGCCGGAAAATCTTCACTGGTGAATAAGATCACGGGAGAGGAACGCTGTATTGTTTCCAATATTGCCGGAACGACCCGTGACAGCATTGATACGGTGGTGACAAACCGGCACGGCTCTTTCCGTCTGACGGATACGGCCGGTATCCGCCGTCAGAGCCGTATTGAAGATGAGATTGAAAAATACAGTATCATTCGGGCGAAAATGGCGATTGAACGCAGTGATGTCTGTTTAGTAATGATTGATGCCACTGTCGGTTTTACGGAGCAGGATTCCAAAATTGCCGGTCTGGCGCATGAATCCGGCAAAGCGTGTGTCATTGTCGTGAATAAATGGGATGCGGTAGAAAAGGACGATAAAACGATGAACGAGTACCGCAAGAAGCTGGAAAGCGATTTTTCGTTCATGTCCTATGCGCCGATGATTTTCATTTCAGCCAAAACGGGTCAGCGTATTGACCGGCTGTTTGAACTGATTATTACCGTTGTCAATTCGGCGGCGATGCGTATTTCAACGGGTGTATTGAATGACCTGTTAGCGGAAGCCGTGGCAAGAGTACAGCCGCCCACCGATAAAGGCCGCCGTCTGAAAATACTGTATATGACGCAGTCAGGGGTCAAGCCGCCGACTTTTGTATGCTTTGTGAATTCGGCGGAGCTGTTTCATTTTTCCTATCAGCGTTATCTGGAAAACCGTATACGGGAAACTTTCGGGATGCAGGGAACGCCCATTCGCTTTGTCATCCGTGAGCGTGGGGAGAAAAATTAGGATAAAAAACAAGAGGTGTATTTTTTGTGGAGGAACTAACAGGATTTTTGACAACGTGCTGGTTACAGATCATCTTAGCGGTTGCGGCATCCTATCTGATCAGCAGTGTCAATACGTCGATTATCGTAACACAGGTCGTACTGCATAAGGATATCCGCACCATGGGAAGCGGTAACGCCGGTTTTACCAATGTATTGCGGTGTGTCGGCAAAGCACCGGCCGTTATTACCTTTATCGGTGACTTTCTGAAAGGCATCGTGTCCGTATGTATCGCATTACTGCTGACACTGACAATACAGGATGCACAGGCGGATGTATATCGGGGCTATCTGATGTATTTAGCGGGACTGTTCGCCGTAGTCGGTCATACCTTTCCGATCTACTATAAATTCAAAGGCGGCAAGGGCGTTGTCACGACCTTTGCGGTCATGCTGATGACGGATTGGCGCACACTGATTTGCGCTCTCCTGCTCTTTGCCATTTTCTTTGTGATTTCACATATTATCTCCGTATGTGCCCTCGTGAATTTCACACTGTATGCCTTTTCAGCGTTTCTCTGGCGTTATCTGGATTTCTGCGGTGTGACATCGGCTGTTTCCACGATTCCGCATCCGACATGGCCTTTTGTGATCTATTCTGCTGTCATGGCACTGCTTATGGGAATCCTTGTTATTGTTCGTCATAAAGATAATATCAAGCGCCTGCTCAACGGTACTGAAAAGAGAATCAAAGCCAAAACCAAAGAGGAAGGCGACAAGGCATAATGCAGGAGATATCCTGACCCGTTCATAAAAATTTTACAAAACTTTTTTGAGAAAATTCGACCTGAGAAGGTCGAATTTTTGTTATTCGGGCAGGATAGATGAAAAGACTTTGTGTGATAAGTGCTTCGCTGTCGTGCGGATATAGAACCATGTGGACAGGTTTTCCTGTCATGAAGCGTAAGTATCTCTCACAACGCAAGGTGACCGTGAGGAATCCGATATTCAGGCGTATAGTGCACATACAGCCGTTATCCGGATATCCGGCCACACCATAAGCCGGTGACCGTTGAGAGAATCCATACCGCACAAGAACAGACTGCCGGAAAGATATCTGATACCGGCGGTCTGTTCGGCGTGCAGGCGAAGAGAGTTTCTGTATCAAAAACCCCCGTTTCTGTAACAGAAACCCCCATTTCTGTCAGCGTTATCCCACAGAGAAGAGAAGAGAAGAAAAGAGAAGAAAAGAAAAGAGTAAGAGTGTAGAAGAGTAGAGCGAAAACGCCCTATTGCCGGATGAAACGGTCTGGCAAGGGAACGACAAGACACCGATACCAAACGGTATACACACACCTGCCATTTGTCAGGAAGAAATTGTTTTTTGTCGTGACCAACAGGCAGGATTTGCGGCAGTAAGGGGGAATGTGTTCCATGCCTTCACGGTATATCGGGGGCAATAAAACAGTGATGGTGATTCTCGATTTCGTTTTCCACACTGGACTTTGTATGTCGGGGCGCATGAAATGGCGGCGGTTTTCAACTTCTCACTCCACATTCCACACGCCACACTGTTTGCGCTGTTTGCACTTGAATTTTCACTTTCTGCTGGTTTTCCCGAAAGAATCGGAGAAAATCCACTTGTAGTTATGATAAAAATGTGGTATAGTAATAGCGTATCCTAAAAATGATGTAGAAAACAGGTGATCGTATGAATGTTTGGCTGGATTTGGGTGTGGCGGCACTCATTATACTTTTTGGCTATTCGGGATTCAAGCGTGGCTTGCTCTATATGGCGATCAATGCCGTTGGTACGATAGTGTCATTGGTGGCGGCTTCGTTTGTAGCCTCTATGCTTTCACAGCTGGTATATAATCTCCTTTTCAGGGACAACATAATCAACGGATTGACAGAAGCTACCGCTGGTATCAGTACCTCTGATCCCGTTAAGGCGGCGGAGGAAACCCTGAATGCCATGTCAAACTTTTCCCTGAATGTTTTCTCCCTTTTGGGTATCAATAAGGATGCACTGGGAGATACTATCCGGAAATCGGTAATCGGTATTCCCGGCACAGTCGAGGAAATTATTCGTCCCTATGCACTCAAAACTATTTCCTGTGTGCTGACGATGATTCTCTATCTGATAATGATGGTCATCGTTGCATTTTTAGCGAAAAAGATGACGAAGGGTATCGACAGAACGGTATTAGGCGTACCAAATAAGGTACTGGGTATGGTATTAGGTGTGGCAGAGGCCGTTCTGATCGCTATGGCAGTCGGACTGATCGTCTATTTTGTGATGATGTTTATTTCACCCGAAAGCTGTCAGAGCCTGAGAGAAAGCATCAACAATACGGTGTTCTATCGTGCAATCGAAAAGATCAGTCTGCCGGAGAAAATTATTTCCTGGATTTCCTCTCTCTGACCGCAGCAGGCCGGAAGTTCCCCGCCTTTCAGCGTTAGCGTCAACCGCATTTCCCGATTTTTTTGGAAAGGAACGCTGACTGACGTATGAAACTATCTCTTGACAAGAATGTGAATGTGCCGAATATGCTCACGGTATTGCGGATGGTGCTGATTGTTCCGCTGATGTATTTTTTGCTGCGGCAGGATTACATCATGGTGGGCATTCTCCTTCTGCTGTCGGCGCTGAGTGATATGCTGGACGGGCTGATAGCCCGACGGCTTCATCAGATTACGGCTCTGGGCAGGATACTCGACCCGATGGCCGATAAGCTCACCCTGATAGCGGTTGTGATAGGCTTGAACGTATTATATCCCGACATGGTGCCGTTTACGCTGATACTGTTTTGCAAAGAAATGCTGATGCTGACAGGCGGAGCGTTTCTGCTGCGTATGCGGCTGCATCCGCCGGCGGCGCAATGGTACGGCAAGCTTTCGACTGTTATTTTCTATGCGGCTGTTACGGTGCTGATACTGCTGAAGGCGGTATGGGGTTATACCAACCGGATGCTGACCATGCTGTTGCTGGCCGTGACAACGACATTCATGCTGTTTTCACTGGTGCGCTATAGTATCCTGTTTGTGGGTATGCTCAGACGCCGGAAACAACAGCAGTCTATGCAAAAATCGACAACGATCAATCCCACAACGGATGAACCGTTGACCCATGAATGAAAATGAAAAAAATCCTGTCATTCCGGACGCAGGGAGGGTATTTTATTCCAGTCCCTGCCTGCGCTCAGAACGACAAATTCAGACAAATAGCAGTGCTATTATGATATGTGTAAGGAAAAGGAAGGAGCAGTAAGTAATGGAATTATGCAGCAAATGTAAGAAAAGACCGGCGGTTGTTTTTGTGTCCCATACAACGGACAGTTCGGATACAGTGGGGTATTGCCTCACCTGTGCCAAAGAAATGGGTATCAAGCCTGTCACGGATATTATGGAAAAGATGGGTATTTCGGAAGAAGAACTGGAGAATATGCAGAATCAGATGAGTGATCTCATGCAGTCCGGTATGATTCCGCAGGACATCAATGATTTATTCGATTCAGATGATCCTGATGCTCCCGCATCCAATGGCAATGATGAGGAAGAGGAGGAAGACGGTGATTTCAGCCGTGGCGGTGCGCCGGCATTTCCGTCCTTCTTTAACAATCTGTTTTCCGGCGGAAAGAATGCTGATGCCGGCGACAAGAAAAAAGCGAAGGCTGACGGCAAAAAATCCGAGGACGGCAAAGCACCCAAGAAAAAGAAACGCAAGTATCTCGATTCCTATTGCACCGATCTCACAGGCAAAGCTAAAAACGGCAAGCTGGACAGAATCGTCGGCAGAGAAAAGGAACTTGACCGTGTCATTCAGATTCTGAGCAGAAGAACCAAGAATAACCCGTGTCTGATTGGTGAACCCGGTGTTGGTAAAACAGCGATTGCCGAAGGGCTGGCGCTGAGAATTGCCGCCGGTAATGTGCCGATGCGTTTGCAGAATAAGGAAATCCATCTGCTGGATATGACTGCACTGGTAGCCGGTACGCAGTTCAGAGGACAGTTTGAAAGCCGTATCAAGGGTCTGATTGATGAAGTGAAGGCGGACGGTAATGTCATCCTGTTCATTGATGAAGTGCATAGTCTGGTCGGTGCGGGTGAATCCGAAGGTTCGATGAATGCCGCCAATATTATGAAGCCTGCACTTTCCAGAGGAGAAATACAGGTAATAGGTGCAACAACATTCAACGAATACCGAAAATACATTGAAAAGGATGCGGCGCTCGAAAGACGTTTTCAGCCGGTAACAGTAGCAGAACCATCTATACAGGAAACGATAGAAGTAATACTCGGTGTCAAGGAATACTACGAGGATTACCATAGAGTACATATGTCAGACGAAATAGTAAGAAAGACAGTAGTGCTTTCAGAAAGATATATTACAGATCGTTTTCTGCCTGATAAAGCGATTGATCTGCTTGATGAATCGTGTACACATGCCTCACTTAGGAATAAGGATCTTGAGAACTTTGAGTTTTCTACAGAAGGAGTCACGTTTGACGAG
>ONYQ01000075.1 GCA_900322145.1 uncultured Eubacteriales bacterium
CACTCCGCACTCCGCACTCCGCCGTTTTGCTGTTATTATTTTGCATTGCTATAGTTTACCCGTGTAAAAACACCGGCGCAAAATAAACAAAACAGCTTGATTATTTGGCCGGAAAAGATTATAATAAATGGTGTATCCGCAAATGGTGACAGAATTTTTGATGTATGGAGAGGTGATAGTCCGTGAGTCCTGATCCTTATGGGCGACTATGTACAAAACAAACGGGGACGGCACGGACAATGGTGCGTCCCGCATGAAATGGGGCAGATCAACAATGATAAATTACTACAAGACCATTAACGGCAGAATTGAAGAAATCAAAACGTGTGAGCAGGGCTGTTGGGTGAACTGCATTGAACCCGAAGATGATGAAGTGCAATATCTGCTGGATACCTTCAATATACCACCCGAATTGATGCGGTCTGCATTGGACGAAGAAGAATCCTCTCATATTGACAGTGAAGACGGTACGACTCTTATTATTATTGATGCGCCGATGGTGGAAAAGGTCAATAAAAATATTACCTATTCTACCATGCCTATCGCTATGATGATTACCGACAAGCACGTTATCACGGTTGCCCTGCATGAAAATACCGTATTGAGCGAATTTTCCGAGGGCGTTGTCAAGAATGTGATGACTGCCTATAAAACGCATTTCGTTCTGCATATTATGCTGCGGATGGCTACAAAATATTTACAGTACCTCAAGCAGATTGATAAAATCAACAACCGTATTGAACGGGAACTGCGGCGTTCCGCCCAGAATAAGGAACTGCACCAGTTATTGGATATTGAAAAATCACTGGTGTATTTCTCGTCCTCGCTCAAGGCTGATGAACTGACACTGGAAAAAATCATGCGTGGCCGTTATATCAAGCTGTATGACGAGGATCAGGATTTGTTGGAGGATGTGCTGATTGAATTCAAGCAGGCCGTAGATATGGCCGCCATTCATCTGAACATTCTGACCGGTACCATGGATGTGTTCGCTTCCATTATTTCCAACAACCTGAATGTCATCATGAAAATTCAGGCATCCCTGACGCTGTTGGTTTCCGTACCAACGGTAATATCCGGTTTTTACGGCATGAATATCGTGACGGGTCTGCCGATTGATGAATATTGGTGGTTCCCGATCTTGCTGTCGGGTGTGCTGATGCTGATCCTGTATATTATTCTAAGGAAAAAAGGAATGTTCTAAACGATAAGATTACAGTAACGGGCATTATGTGGAGTGGTTAAAGCGGGCGCTTTGGTCGCTCCTTAACTTGTCCTGTCTGATGTTTTGATGTGCAGAGGAGTGGTTGTCATGAATGAAGAAAAAATGTTTCATATTGGTATTACCCGTTCACAGGGAGCAAAATATGCCATACTGCCCGGCGATCCTGCCAGAGTACCGCTGATTGCCGCTTATCTGGACAATGCGGAGCCGTTGGCTTCTAATCGGGAATTTACTTCCTGGTGCGGTACGCTGTATGGCGAAAGAGTGATTGTGATGTCAACGGGCATCGGCGGCCCTTCGGCGGCTATCGCTTTGGAGGAATTATGTCAGGCCGGTCTGCAAACCGCTATCCGTTCCGGTACCTGCGGCGGTATGCAGGAGGATGTTGTGCCGGGAGATATTATTGTACCGACCGCTGCTGTACGCATGGAAGGCACATCTAAGGAATATGCGCCGCCGGAGTTTCCTGCTGCGGCTGATTTTCATGTCGTCAAGGCACTCGCCGAAGCCGCCAAAAATAATGGCTTTCGGGTGCATACGGGTATTGTCCAGAGTAAGGACTCCTTTTATGGACAGCATGACCCCGAAAAAATGCCCGTTTTCTATAAGCTGAAACATAAATGGGAAGCATGGAAACGCTTAGGTGTACTGGCTTCTGAAATGGAAGCGGCGGCTCTCTTTACGGTAGCGGCGGCCCGACATATCCGTGTGGGCTGTGTGCTTCATGCTTTATGGAATCAGGAACGCAAGCGCAGCGGTTATCAGGATCGGGATGACTTTGACCTGTCGGCGGCCATCAAAACGGCTGTTGATGCGATGAAACTGCTGATTCTGGAAGATCATCCGTACTTAGTCCCAAAGGCAGTTCCTGCCGTTGAACCGGAGTTATCTGCCGCACCAACGGAAAGTGCGCCAACGGAAACACCGGAACAGCCTAAAAAGAAGCTGATTGCTATTGTCGGCCCTACCGCTTCCGGCAAGACCGCTTTAGCCATTGAATTAGCCAAAAAATATAACGGTGAGGTAGTGTCGGCGGATTCCATGCAGATCTACAAGGGCATGGAAATTGCTTCCGCTAAACCTACTGAAGAAGAAATGCAGGGTATTCCGCATCATCTCATGAGCTTTTTAGACCCGAGTGAAACTTTCTCCGTATCGGATTTTGTCCGTCTGGCGACAGAAGCCATTGAGGATATTCTTGACCGTGGCAAAATGCCGATTGTCTGCGGCGGTGCCGGTTTATATATCCGTTCCCTGCTGGATAACGTGACCTTTACAGCAGAAGAACCTGACGAGGCACTGCGGGCAGAATTGACCGCCCGTTATGAAACGGAGGGCGGCGAGGCGCTGTTGGCTGAACTGGCAACCTTCGACCCCGAAACCGCCGAAAAACTGTCACCGAATGACGGTAAGCGCATTGTCCGTGCCATTGAAATCTACCGCACGACCGGTATTACCATGAGCGAACAGATATCCCTGTCAAAACTTACGCCGTCCCCGTATGACGTGACGGTGATCGGTCTGACCTTCGAGGACAGACAGAACCTGTATGACCGCATTAACAGACGTGTCGATGAAATGCTGCTGAGAGGGTTACTGCCGGAAGCGGATCGTTTCTATTCTTCCGAAAAGAGCGTGACATCTTCGGCGGCCATTGGTTATAAGGAATTGAAACCCTATCTTGACGGTAAAATTACGCTGGATGCGGCCACGGAGAAGCTCAAAATGGAAAGCCGCCGTTATGCCAAACGGCAGATTACCTGGTTCAAGCGGGATGAATATATCCATTGGATCATGGTAGACCGCTGTGAAGATGTAGTCGCCGAAGCGGAAAAAATCATCGAAACACATCAATGAGTGTGGAGTGTGGAGTTGCTGCACACGCCGTTTGCCCTGAAGGGGCAGGAAGTGTTCCGCTTATGAGTGTCAGCGCAGGCGGCGAGTATCTTTTCGGTAATGGTACCGAAGAAAGGGGAAGAAGGATTGGATAAGACAACGGTTATCAAGAGAATCATTATGACTCTGCTGACAGTGCTGGTCATCATGTATGTCATATCGGTTATTTGCCGTGCCAGTTTTACGCAGGTCAATACTATTATTGCTAAAGAAACAATCGCATACAATGCCGTGACGTGTGATTGCTTTGTGATACATGAAGAAACATTGGTGACCGCTAACGGCGGCGGTATCATTTCCTATATGGTAGAGGACGGCGAAAAAGTATCCGTGAATGAACCTATCGCCGGTGTGTTTGACAGTGTGGCCTCCGCAGGTACCAAGCAGGAGAGTGAACGCCTTCAAAAGCAGATACAGCAACTCACCCAATTGCAGGCCAATGCGGAAACGCTTACCAAAACGCCGTCCGAACTGGATAAGGAAGTCGGCAATGCGCTTATCAGAGCCAATATCGAGCGGCATAACGGCAATCTTTCGGCCGCCGCACTGATAGCAGATGATATTCTCTATACCATCAACGAAAGACAGTTAGTCACCGGCAAATCCCTTCATTATGGTTCTAAAATCAGTGAACTGGAACTGAAAAACAGTCAGCTGACATTGGAAATGTCCAAGGGCAAGAAAAGCAAGGAGATACGCTCCCCGTCAACCGGTTATTTTGTCAGCAGTGCCGATGGCTATGAAAATGCCTTTGCCATTGACCAGCTGGACAAAATTATGCCCGAAAATATGGCGGAAGGCGCTATTCAGAAAAAGGAAGTGGCCGATAACGTCATCGGCAAGACCATCGGCGGAGTTTATTGGTATGTCGCCTGCCCTGTAACGGCGGAAGAGGCATTGAAAATTAAAAATGCCTATCGCTTACAGTTGGATGTGCCGATGGTATCGAGTGATAAATTAGAGGTGGAGTTGTATTCCGTTAACCAGAAGCATAAATCGGCGGATGCCGTTGTGATTCTTCGGGGCACCTTCATGAATGCGGAAATGGCCAGTCTGCGGAAGGGAAAGTTCTCGATTATTCTCCGCACCTATCAGGGCATTGCCGTTCCCAAAACGGCGGTACACGAACAGACTCTTACCAGAGAAGTGACCGATGACAAGGGAAATACCACGACAGAAAGCAAGGTGTGCGCCGGCGTATTTATCAAGTTTGGCAACGAGGTGGCATTCCGGGAGATTCTTCCGATCTTTTCCGGAGAAGATTATGTCATCAGCAGTTTGTCGCCGGACGATCAGCAGGATGTATTCCTGCAAAACCCGGGAGCCTTACAGGTGTATGATGAGATCATTGTGGAAGGAGCAAATTTATATGCCGGAAAAATTATCGGAAGAAATGTATAGAATACAGGATGCTGTCAGACGGAATTATGAGGAAATCACGGAACAGATTGCACGGGCGGCGGAACGTTCCGGCCGCCGGTCAGAGGATATCACCTTTTTAGCCGCTACCAAGACCGTTGCGCCCCCGGTCATTAACTACGCTATCAGCTTAGGCCTGCGGCATATCGGCGAAAACAAGGTGCAGGAATTGCTGTCAAAGTATGACGAGTATAATCTTTCAGCGTGTGACTTACAGTTTATCGGGCATTTACAGACCAACAAGGTGCGTCAGATCATCGGCAGGGTATCTATGATACAATCCGTGGACAGTCTGCGGCTGGCACAGGAAATTTCCCGTCAATCCGCTAAAAATGACTGCACAACGGATATTCTCATAGAGGTCAATATCGGTGAAGAGGAAAGTAAATCGGGCGTTCCGGCGGAACAATTAGAGGAATTATTGGGACAAATTTCCCTTCTGGAGCGTATAAAAGTGAGAGGCTTGATGGCGATTCCGCCGATTTGCGACAAAAAAGCCGAAACTTGTAAATTTTTTAACAGGATGCACCATTTATTTATTGACATTTCAAGCAAAACATTAGATAATATAAGTATGGACTTTCTTTCCATGGGAATGTCCGATGACTTTGCGGAAGCAATCGAGGCAGGCGCCAATATGGTACGGATAGGCTCAAGACTGTTTGGCGCCCGAGTATACAGATAACGGAGGATGGTTAACAATGGCAGGATTCAGAGAAAAGTTCAGGAATATCCTGAAACAGCCTGATGAAGATGCAGATTATGATGATTATTACAGTGAGGAAGAGGAAGAGCAGGCAGCGCCCGCACAGCAGGAGCCGGCAGAAGATTATGACAGCGCTGCACCCGCACAAACAGAGGAGGCTTCGGATAATGTGATTAACTTACATGATGATACTAAGGTTCAGTTTGTTCTTTTCAAGCCCGAAAGCTTTGACAAAGAGGTTACCACCATGGCGGATGAGTTTGTCAAGAGAAATACCGTCATTCTGAACATGGAACAGACAAACAAGGATATCGGCAAGCGCATTATTGATTTTCTCAGCGGCGTAGCTTATGCCCATAACGGCAAGATCAGCAGAGTATCCGAGGATACCTATATTGTCATGCCCAGCAATGTAAAGCTGTCCGGTGAGGATGTTATGGACGAGGTAGAAAGCGACAATATCTATTTCTGATGCGGTGTACAGGACGGATTAACCGCAAAATACCGGCGGAAATCCCTGACAGGCCACACTTACTCATGAAAAAGGAGGCGGTTGTATGCTGACAATGGAGGAAATTGAAAATATCAGCTTCCGGCGCTCCGGTCTGGGCGGCTATAAAGTAGAGGATGTTGATACCTTTGTTGACGGTGTGATCGAAAAAGTGAAACAACTTGAAACGGCCAACAAGGAAATGCAGGCCAGAGTTGACAATCTCACCAAACAGGTGATGCAGTACGAGTCGCAGGCCGATAGCGTACAAAATGCTATCATTACCGCAGAAAAAACGGCTAAGAAACTGGTGCGTGATGCTACCATCGAAGCCGATACCATCCTGAGTGAGGCCAGAGCACAGGCACAGCAGACAACCCGTCAGGCGGATGAACGGGCGGCTGTTCAGCTTTCTGCTTCGGAACTGAGAGCGCAGACGATTCTGAGCAGTGCGCTGTCCCGTTCGGCGGCCGGTATTGATGAAAATAACCGTATCATTGAACAGCAAAAGCAGTATATCATCCAGATACAGTCTGAAGTGACACGCTTCCGCGATGCGCTGATTGATTCCTATAAGGAACATCTGCGCTTGATTAATTCTCTCCCTAAAGCAGAGGAATTCCGTCAGTATCAGACCAGAATGGAGGATACCTATCAGACCACAGAGCCTGTCAGACCGGAAACGGTCGAACAGGAGGTTTATGCTGAGGCTGACAGAGCCGTAGAAGAAGCTCAGCAGAAAACCGAAATACAGGTTGAAATGGTGGATACCGATAAGATCAAGGCTATTTCGGAGGAAATACGCACCAACAAGAAGGCGCAGGCCGCTTTGGCTCGTGAACAGGAGAACGAAAAGCCGTCAGCGGTATCAACAAACCCGTCACTGGAGGATACCATAGAACTGCCTAAGCTCCCCCTGTCCGAACCGGATGATTCCAAAGACAGCAATCTTGATGATATTCAGGCGGTCATGCACCAGAGCAAGCCGACGGCGGCAGAGGAAGAACCCAAGCCAGCCAGTATTGATGACCTGATCTTTGGCAAGGACAGAACCGAGGAAAAGTCTGTCGGCAGTAAGAATAACCGTCAGCCGATCGGTTTGGCGAAATCAAAAGAAACGCTGTCCGATGAGGATGCCTCAGATGCCGACTGACCGTCGGTGACAAAATGCACAACAGCGAAAAAAATAATCCGGCACCCTTTGTGTGTCGGATTTTGGCTTATGAAATGACAGTGTGAAAAGGGAAGCCGTGTGTTCGGTTTCCCTTTTCTTATCAATGATAACGGTAGGTGAAGTTATGGTTTTAGCCATTATTTTAGCGGTCGCTGCCGGATTGGTCGGCATTGACCAGCTTATCAAGTATTTTATTGTGGAAAATCTGGCACCCGATGGCCATGTGTCGGTCATTGACCATGTGCTGTCACTGGTTTATGTGGAAAACAGAGGGGTTGCCTTCGGAATGTTCCAGAATCATGTGTGGCTGTTTGCAGTCATTACACTGTTGCTGATGGGCGCCATGATATGGCTGATTCTCAGCAAACGCATCACGGGCAAGCTGTTTTATGTGTCATGTATGCTGATAATGGGCGGCGGTATCGGTAATCTGATTGACAGAATGTTCCGGGGCTTTGTCGTGGATTATCTGTCGCTTTCCTTCTTTCCGCCGGTATGTAATTTTGCGGATTACTGCGTTACCATCGGTGCCGTTCTGTTAGTGGCGGCGCTGCTGCAGGGCGACCGCAAGGCAAAGTCTGTACCGGCAGACGTTCCTGCGGCGGATACCGACGGTGAAAGTCATGGAACATAAGACCTTTATTGTCGAGGATAACGGCGCCGGTATGCGTATCGACAAGTTTTTGGCGGAACAGGACGATACTTTGACCCGTTCCGCTGTTGTACGGCTGATTGAGGAACAGCAGGTCACGGTGAACGGCGCTGTACCGTCCAAAAATGCCAGGCTGAAAACCGGTGATACCGTGATACTGTCCGTACCGGAACCCGTACCGCCCGAAGCAAAGCCGGAAAATATTCCGCTGGATATCGTATATGAGGACAATGATTTGTTGGTGGTAAATAAACCCCGAGGTATGGTGGTACATCCGGCGGCAGGCAATCCAGATGGTACGCTGGTCAATGCCCTGCTGTATCACTGCGGTGATTCGCTGTCGGGTATCAACGGCGTACTGCGGCCGGGTATCGTGCATCGTATCGACAAGGATACCAGCGGTCTGCTGATTGTGGCAAAGAATGATTTCGCCCACCAGCATTTAGCGGAACAGATCAAGGTGCATAGCTTCACCCGCAAATATCAGGCGGTTGTCTGCGGTAATCTCAAGGAGGATACCGGCACGATCAATGCGCCGATTGGCCGGCATCCTACGGAACGCAAGAAAATGGCCGTTACGCTCAAAAATTCCCGTGAAGCGGTCACGCATTATCGGGTATTGGAACGTTTCGGCACCTATACCCATGTGGAACTGACCCTTGAAACCGGCCGCACCCATCAGATCAGGGTACACATGGCTTCTATAGGTCATCCTGTTGCCGGTGACCCTGTGTATGGCGGCAAAAAATATCTTGCGTCCCTCGGCGGTCAGTGCCTTCATGCGTATTATATCGCTTTTGTGCATCCCCGCACCGGAGAAACGCTGTCCCTTTCCGCTCCCCTTCCCGATTATTTTACAGACTTTTTGCAAAAACTCCGCTGATGATTGGGGCGCACCCCCAAACCCCATGAGGGGCTCTGCCCCTCAACCCCGCAAGCCTTTGAAAAGGCTTGAGCGAAACTTTTGTGTTGG
>ONYQ01000135.1 GCA_900322145.1 uncultured Eubacteriales bacterium
TGAAAAACTATTCGTAACTTCGCCAGCGAAATGAACAAGAGTCTATATATCATAAGCGGTTGCAATGGAGCAGGCAAGACTACAGCATCATATACGGTGTTGCCAGAAGTCTTAGACTGTAAGGAGTTTGTGAACGCAGATGAAATAGCAAGAGGTCTTTCACCTTTTAATCCTGAGAGTGTGGCTATTGAGGCTGGTCGTCTCATGTTGCAGCGCATAGAAGATCTTCTTGCTAAAGATGAAACCTTCTCTATCGAGACAACTCTTGCAACCAAATCTTATATCAATCTTGTGCGTAAAGCACAAGAACAAGGCTATTGGTTTGATGACCGTAGCCTGTTCGGTGATTTCTTTGACCGCCTGTATTATTATCGTTTCCAGAAGGAACTGCCGTTTTCGCAAGGAAATTTTTCGGTCATTATTGATTATTTGTTTGCTCTTTTGCTCATATACTATATTGCGATGACGGTATTGGCCGTGTTCATCTTTCTGCGCCGCCGCCGTCAGGCGAAAACGCTTCTGTTCTTTATGGCGGCTATCCGCCTGACAACACTGATTATTATGTTGGTACCGGGCGCTTCGTTTGCGTTTCACTATGGTTTTGAAATATTGCTCGAAGCAGTGTTACTGATACATATAGCTCGCCTGACGGCACTGTCCGCTTCAGTAGATAAGGCGATTCCGGCTTTGAACAAGACGATTTTAACGGGTGTTGTCGCAGAGATGATTCCGCTGCTGCGTAATATTCAATGTCTGCCGGAGGATAACATGAGTGTGTGGGGCAAGCTGGGGTTCGTACTGCTGCCGCTGGCCACCATGTTTGCGTTCTTTGCCATCGGACTCTATCAGGTACATCTGGTACGCCGTCCCAAACGGAAACCGGCTCCCATCGTGCCGATCAAGGCTTTCCAGACACCGCCCGCCACGCAGGAGGTTTCTCTGCGTATCATCGGATAAGACATCCGGTAAAAGGAAACCGTATAGATATTGTCGCATAACAGTAAGCCCGCCGTTTCATCATAAAACGGCGGGCAAAATTTTGATAGGGCAGTGTTTATTCATTCCTTGTTCGTTAAGTTGAAGTCGAAATCGTATTTCTTGTTTGAAAATATGTTGCAGAGTTCCTGTACGGTTTGTATCATCTCTGATAATCTTTGATAGCCGATTCTATCTATTGTTTGTTCGATGAGGTTTTCAATCTGCTGCTTTTTGAGTTGGGTATATTGTATGCCCTTTTTGGTCAGATGTACGGTGGTTGTACGTGCATCCAGACATTCTTTTCCACGGACAATTAATTGATCCTTTTCCAATTTCTTCAGCATGGCGGTCATTCTGGCTGTGCTGACACCGATATAGCGGCTGAGATCGCCGGCATGGACGGTTTCCTGATTGTGATTCCTATACAGGTAGCGCATTACGGCTAATGTGCCGCAATTCAGCTGACTGATTTCCGTCAGCATGGAGGGAAAGCTCTTATGCATCTGGTCGATCATCCCAAGCAGTTGGCAGATTTCCTCCTGCCTTGTCATGTTGTTCTCCCCCCTTTTCTGATAGATTTATCAACGTTGTCAATCGTTTCTTTTATTTCATTATACACGTTTCTTCTTCCTCTGTCAAATCTCCTTTTCGGTTCTTGACTTTGGAAAATAATTGTACTACAATGACAATATCGGTTGGATCTCAAAAGCATCCGTTATAGCGGGTGCTTTTGCTGTATCTGAAGGAAAGGAGAGAGTGTGGTTGAAGGCGTATACTTTATTAGCGGCGGCCTATGTGCGGAGCTGTATGGCAGAACAGAATGGGTCGGTACCGTCCGAATGGCTGCATACACCATTGGAACAGCTGACTCCCCAACAGTGCAGAGCCATCATGGATTATGGCATACAGCAGGGCTGGAAGTTACATCATTTCAAAGAGAAAGAAGAATTGCCCCGTGTACGCATGGCGGAAGGCTTTTTGCGGGCGGTTTATCCGCAAAGCCTGCTGGATGTCGGCAGCGGGCGGGGCGCTTTTTTGTTCCCGTTTCTGCGGGATTTTCCGCATACGCCGGTGACATCACTGGATATTCTGCCGCACCGTGTTGCTTTCCTGCAGCGTCTTCATGACGGAGGGATCCATCGACTGACGGCGATACAGGAGGATATCTGTACCTGGCAGGCACCCGACAACAGTTTTGATGTGGTTACGCTGTTGGAAGTATTGGAACATATTCCGGCGGTGGAACAGGCGGTACTCAATGCGGTACGGTTAGCGGAACGCTATATCGTGGTATCGGTGCCGTCCAAGCCGGATAATAACCCGGAACATATCCATTTATTGACGAAAGAAAAGCTGACAGCACTCTTTGGAGCGGCCGGTGTGACAAAGCTGCATTTTGACGGTGTGAACGGTCATTTATTTATGACGGCATCTAAGGGATGAGAGGAGAGAAAAGCTATGGAAGAAGCCGGTACACTGATTAAATATCCCCGTACCCCACATATTGAAGGCTCACGCTTACAGGCCGGTGATGAGGATTTATCACAGATACCGTTTAAGGTGATACAGGACAGATATATTGTGGCAGAGGAAAAGGTCGATGGTGCCAATACAGCGATTTCTTTTTCGCCGTCCGGAGAATTGCTGCTCCAAAGCAGGGGACATTATTTAACGGGGGGCTATCGTGAAAGACACTATGCCTTGCTCAAACAATGGGCAACGGTTCAGCAGGAAACCCTTTACCGTGTGTTAGGCAGCCGATATATTATGTACGGCGAATGGCTCTATGCCAAGCATACCGTTTATTACGATGCTCTGCCGCATTATTTCCTTGAATTTGATATACTGGACAGAACAACCGGACGTTATCTGGATACGGTGACCCGTCATCAGCTGCTAAAAAATACGCCGGTTTGTTCGGTACCTGTTCTGAAGGCGGGTGTGTTCCATCGGCAGGAGGAACTGCTCAAACTGCTGGGGACTTCACATTACATAACGAAAGATCACCTCTTGCATTTGCAGGAGGACAGTGAACGTCTGGGACTGGAAGCCGGACGGCAGCTGCGTGAAACGGATTCCTCCGATTTGATGGAGGGATTATACATTAAAGTGGAAGAAAACGGTGAAGTGATTGACCGGATGAAATTTGTCCGTGCTTCATTTTTACAGACGGTTGATGCTTCCGAAACGCATTGGCTGGAACGGCCGATTATTCCCAATCGGCTGAGTGTTCCCACAGAATCATTATTTGAGGTGTGTCATGACTGAGTTAGAAAAATTGCTGTCGATTGTGCCGGCATCACCGGAAGCCGGTATCGACTGGGAAACCATCGAATCCGACATTCTGCCCGACTATGCGGCGAGGATGAAAGCCACGCAGCAGAATCCGCTGTATCATGCGGAAGGGGATGTGTGGGCGCATACCAGAATGGTATGTGAATATTTAGTAAAGGACAAGGAATTCTGGTGCGCTTCGCTGCGGGAACGGCAGGAACTGTTTATAGCGGCACTGCTGCATGATATCGGAAAGATTGTCACAACGAAATGGCAGGACGGCGCCTGGACTTCTCCGAACCATGCCATCAAGGGCGCTGTTATGGCAAGAAAACTATTATGGAAGGACTATGGCCTGTGCGGTACAAGAGAGTGGATGTGCTTTCGTGAAACGATCTGTCTGTTGGTGCGCTATCACATGATCGCTCCCTATGCGATGGAAAAAAATAATGCCGGACAGCGGCTGATTAAAATTGCCGCTAACGGTGAATTAGCAAAGGATTTCACGCTGAAAAAATTGTTTTTGCTGTCGAAGGCGGATGTCAACGGCAAAATTTCGGACAGTAATGCACAAAGTGCAGAAGCCGTGATGATGGCGGCGGCACTGGCACAGGAAATGGGCTGCTATGAACAGCCGCTTTCCTTTGCCTCT
>ONYQ01000061.1 GCA_900322145.1 uncultured Eubacteriales bacterium
TCCCTTTTTGAGGGAGGCGGCTACGAAGCTTTTTATGTCAGAGTGGGAAAACAACGTGCTTGCAAAATCATCGGACGCACATATTCTTACGTTTTCGTGGAATTCATGTCATGCCGGAACGAGGGGAAGTTCATATTCTTCATAATCATCCGATGTAATAAAAGACGACTGTTCCCCGTTGTTTTGCGAATTCTCCGATACCTGACTGCTTTCCTCTGACGGCAAAGACGATACCGGTACGGATGAACTCTGCTCCGGAAGTTTACTGCTTTCCTCTGACGGTAAAGACGATACCGGCACGAATGAACTCTGCTCCGGAAGTTTACTGCTTTCCTCTGACGGCAAAGACGCTACCGGTACGGATGAACTTTGCTCCGGAAGTTTACCGCTTTCCTCTGACGGCAAAGACGCTACCGGCACGAATGAACTCTGCTCCGGAAGTTTACTGCTTTCGTCTGATGTCGGAGACAAAATCGGCAGGGATGAACTCTGCTCCGGAAGTTTACTGCTTTCCTCTGACGGCAATGACGATACCGGTACGGATGAACTTTGCTCCCGAATCTTACTGCTTTCCTCTGACGGCAAAGAAGCGGTTGACGCAGGCTCACTTGATACGGTAACACTGTTATTTTCCGCAGACGATGAATTCTTGACAGAATTATCATTTTTCACACAGGATGCCAATGACAGCACCGTGAATACCGACAAACAAACGAATAATAGTTTTTTCTTCATGATAAGTCCCCCGTTTTTTATCCTTAACTCAAGCCGGTACAATCGGCAGTTCATACTGGTCACTGTAATCAACGGTGAAGGGATAAACCGCTTCCGCCGTTAAACCTTCTTGATCTCTGACGGTAACACACAGCTCATAATATTTCTTTTGTGAGGTATTAGAGATGTTGATTTGTTTTCTGTCAAGACAGAAGGAAGGGCTTGCTTCAAAATCACGGATACTCTTCCATTGGTCGGTACCCTTTTCCCTTATTTTCAAGGCATAAGTGTATTGACCGTTTCCGCCGTTGGCATCAGCCATAAAGGTAATGCCTTTCCGGTAACGTACCGTACTGGAATTATCCTGAAAATGCCCCGTCACGGAAAGCTTTTCAACAACACGGAAATCGGTGTATGCCGTTTTTCTGACAGTACCCTTTTCATCCTTTGCCTTTGTGACAACCACATACTCTCCCGATTGCTCCGGCGTAATCACGGCATTTCCGGTTTCTCCGTATTGCAGGGCAGTCATCCAGTTATTCGCTCCGGCTTCATATTGTTCTTTTGTCGTATAATAAACGGCATACTGCACCTTTCCGCTGCCGCCCGAAGAAGATGGTGTGACAATCAGTGAACCGCCACGTTCAAAACTCTTTTCCGAAAGTGTATGCGTTACGGTCAGACCTTTGACTACCGTAAATGTGCCATAGGCTTTCCGGACATTTCCGGCCGTATTCACGGCTTTGATATACACCTGATAAGTACCGGTTTTAGCAGGTTTCAGCAGGACGGTATCACTGTCGTTTTCATTTTTGATGCTTCTCCAGGCAGTATCCGAAGGGTTCTTGAAATAGAACTTATAATGACATTCGGCAGCCCCTTCAGATACAGATGCCGTGATGCGCTGTGTATTTCCTAAGGATATTTGCTCGCTTTGGAGCTGAAGGCTGGCGCTGAAATCAACCGCCGTGAAGGAATAGTAGTTTTTGCGGATAACACCCGTCTTATCCTTCACTTTTATACAAACCTCATAAACGCCGGCAGAAACAGCACTGACAGACGTATGACAGGCGGTACTGTCTTTCAGAACAGTCGTCCAGGAAGAAGCACCCTCTTTTCTTTTGAATACGGAATAAGTATATCCGCCGTTACCGCCGGAAGCATGAGCCGCAACCGTTACCGCCGTACCAAGCGGTACTTTTTCAGCCGAAAGGGAGCCGTTAACGGAAAGATTGTCGATTGCCGTAAAGGACAGATATTCCTTTTTAATCCGACCGGCGGCGGTTTTTGTTTTAACAAGAACCTCGTAATTTCCCGCAGAGGATACCTTTACATAAGCTGTTCTGTCCTCTGCATAGGACCGGATACATTTCCATTGTGTCTGACCGGATAAACGATAGTAAAACGCATAACGACATAAAGCACCTGCTTCGGGGGCAACAATACTTACGGTACCGTTAATCGGTACGGTACGGGGGGAAATTTTACTCGTTGCCTGCAGTGACACGGCAGAATAAGTTCCCGTACTGACGGTTTCCGCAGCAAAAGCCGGAACAGATACAGCGCCTGCCATGACAACGGCCAGCAATCCACATATAACAGAACGTTGATGCATACTTTTCTCTCCTTTTCAAGATGATTAAACAATTATTTTCCACGTTATACTCGGAGAAGACAAAAAACATCTCCTCTGGACTTATTCTATCAGAATCAATCCACCTTGTCCAGTATCCTAAAGAAAGTAATATACGGTGCCGGTATCACATAAACGATACTTCCATGAATAGAATGATGCCGAAGGGGTTTGTACAGTCTGACGAAAGCGATAGAAATTTGCTCATTTATAGTAAAGAACTGAAAAAACAAGGGTATCAATCCGCCAAAGAAATTTTTTCAGGGATATGCTATGATGGCCATCAGCTGACACTGTTCCCGCTGAAAAACGAAAAGCGGTGACCGTATCTCTCATAGGCAACACCCAAAAAAGACTCTCCTGTGACAGAAGAAACTGCCGCAGGAGAGTCTTTGTGATTCAGTCTTGATCATTGTTGGCGTTTTCAATCGCCTCATAATGAATGGTAGAGCCGTGTTCCTTATCGGTGACAACCTCTGTTTTCTGATTCTTGAACACTAATTTCAGGAAAACAGGACACAGAATAGAGGTGATGACGATCAGAAAAATGGTCGGTACAAGGGGATCAATTCCGACCAGCTTTCCTTCTTCATACAGAATCAGGCTCTGCCCTGTGGCATAAATAGCCAATGCCACCTCTCCACGTGCTATCATGCCGCAGCCAATGGTAAGCGATTCCCGTTTGGAATACTTGAAAAGCATGGCGGCCGGCGCACAGCCGATGATTTTTCCGATAATGCCTGCCAGTACAAAAACCAGTGCAAAAATCAGTCCGGAACTCTCAAAATGGCTGAAATCAGCGCTGATGCCTATATAAGCAAAAAATATCGGGGTGAAAATCATATATCCGCTGATAACAACCTTTCTGTCCACAAATTTCGTGTCATGCAGACCGCTGAGCATCAGTCCTGCCATATAAGAACCGGTAATGGCCGCAATCCCGAAAAGCTTTTCAGCGCAGAAAGCATAAAACAGACACATCGCAAGGGCAAAAATACCGGTGCGGCGTGTGTTCGGATATCTCTTTTCAAGATTCTTGAAAACAATTCGGAGAACAATGCCCAGACCGATGGTAAAAACAAAGAATCCCAGTGTTTTCAGCAGGGTTATGCCGATATTGCCGCCGCCGCTGATACCCGTTACAATACTGAGCAGAATAATGCCGAGAACATCATCAATGATAGCGGCGCTCAGCACCGTAGTTCCGACCCGTGTATTCAGCTTTCCCAACTCTCTCAGGGTTTCTACGGTAATGCCGACACTGGTTGCCGCCAGTATCATGCCGACAAATAATGCGTTGAGCAGTTTCGCCTGCGTAAACTCTCCGCCCATAAACAGCAGTGCCGCTCCTGTACCAAGCGCAACGGGAACTAACACACCGGCCAGCGCAATCAGGGTAGCGGCGGCTCCGCTTTTTTTCAGGTCATCCAGATTCGTTTCCAATCCGCTTGAAAACAGAATAAAGACAACGCCGACCTGTGAAAAGCTTTTCAGCACATTCATTTCTTCCGGTGACGGTGTGACAATGCCGTGAAACCATCCCCAGCCGAACTGACCGAAAATAGCGGGGCCAATGAGCAGTCCTGCCACGATCATTCCGACGACCTGCGGCAGTCCCATTTTCCGTGTGATGATGCCCAACAGCTTCGTGCTGAGCAAGATAACGGCGCAGTAGTACAGAATATTGATAACATCAAATTCCATTTTCTCCCTCTTTTTCATTTTATTTTGACAATAGGTATATTCTACACCCTTTTTTTTGATAAGTCAACGCTGCGGCATAGTACGGAATGAAAGAATAAAGAATAGTGATGATACAGGATAACGAGCGAAACCTCATCCGCCTTGATGATATTTTATCCTCTGTGAGATAATAACAGTCAGAAGGATACAGAGCTATGAGTTCTGAGATAAAATCTGACCTCGTACTGTTGTGGAAATAACAGTACGAGGTCATTCTGCGTTCTATACTCAAACGGTAGGAACAGTACATTCCATAGTGAGTCTTTTTTTCTGACGGCCATGAAATTCATGCCTGACACAAGCATTATCACAAAGGAACTGCTGTCAGCATCAAGTAATTATCACGGGTTTGCGCCTGTCAGGAAACTGTTTTTTTCTGCGGCGTTTTTCTATGAGCTGTCGGGCGGTGTTCTGCCGTTTCACGGTCTAACCGTACTTTTACCATACATCCGTCAACATTTTGCCATTCCCAGGCAATGCCTTCCATTTCATCATATTGTTCCAGTGATTTTGTCCATACTTTTTCAAAAAAGCCCGCTTGTTTCCATTCGTGAAAATAGCGGTGTATACTGCTGGATGCGCCGTATTCCTGGGGTAACTCTTTCCAATGACAGTGTGTTTTGAATATATAGAATATGCCTTCTAACACTTTTCTTTTGGAAAGGGGTTTTCTTCCTTGTCCCGGCTGGTTCCGATACACCTTATTTTTATCTCTTTGTCTGAGGGGAATTTCATCTTTGAGTTCTGCCCATAATTCATCCGACATCGTCCACAACTGATATGTATTTACTTCACTCATTTTATTCACCTGTCTTAAGTTGATTGATCACTATCAACAACTTAAGGAATTATCCGAAAATTTACAGATATGCCCTGTGGCTTTATATCTGCATTTTTCAATATTGGTATATGTTCTTCAAACGCTTATTTTTCAATATTGGTATATGTTCTTCAAACGCTTAAGTTGTGGACAGTGGTTGATTGATAGCACATAATTTCTTATTGACGGATAATTGAAGTGTGCCTGTCGCTATGTACTGAGTATATGACTTTTCATAAAACCTCCTTCCATTAACGAACATATTCCGCCTTTATTAAGAAGAATATCATATCATTTTGCTAATGTCATTAACCATATTGGTTAAAAATACACATTTTCTCAAAAAAACGTTCCCATCGAAAGGTTCTTTTTTGCCTTTGAAGTAACACTTGCCGGAACGTGTCCTGATGTCATTATCTTGCAAATTACCGAAAAACAGGATATAATATGTATGTGGTAAATCTCTGAAGTGAATAGAAGGGGGACTGTAAATGAAACTGAAAACAATCAATATCAGCAGAATCTGCCGCATTGTGGAAATCTTCTGTATACTGATGGTGTTAGCCGTTTCACTCAATGACATGACGCTGGAAAGTTTCAGCGAAAAAAAAAGTTATCTGTTAACGATAGGTTTTTTCTTTCTGACCGTTTCGTATATAGCCCACTTTGTGGCTGTACAGAAGTCATCCAAACCGGATAGCCTGCGGTACGGCCTATGGATTATGGTGGGAATATGTAATATCATCCTCAGTATCATTCTGAAAGACAGCGATCAATTACTGCCGGTCTTGTTCTATGTCTATATAACCCCCCTGCTGGTGACAAGAATCGTCCTGACATTCAAGCACCTGAGGCTAAAGCATATTCTGCTCAATTTATTCTGCATAGGCTTTCTGGCAGAACTGATTGCCATTATGATGAAACTCTCCTTTGCCGATGACCAGCCGGAATCCAATGTTGCTAGGCTGTGGATGATCGGTGTGGTAATGAGTATCCATATGCTGTTAAGAGTAGTCTTTCTGTCGTTTCATAGAATCCGGTTGGACATTCTGTATAAGATTGCCAGCCGTTCCATGGCACTGGAAATCCTTTCGGGACTGCTGATACTTATTATCGCCTTTTCATTCGTGCTGAGAACCATAGAACCGCAAATGCGCTCGCTTTCGGATGCTCTGTGGTACTGCTTTGCCTTAGTCACTACCATCGGTTTCGGAGATATCACCGTCACAACGGTGGTCGGTCGGATTCTCTCGGTGATTCTTGGCATTTATGGTATCGTTGTAGTGGCGTTGATTACGTCCATTATCGTCAACTTCTACACCGAACTGAAGAACGAACGAGAAAAAGCCCTGCAGGCATCCGCCAATAAACCAACCGAACCCGAAGAAAAGCAATAAGTGCGGAACGGTACACTGTCACACAAAGAAACTATTCCCATGAAAACACCGCTGCAGCGAAGATTTTACCGACCATGCCCCTGTCACAAAAAGAAACTATCCCCCATGAAAGCCCGTCATTCAGGATAAACCGGATGGCGGGTTTTGTGCGTTGCCGGACATTGGCAACCCCCATAGGATATATTGGTGTTTCTCTATGCAGGCGGAACATGGCCGCCGCCCTCCGGGCGAGCGGACGTGTTCGCCGTATTCTTCTCCCAAAATGTGCAATGTACAATGTGCAATGTGCAATGATTCTTTCCTAAAGGAAAGAAGTGTGACTGCCACGCAACTCCTCACTCCTCACTCCACACTCCTCACTCCTCACTGTTCTCCGCTCTCAAAGAAATGTACAAGGTACATTTGAAAGGCAAATGCAAAAGGCAGAAAAGAACACCGCAGGAAGGGTGTCTTTTCTGCCTTTTCGGGGATGGTGTTATGATATTCTTTCTCCGCACCAACACAGATGCCGGTGAAGTGTCTATTGAACCGCTATAGGATACGCTGTTCCTTTACTTGGTGACATTGAGGGTAAAGGTCTTTTCAACGACCGTATTTTCACTGTCCTTCACTATGATGCGTATATCATAAGCAACAGCGGAGGCCGGTTTCAATCCGACAGAAGCAGCTGTCGTATCCGCTTTGATGTTCAGCCAGTTATTCGTGGAAGCCTTCTTGTACTGATAGGTATAGGTGTAAGGGCCTGTACCGTATTGAGCCGCACCTTTCAGCGATACCTTCTCCCCTAATTGGATGGAAGAAGCCGAAACGGAAGATTGATTCACCAAATCTTTGGTGACGGATACCTTGAAATACAGTTTCTGTATCTTACCGGCACTATCCCTGACCTTGACACAGACATCATACATCACGGCGGCACCGGGTTTGAAGGTAATCATACTGTTGTCACGATAGCCCTGAATCGTTGACCAGTTGGAAGCTGTCGCCTTCTTATAGTAAGCCGCATAGGTATAAGCGCCTGTACCGCCGTCTGCGGAGGCATAAATGGTAACGCTCTCCCCTAACCTGACGGCTTCTGATGAGAGAATGGACGTATTGACGAGGGAATTATCCACGGTAACGGCAATCTTCTTCTTGACGACCTTGCCGAAAGTATCCCTCACTCGGATGAGTACCTCGAATGTACCCTCTTGTTGTGTCGGAATACGCACAAGGCTGTCAGCGCTGTAATCTCTGACAAGGGTAAATTTACTGTCCTTCGTATTGCGGAGGGACACTTCATACTGATATTCACCCGAACCGCCTTCTGCCGCACAGCGTACCACTATATCCTGTCCGAGTCTGACTTCGGCGGAATCCAGCATGGATTTATTTTCCAGTGCCTTGACGACTTTCAAATCTTCATACACACTGCTAATATGACCTTCCGTATCCTGCATATCAATGCGGATGATATAATCTCCCACCGGTACAAGGGGCAGAGCAATCTGGTCTGCTGCGGTATAATCCTGCAGTAAATGGAACTGTGTTTCTGTGTTCCTGCCATAATAGACCGCATACGCATAAGGCGCATGACCGCCGAAGGAACGGGTCTGCACAACAAATTTACTGCCGGTGACAATCGTATGAGATGTCAGATAAGAAGCATTCAGCGGGTCATTCGGCTCATGGACAGCATTGTAATGAATCAGGCTGGTAGCTTTTTGATAGTCGTACATTGTCATCGTGGTGAATACCACAGTATTAAAGGAAGAGGCCGGCTGTCCTTCCACACGTATCACATGGGGATTGGTGTCGGAGAATACCGTTATATGCTGACCGTGTGCATGGAAGTTTGAGCGACTGCCGCCATCATAACACAACTGATAGAAATCGCCCTTGAGTTCAAGAACACCGTTGGACAGGTCGTTATAGGAACCGCCTTCGCCGTAATAGCTCTGCACATAGCAATCGCCTTTCACGAGGAAATAATCCGCCGGATTCGTCATCTGCAATACGCCGTAAGTCGTTGTATAAACGGTTTGTCCGTCGCTGTCAATCTTTGTGGACTGCAAACGGTAATTCTTGGATACTTCTATCCGGCCGCCGTTGAGCCGCAGCGTACCGCCGGACTGAGTATAATTCCCCTTGACAAACAGCTTGCCGCCGTTGATATTGACATCACCGGTCTGAACAAAATTGCCGATGATCGTGAGTTTCTGCCCGTTGAGGTTCAGCTTGCCATACTGGGTAAAGCTGGCTAATACAGCCGTTTCGCCGATAGAATTAATGCGGCCTTTGGCAATCGCCACATTACTGTTGGCATTCATACCGGCCATGAGGATATTAAAACCGGAACCGCTGCCGTCAAAACGAACCGTCTGCTTGGCAGTACCGATGAATTTCACCTTATGGTTATCCTTCGCATTGAAATTACTGCCGCTGGCACCGTTTTTGGTAAGCTGGTAGAAATTGCCCTTGAGTTCGAGCAGACCGTTGGTCAGATCGTTGTAACCGCCGCCTTCACCGTAATAGCTCTGGATATAGCAGTCACCGCCTACTATTATATGGTCGCCGGCATTGTTCATTTGCAGCACACCGTAGGTCGTGCCATAGACGGTCTTGCCGTTATCGTCTGTGCCGATACTCTGCAAACGGTAACTGCCGGTAACATCCAGTGTACCGCCGTTGAGGTCAAGTGTACCGTTGGTCTGAGTATAGCTGCCGCCTACTTTTATCATACCGTTGTCAATGCTGATGTTGCCCCGCTGTGTCATATTGCCGGTAACGGTCAGGGTATAACCGCTCACATTCATATTGCCGTACTGTGCATAGCGCAGGAACGTGACAGAAGCGCCTAACCTGTCAATTCTGGCATTCGTCAAGGCAACATTCTTATTGGTGCTGTCGCCTACGATATGGAAGCCGGAAGCATCACTGTCAAACTGAACCACCTGTTTTGTCTTGCCGGTAAAGATAACACGGTGCTGTCCCATGGCATTGAAATTGCTGCCGCTGGCATTTTTCTTGCTGATCTGATAGAAATTACCCCTGAGTTCCAGCAAACCGTCAAACAGGTCATTATAACTGCTGCCGTCACCGTAATAGCTCTGAATATAGCAGTTGCCGCCGATGGTAAAGTGGTCGTTGGCATCATTCATTTTCAGTACGCCGTAAGTCGTGCCATAGGTGACCGTTCCGTCCTCGTTTTCCTGTGCCGACTGCAAACGATAATTGCCGTTGACCGTAATATCAGCCCCGTTGATATCCAATGTACCGTTGACCTGTGTATAATTGCCGTTGACAAGCAGTGTACCGCCGTCACCGTAAAGATCACCCTGCTGGGTAAGGTTTTCTAAAACAGTAAGCTTCTGACCGTTGAGTGTCATGTTGCCGTACTGCACGAAATTCGTCACCGTGACCGCAGAATCCAGCGAGGATACACGGGCATTGGTGAAATTGATTTTCGTATTGGTGCTGGCAGTCAGGATATTGAAGCCGGAGCCGCTGCCGTCAAAATGAACCGTCTGAACACCGTCACCGCTGAAGGTGACACGATGGAAACCGCCGGCATCGAAATTGCTGCCGCTGGCGTTATCTTTGGCAATCTGATAGAAATCGCCTTTGAGTTCCAACAGACCGTTGTACAGGTCATTATAACTGACACCGTTGCCGTAATAGCTCTGGATATAGCAGTCACCGCCGACAATCATATGGTCATCCTCACGATTCATTTGCAGAACACCGTAAGTCGTGCCATAGACGGTCTTGCCGTTCTCATCTGTGCCGATACTTTGCAGACGATAGTTGCCCGCAATATTCAGCGTACCGCCGTCCAGTGTAAGTGTACCGGCAGTCTGATAATAGCTGCCGCCTACCTTGATCGTACCGCAGTGGGCGCTGACTTTGCCCTTCTGTGTCATATCGCCGGTAACTGTCAGGGTAAAACCGTTTATGTCCATATTACCGTACTGCACATAGCGCAGCAGGGTCACGGAAGCGCCCAGCGTGGAAATTCTGCCGTTTGTGATGGCAACATTCACATTAGAGCTTTCCCCCACCATATTGAAGCCCGAACTGTCACTGTCAAACCGGATAACCTGTTTGGATTTGCCGGTAAAGCGCACACAGTGATTTTCCTTTGCATTGAAGCTGCTGCCGCTGGCGTTATCCTTGGCAATCTGATAGAAACTGCCTTTGAGTTCCAACAGACCGGCGGTAAGGTCGTTATAACTGCCGCCTTCCCCATAATAGCTCTGAATATAGCAGTCGCCGCCAATGGTCAAATGGTCGTCAAAATCATTCATTTGCAGTACGCCGTAGGTCGTGCCATAGGTAATCACACCGTTCTTAACATCCTTGATGGACTGCAAACGATAGTTGCCGTCAATAGTAATGTCGGCACGGTTGACATTCAATGTACCGTCGACCTGTGTATAATTACCTTTGACCAACAGCGTACCTCTGTCACCATCAACATTGCCCTGCTGGGTGAAGTTCTCTAAAACGGTCAGCTTCTGACCGTTGAGTGCCATGTCACCGTACTGCACGAAATTCGTCACCGTCACCGCAGAATCCAGTGACGTTACACGGGCATTCGTGAAATTGATTTTCGTATTGGTGCTGGCGGTCAGGATATTGAAGCCGGAGCCGCTGCCGTCAAAATGCACCGTCTGTATACCGTCACCGCTGAAGGTAACACGATGATTTTCACGGGCATTGAAATTGCTGCCGCTGGCATTTTCTGCGGCGATCTGATAGAAATCGCCTTTGAGTTCGAGCAGACCGTCAGTAAGGTTATTATAACTGCCGCCTTCACCGTAATAGCTCTGAATATAGCAGGTACCGCCGATGGTCAGGTGGTCGTTTGCGTCATTCATTTTCAACACGCCATAGGTCGTGCTATAGGACGTGCTGCCGTTGTCATTATTTTGGATGGACTGCAAACGATAGTCACCATCAATGGTCACGTCAGCGTTATTAAGGTCAAGCGTACCGCTGACCTGCGTATAATTACCTTTCACCAGTAATGTGCCGCCGTCACCATAAATATTGCCCTGCTGAATCATATTATCCAGTATGGTCAGTTTCTGACCGTTGAGCGTCATATCACCGCACTGTATGAAATTCGTCACCGTGACAGCAGAATCCAGCGAGGATATACGGGCATTGGTGAAGTCAATTTTCGTATTCGTGCTGGCGGTCAGAATATTGAAACCGGAATTGCTGCTGTCAAAATGTACGGTCTGTATTCCTTCGCCGGTAAACGTCACACGATGATTTCCATAGGCATTGAAATTACTGCTGCTGGCGTTATCTTTGGTAATCTGGTAGAAATCGCCTTTGAGTTCCAGCAGACCGTCAGTAAGGTTATTATAACTGCCGCCTTCACCGTAATAGCTTTGGATATAGCAAGTACCGCCGATGGTCAGGTGGTCGTTTGCGTCATTCATTTTCAATACACCATAGGTGGTGCCGTAGACGGGCTGCCCGTTGGCACCTGTGCTGATACTCTGCAGGCGATAATCTCCGCCAATGGTCAATGTACCGCCGTTGAGGTCAAGCGTACTGGCCGTATGATAGTAATTTCCGCCCACCGTCAGGGCAGCACCTTTCAGGTCAAGGTCACCGGTCTGGCGGAAGTCCTTTCCTATTTCAATCACGGCACCGTCCAGCTTGCTGTTCTTGACTTCACTGAAAAAATTACCTTCTACCGTTACTGTACCGCCGAGAACTTCTATCGGAAAACGGTTGTAGAAATCCCCCTTGACGATCAGATGACCGGACGACATCACAAGCGGCTGTGTCTGATGAAAATTACCGTCAATGATAACGGTGCAGTCCTCGGTTATCGCTACACCGCCGAAAGTATTACCGCTAATGGTCGCATCCTCTGAGGCAATATACACTTGAGAATACCACGTTCCGTCATACCAATATTCTCCCACATGGTCTATACCGGCCGCTGCCCCCTGCACAATGACCGGCTGAGCGGATGCCGCCCCGTCATCGGATACCGCCGCTGCTGAAAGCGCCAACGGGGCTGCCATACACATCACCATCGCCGCCATCAGCATTTTACGCAAAACACGTTCTTTCATACGAATCACTCCTGTCCTGAAATCAAGATAAAATATCCCGACAAATCTTCTCGCCGATGATACATTGTGCATACAGTATAACATAATTTCACATTCTTAGCAAGTTATTTCTATTATTTGCATACACAAAACAAAAAATCACGGGCAGGACAGCCATTCCTGCGCCGTGATTGTCTTCCTGTCGCCTGCGTTATTGGTTGATGATCTCTATCACGATGATTTCATTTTCGGGTTCAAGGGTCAGTTCATCCTGTACCATCATCCGTTCGCTGTTATCATTCTTTGGCAGAAGCACCGCCGTATCCAGTCCGTCATGACGGCTCTCTGTTCTTGAAAACAGATAGCACACATTATGCTTCACACAGCCTATGGGCAGATACTGACCGCCCGTTGCTTCATATACCCATAATATCAGCTCCCGCTTACTGCTGAAATGCAGATCGCCCTGATAATGACGGAAAATATCCGGCAGCCGGAACATTTTCTTTCCCTGCCAGAAAGGCAAAAAAATGGCGGAAAATCGCCAATTCGGCGGTTTTCCGTCATGTACTGTATGAAAAAACGCTGTTTTATGATTTTTCGTTATCTTCCAAAGGAAAGCCATTCCAATTGGTGAAGCATTCGCCGATCTCCTCGGCATCGGGATTTCTGCTCCATGTGACATTACTTTTGACAATCCTGGCAGGATTGCCGGCCGCAATACTATAATCGGGAATATCTCCCTTGACGGTCGCATTCGCACCTAAAATGCATGAGTTGCCGATATTCGCCCGATTAAGAATATACACGCCCGCACAAATCCAGACGTGTTTGCCCATCGTGATGGAACCCTTGGGATCGGTGATGGCATAGCTGTTCATGCGCTGACCCGTTGTCATATCGAAAATAGCATGACCGTCACCGCTGAACACCAGAATATCATAGGAGAACATACAGTCATCACCAATGGTTATTCTGTTGTTGGCGGATACAGAAAATTTCGTGTTGTCACCGATAGAAACACCGTCGCCCATGGTGAACTCGCCTCCGTCATGTATGAACAGACGTGACGAAACGGATGACTTACAGTTTTTGCCGATCCTGACCTTTACGCCGCCTTTGCCGAAAACCCGTATCAGAAAGTCACCCTTGAAACCCTTATCAACGAATATCTCGCAGTTTTCGGCATACGGACTAAGAAACACCCTGCATCCGCCTGTCTGCACGACATTACCGTAAGGATCACGGTATGTTCCGTAACCGGCAGGCAGTACGGTTTTGCTCCGACGGATAAAAATGTAATCCTTGCCTTCTTTGAAGCCCAGCAGCAACAGACGCTTTTTGAAAATTGCTGACGGCTGGATATTGGGCAGGATGATATAATACTTATCAGACTGCCCTTTAAGGCTGCGGAAAAATATTCTGTTGTCAGTGACTTTTTTCTCGAAGGCGGTCACGGTCTTTTCAATCGTGATGTTGTGTGTTTTTTTCAGATACTCTCTGAATGGGGCATCGTTGCCCCAAAGAATCAGTTCACGCTGGTTGGCGTATTTCAGTGCGGTATGCATGGCATTCTCATAGCTCATTATTTTTGAATCCGACATTTATTTTTCCTCCATAAAATATCCGGGGTATGACAAGGGAATCCGTGTTTCCCAAACGAAACGGACAAGAAATTTTTCACCTCTGCAAGCGGTGAATACTTCACGTTCCATATATTATATTCTATCATATCATGCAAACAATGTAAACTATCCGCAAAAATTTTTCCGGCCATCGGAACACCTTTCGGATGACTCACCGGATATTTCAATAAAAACTTGCATTATTTTCTTGTTGATGTTACAATAAAACTATAAATGAGCAAATTTCTAATGCTTTCGTCAGACTGCACAAACCCTTCCGTCAAAAATCAACCATTTTAATGGTTGATTTTTGCCACCTCC
>ONYQ01000063.1 GCA_900322145.1 uncultured Eubacteriales bacterium
ATCCGCTTCTGCTCTAACTTTTCCTGTCAGTTTTCTCTGTTCCTGCAAAAAGCAGTCCGCACACAAGGGCATCACCTGATGTTCCACCGCATAGATATCCGCCGGAATAGTTCTTCCGCAGACACTGCATACAGGACTGGCTCCTAAGAGACGGATATAGTACATACACACGTCTACCGCTTCTTTGACACCGTTGGCTACATTCAATACAATCTCCTTGGATTGATAACAAATGCTGATCATCCTGCCGTCATAGAAAGCAGATTTCACGGTACGGCGATGTTCCGCCGCATATTGCTGTAAACCATCGTTCAGTTCACGCACACTTTCCTCTCTCGGTACCGCACACGGTACCTGCACCGTGTACATTTTTCCGTTGGTATCTATTTTGACCGTAAAGCAAAAGCCATCTATCTTCCGATAACCCGCCACCGTCAGCGTATCAAAGCTAAAGCCGACAGATTGTAATTGTGTCTGATATCCTGCCATTTTTCATACCTCCGTGTTGCTGTTAACCATATAATGATACCATTTTATCACACATTTCCCTTATTTTCAATACACTGCCTCAAATCCCAACAGCCGTTCATGATAGCAATCCAAAATAATAATAGCAAAACTTCGGAGTGTGGAGCGTGGAGGTTGGAGTGTGGAATGTGGAGTGTGGAGTGTGGAGTTAAATTGAAAATGAAGGTGCAAATTGTTGTCACACACAGCAAAAACCCCCGGCACCATAAGGTGTCGGGGGCAGTCATCAAACGGAAAGGAAATTATTTAACTTTCCACAGCTCAGTAGCATACTGAAGGATAGTACGGTCGGAGGAGAACTGACCGGAGTTAGCGGTATTCATCAGGCACTTTCTGGCAAATGCTCTTCTGTCCTGATAATCTGCATTCACACGAATCTTTGTTTCGATATACTCGGGCAGGTCTCTGAGGATGAAGTAATGGTCAGCCTGATGCCAGGAAGCACCTTCCAGCAGAGAATCATGCAGTTCCTTGAAGGAGCCCTCGCCGGTCTTACCGTCATCAGAGAAACGGCCGTCGATCAGGGTATCAATAACTCTCTTCATTTCGGGGTTCGCCTCATAGAGAGCCTTCGGATCATAGGTGTCCTTGATCTCGTTGATTTCTTCCACTCTTGCGCCGAAGATATACTCGTTGTCAATACCGGCCTGCTCTGCGATCTCAATGTTCGCACCGTCCCAGGTACCGATGGTAACGGCACCGTTGATCATGAACTTCATGTTGCTGGTACCGGAAGCCTCTGTACCGGCGGTAGAGATCTGCTCATGGATATCAGCCGCAGGAATGATCTTCTCTGCATAGGAAACATTATAGTTGGAAACGAAGACAACCTTCATTCTGTTGTTGACTTCCGGATCGTTATTGATGAGGTTAGCGATCTCATTGATATACTTGATGATAGCCTTGGCTCTTGCATAACCGGGAGCCGCCTTTGCACCGAAGATAAAGGCTGTCGGGGTGAAGTTCGGCAGCTTGCCTTCCTTCAGACGGAAGTAAATTGCCATGATGGAGAAGGCGTTCATGAGCTGTCTCTTGTACTCATGCAGACGCTTAACCTGAATATCAAACATGAAGTCAGGATTGATCCATACGCCGTCATGCTTCTGAATGAACTCAGCGAGTTCCTTCTTCTTCTGATACTTGATGCCGTTGAACTTGTCAACGGTTTCATCATTGATCTTGGATTCCAGTCTCTTGAGGTCATCGAGATTTCTGCGCCACTTCTTGCCGATGAGATCGGTGATGAACTCAGACAGTTCGGGGTTGCACAAGCCGAGCCAGCGGCGCTGGGTAACACCATTGGTCTTGTTCTGGAAACGCTCCGGATAGATTTCATACCACTCTTTGAGGGTATCATCCTTCAGGATCTGGGTATGGATAGCGGCAACACCGTTGACATAGCTGGAGCAATAGGTAGCCATACGAGCCATGTGAACACGCTGACCGTCAATGATAACCATGTTGTCCATCTTGGTCTTGGGAGTCTCGCCCTTCTTGACCTTGCCGATGGGCTGATCGTAACCTCTGGCCTTGAGTTCACCGACCAGACGATCATTGATCTTAACGATAATGTCATAAACCTCAGGAATAATGCTCTGCATCAGGCTGATGCTCCATTTTTCAAGAGCTTCCTGCATAACAGTGTGGTTGGTATAAGCAAAGGCCTGACGAGCTACGCCGAGTGCCCAGTCGAAATCACAGCCTTCATTGGTAAGCAGTCTTACCAGTTCAGGGATGGAGATAGTCGGATGGGTATCATTGAGCTGGATCACGGTCTCATTGGCAAACTGTGAGAAGTCTGTGCCGTGTCTTGCCTTATATCTCTTGAGGATATCCTGCAGGGAAGCAGAAGAGAAGAAGTACTGCTGCTTGAGTCTGAGTACCTTTCCTTCGTAGCTGTTGTCGTTCGGATAGAGTACCTTGGAGATATTCTCAGCGGCATTCTTATCTTTAACAGCAGCATCATACTGACAGGAGTTGAATTCGAGGAAGTTGAAGTCGGAAACAGCCTCAGCCTCCCACAGACGGAGGGTATTGATGTTGTCGGTGCCATAGCCGATGATAGCCATATCATAAGGAACAGCCTTAACGGTCTGATCGGCAAATCTGACCTCTACGGTATCCTCCGGTCTCTTGATGCACCACGGATCGCCGAAGCGCTGCCAATCGTCAGCTACCTCTACCTGATAACCGTTGCGGATCTCCTGCTTGAACAGACCATACTTATAGCGGATGCCATAGCCATCGAGCGGTACGTCATGGGTTGCTGCGGAATCAAGGAAACAAGCAGCCAGTCTGCCCAGACCACCGTTACCGAGAGCAGCGTCATCAATTTCTTCAAATACATTGATGTCGATGCCTTTTTCTGCCAGCAGCTTCTTGGTATGATCGAGTACACCCATAGCATACAGGTTGTTGTACATCATACGGCCCATCAGGAACTCAGCAGACAGATAGTAAGCACGTCTGTGCTCTGCGTGTTTCTTCTTGCTGTCAGCCCATCTTTCAGAGATGGCACCCATCATAGCCTTGCCAAGGGCTTCGTGCAGTTCCGCAGGAGAAAGCTCACCGAGTTCTTTACAGTAATCATTCTTAGCGGTCAGCACAAGGTTGTCAACAATGGCATTTTTTTTCATCTTCTTGTCATCCTCCAGCCTTCTGTATATTTTGGACAAATTATAGAGTTTTTTGGAAATCTGAGGGGTAATGGCGCCGGCCTTCATACGCCAGGTCCAGTTTTTGCCGAGAGTAGAAGGCTCATTCATTCTGGCCTCGCCGCCCAGACCGAGGACATCCTGCATCTGAACAATAGCATAATCGCTGACACTGGCATAAGCGGTGCGGATAAAGCCCCAGTTATAGCCTTCTGTCTTGTCCAGATTACAATAGCCTTTTGCAAATTCAAAATCTCTGGGCTTAATGGTCTTGAGCCAACCCATAATGGTATCGTTATCATGGGTACCGGTATAACATACACTGTTGCTGGTGTAGTTGTGCGGCAGATAGTCACTGTTGGAACGGGAATCGAAAGCGAATTCCAGAATCTTCATGCCCGGATAGCCGGATTCTGCCAACAGCTGCTTTACACCGGGTGTCATATGGCCGAGATCCTCTGCAATGATCGGCACATCGCCCAGACGCTGCTTCATTCTCCTGAAGAACTTCATCTTGGGGCCGTCGAGCCACTGACCGTTAACAGCGGTTTCTGCGCCATAGGGAATGGCATAGAACTGATCGAAAGCTCTGAAGTGGTCGATTCTGGTAATATCAAACATCTTGGAAGCACATTCCACACGTTTGATCCACCAATCGAAGCCGGTTTCCTCCAGATAGATCCAGTCATACAGCGGGTTGCCCCAGAGCTGACCGGTCTCGGAGAAATAATCTGGCGGACAGCCTGCCACGCAAACGGGTCTCAGCTCATTATCCAGCCAGAACACCTCGGGATTGGCCCAGGTATCGGCACTGTCCATAGCAACGTAAATCGGCATATCGCCAAAAAGCAGGATACCGTTATCATTGGCGTACTGCTTCAGTTCTTTCCACTGCTTATAGAACAGGAACTGTACGAACTTCCAGAACATAACATCCTCATTGAGGTAGTTGAGGTAATGGTTGATCGTATCGGGATTTCTGTACTTGATGAGATGATCGGGCCATTCTGTCCACGGCTTTTCATCAAACAGCTTTTTAACAGCCATATACAGGGCATAGTCTGTCAGCCAGCTGTTCTCATCACGCATAAAGTCCCAGTATTCCTGCTGATTTCTCGATTTGAAATTCTCATAAGCTTGTCTGAGGACATTGAAACGCTGGTTATAGATTTTTTCATAATCTACATACTGTTCATTGCTGCCCCAGTCAATTTTTCTGAGGTCTTCTTTGGAAAGAAGTTCTTCCTCACAGAGCTTATCGAGGTCGATCAGATAGGGGTTACCCGCATAGGTCGAAAACGACTGATAGGGGGAATCTCCATAACTTGTCGGACCTACAGGCAAAAGCTGCCAGTATTTTTGACCCGAAGCCTTCAAAAAGTCTACGAAGTCATACGCCGCCTGACCCATTGTACCAATGCCATAGGGAGACGGCAGGGCGGTGATGGGCATCAGAATGCCCGCACTTCTTGCCATTTGCAAATCATCTCCAATCCGGAATTATTATTTCTCTGCATTTCCCGCAGAAGTATAAAAGCATGATTACTCATTACACATTTTATCATAATATTTTTTTTTTATCAATAGTTTTGCACACATTTTTACAATAAGTTTATGAAATTATTTCAATATTTGTTTTATTTGCCACTGTTTTTCCCGTCATGTCGGCATCCGAAGGGCTTCGAGTGCCAACAAAAGAGCCTTTTCCGCTGAAAGCTCACGAATTTCAGAACGGTTCAGATCACTGCCCAGCGACAGGCAATAGCTTTTCGTGTCATTTTCCGTACTGATGCCCACATATACTGTACCGACAGGCTTCTCGGGTGTACCGCCGCCGGGACCGGCTAATCCGGTCGTTGATACACCAATATCAGCGCCGGCCAGATTTCTCACACCTTGTGCCATTTCACGGGCACAGGCATGGCTGTATTCACTGTATTCCGAAAGTGTTGCCTCACTGACACCCAAAACGGCGTGTTTGATACGGTTGGAATAGGAACAAATCCCACATTCAAATACTTCCGAAGCCCCCGGCACATCGGTGATTTTTTTGGCGACCAATCCGCCCGTCAGACTTTCGGCAACGGCAATATGACGGTGCTGTTCCCTGAGTCGGGTCACTAACTGTTCCGCAACGGTAAGCTTATCCGACATAGCTGCATCTTCTCCTTTCTATAGTCAGCTATCGTATTTATATTGTATCATCCCCGCCACAGGATAACAACCTTTTTTTGCGATTCACATAAAATTCACCGCAAAGTGTGTTACTTCACGAGTGAAAATCCTTTTCTTTGTGTCAACAGAGCTTTGCCGTGCCGTGAAAAGAAAGCGCCTTGCAAAAGTCATGTAGGGGGAGTATAATAGAATGAGGAGGTTATTGTTATGTTGACATCACTGCCGGTATATAAAATGCTCGCCATCAATGTAATTTTAGGAATTGTATGGCACACCGCCATGTTTATTTTTTGTATTGCCAGAAATGAAGCTGCGTTTTCTCCCGATAAAAAACTCTATCGGCCGCACAAATGGGAACGCAGCGGAAAATTTTACGCCGATGTGCTGAAAATCAATCGCTGGAAAGACCGTCTGCCGCAGTATATCGGCAAGGACGGCTTTTCAAAGGAACATCTGGAAAGTACATCCCTTGACTATATTGACCATTTTATCATGGAAACCTGCCGGGGCGAATGGAACCATACCATGAATTGTGTGTTTGCTCTGGCGCTGTTTATGCTCAATCACTTCGGCATAGCACTATTGTTTACCGTCCTGCTGCTGTCAGGGCATCTCCCGTTTATCATCATTCAGCGCTATAACCGTTTTCGCCTGCAAAAGCTGCGGAAACTGCTTCTGCGGAAAGACAGCCGTCATCCACAGATGGCCGCTGCGCCCATACCCGAAAATGCTTAAATTCTATCAGAACGGAGTCAGAAATCATGGATTGGTTTTTTGTTGAAACTGTTGCCCCCACACAGCTTATCACCGGCGAGGATGCCCGCCATATCGCCAAGGCACTGCGAAAATCTGTCGGTGAACTGCTGACTCTCTGCGACAAAAATAAAACGCAGCATCTCTGCCGCATTGAAAAAATATCCCCCGAAGGAGTTCTGGTCAGAGTTGTTTCCGCTAATGAGTGTCTGCATGAACCCAGTGTGGAGATTACGCTGATGGCAGCACTCACCAAAGGCGACAAAATGGAAAACGTCATCCAGAAATCCGTTGAATTGGGGGTACACAAAATTGTACCCGTTCTGACCGCTCGGTGTATCTCACGCCCCGATGCCAAAGCCGCCGAAAAAAAGCAGCAGCGCTATCAGAAAATTGCCGAGCAAGCCGCCATGCAGTCACAGCGGGGCATTATACCAACGGTAACCGCCTTTACCGATCTGAAAACAGCCGCCCTTACCCTGTCCTCCTTTGATAAAAGCATTTTATTCTATGAAGGCGGCGGCGCTCCCCTGCGTAATATCATTGACGAAAACTGCCGTTCCCTTGCGATTTTCACGGGGCCGGAAGGCGGCTTTGAGGAATCCGAAGTACAGCTTTTGGCCGATCATGGCGCTTCTCTTGCCACATTGGGGCCTCGCATTCTCCGGGCGGAAACCGCTCCCCTTGCCGCATTAGCCGCCATCCTTTTTCACACACACAACCTTGAATAAAACCGGAAAATACCGTCACTGACTGACACTAAAAAATGCCCCCGCCGTTTCACTGTATTCATGAAACGGCGGGGGCTTTTGATTGTTAACGATAGGCGGAAAACAGACAACGGCTTCCTCACAGCCATTCAATACCGGTAGTATAGATAACCTCACAGGCACCATCGCCGGTATCGGTACGGGTCGTGCTGGAATGCCAATAGAAAGTAGCGCCGTCTGAGCGTATGCCGTCCACATCCACCAGATAGCCCCTTAAACGGATATGATCTCCTGCACGAAGCATTTTGAGTTTCCAGCGCACTTCGTCACTGGCCGGAATGATATGATTATTGGAAAGACACATCCCCACGCCGGCCTCACCGCCGAATAACTTTTCCTGATCGACAGAACTGTCAATGGCCATAATCGTCCTTCGGGTCATCTGCGTCCAATGGAAATCCACATCCTGATTATGTTCTGCCACCTTGCCCCATATCAATGTCAGATCACGGGGAGAGAGCTGATCGCCCACATCAAAGCTGAAATAGTCTTTGGTATGCGCCACCACTGCCTCTATATCATAGGCGTATTTGTAGGTAATGACCGTTTTGAAGCCGGCCACATTGATCTGGAACATTTCCGGATCCGTTTCAGTTTGTATCGGCGCACGAATACCGGCTATTGCCCGCCGTGTACCCACTTTATCCAGCACACACAATCCGATCATGATGAATGCGCCTAATAGAATGGCTATCCATGCCATCCGCTTCATATCACGTCTGCCCTGCATCCTTTCATCACACCTTTCCTGACAATCCTGTTTTCTCCCTACCCGTTTTTACGATCAAACGGGCAGACTTTTGCATAAGTCGATAAGATCATTGAAGGTCGTGAGGGAATTACTCTGACGGCGCAGGAAAGCGGCGCCCTTGACACCCTTGAAATACCAGGCGGCGTGTTTGCGGGCTTCCCGCATACCGACAGCTTCGCCTTTATAGTCGCACATCGTCTGGATATGGCGCAGAAGAACACTGATTCTTTCCGCCATCGAGATGGGCATAGAAGGGCGGTCATAACCGATCAGACGGTTGATTTCGCTGAATATCCAGGGATTGCCAAGTGCGCCACGACCGATCATTACCATATCACAGCCGGTCTGTTCCATCATACGAGCCGCCGAAGCCGCATCGGTAATATCCCCGTTGCCGATCACCGGAATGTTGACGGCGCATTTGACTGACCGGATAATCTCCCAGTCTGCCGAAGGCATATACTGCTGTTCCCGTGTTCTGCCGTGAACCGCAATGGCATCGGCGCCGTTGGCTTCACAAATTTGTGCAACGGTCACCGCATTCACGCTGTTCTTATCCCAACCCTTGCGGATTTTGACCGTAACGGGAACACTGACAGCCTCCCGTACTGCTTTTACCAGCTGTCCGCACAAAGCCGGATCCTTCATCAGTGCCGAGCCACAGCCGTTATTGACGATTTTCGGTGCCGGACAGCCCATATTGATATCAATAATATCGGGATGATATGCCATCGCAATTTTAGCCGCTTCTGCCATAAATGCCGGTTCATTGCCAAACAGCTGTACTGCCGCCGGCCGTTCCTTATCGGATAATACCAGCAGTTCACGGGATTTTTCACTGTTATATACCAACCCCTTAGCGCTGACAATTTCCCCTACCACATAGGCCGCTCCGAAATCCACACACAATTCCCGAAAAGCCCTGTCGGTCACGCCTGCCATGGGTGCCAATGCCGCCCATCCGTCAATGTTTACATTGCCTATTTTCATGTCATCACCTGTTGCCTGTTATCGTGTCATTTTGATGAAGAAGAAACCTGCTTTTCTTCCCAGTCGGTGCCAAAGTATTCTTTACCGTTGATGGAATAAATGCGGAACGGCGTAATCCATTTGCCGCTGTCATCAAACAGCGCATACAGCACAATTTCCAGACCGTTTTCTGCACCAAACCCGTCCTCACACACAGCGCCAATCCACTTCATGCGCTTCAAAGCGCTCCGGCGGCACCAGTTTCGACAGCATTTTGTCTATCACGTCCGGCGGTACCGCATAGCGGCGGCGCTGATTTCTGTCCAGATTTTCGGCATAATCCGTTTCCAGAAAAACCATTTTGACATAGGCATGATAGGCGGTACACAGATTCACGGTATTGGCACGAAGTTCCGGCGTGAGGGAGGTAGCGTTCCAGACAAAGGACTTCTTTTGACGCAGTAATTCCTTCATCTGCTCACGGGCGATACGCACTGCCTCCTGTTGTGAACCGACCGGCGATAAACCGTGTTCCCGGCGTATATTATCCAGAGAAACCATCGGATAATCAGGATAAACGACCCGTATCCAGGTATCTTTTCCCGTTCCCGGCAGACCGCAAAGCATGATAACCTCCATTTCGGTATCGTTATACAGTTCGGC
>ONYQ01000065.1 GCA_900322145.1 uncultured Eubacteriales bacterium
GTTTTATTCTGTTTACTTGATTTCATGTATGGTGTATGATAAAATATTTACACACAAACAACCGGGAGGTGGACTTATCAGAGATGGAAAACACAAAAGAAGTATTTGATTTTTATAACAATGGTGCAGAGATCGGTCGTCTGGAGAGCGGATTGGGAATGGTCGAGTTTTACCGGACAAAGGAAATCCTTTCTCAATACATCTCTCCGGCAAGTACGATCTATGATATAGGCGGCGGTATCGGAAAATACGCCGAATGGCTTGCGGAAAACGGTCATCATGTTACCATGACAGAGTTGGCGCCAACGGCGGTTGATTATGCCATAAAGAACATGAAAACGCCCTATACAGCAGAGGTCGGAGATGCCAGAAAGCTGAATAAGCCTGATGAGAGTGCCGATGTTGTTTTACTCATGGGACCATTGTACCATCTGCAGAACAAGGACGATCGTCAAAAAGTATTCCGTGAAGCATACAGGGTTCTGAAAAAAGGCGGCTTGCTGATAGCCGCAGGCATTTCCAGATTCAGCACCACGACCTGGGCTTTATCAAAATACGGAAGTGAAAACAACTTTCTTGATGATGACATTTATATGAATATGCTCCGGCAGGAATTTGAAACCGGAGAACATCATCGTCCGAAAGAATATCCGTTTTTTATTGCGGATGCCTATTTTCATACGCCGGCAGAAATGAAGAGCGAATTTCGTCACAACGGATTTGAAGTCATCAACGATCATGCCGTGGAGGGCAGTGTGTGGATTGTTCCAACGCTCGATGCAAAATGGAAAGATTCCGACAGCCGGAAACGATTGCTGGATATTATACACGCTGCTGAACATGAAGAAAGTATGATGGGCATGAGTCCGCATTTTTTGGTAATCGGAAGAAAATGAAACTTAGCTTAACAAAAATCCTGCCAGCTTATACTGACAGGATTTTTGTTTGTACGCCCGACAGGAGCAATAACTTTATGGTGAAAGTCCACTGCACGTTTGGCGGTAGGAAGTATTAGCCGAACAGGCACGAAGTGCCGGAGGGAGTTCCTTGTGAAGCGGCAGTTGGTGTGAACTCCCTGTCAGCTTTGCTGACTTCCCCCTTAAAGAGAGGAATTTTTTCATGTCAAAGTGAGAACACCAGGTGCTTATAAAATCATCGAACGCACGCTAAATAGTTTTAACCCCCACAAGGCACAACGGCATTGTGGGGGTTAAATACAAGCGGAGACGGAGGGATTCGAACCCTCGGACCGGCTCATCACCGATCAAACGATTTCGAGTCGTTCTCGTTATGACCACTTCGATACGTCTCCATGTGCGGGAAATGGGAACGATTTGTATGAGCATTTCCTTAACAGCAACATCTATTTTACATAAAACTTTGACAAATGTCAAGAGTAAAATAGCAGATTGTCAAAGTGGAAGAGAAGTTGTTCGCAATTGTCTGCAATGCTTGACAAACAAGGGAAAATATACTAAAATTATGATGAATATTTCAACCTATATACGGCATTTTTGGCGGCGCAAAAGCAGTAAAACAGGATGTGCCGCTATATTATCGCACAAGAGATAGGGCAAGAGCGTTTCTTGCGTGTCCGGTCAGGACAGCGTGGAAACCCTGCTTGCCGGCAGGATGAAAATCAGATTTACGGAGGTCTGTCAGATGAGTTTCAGTATTCTTGGAACCGGCAAAGCGGTTCCTGACTATGTCCTTACTAATGATGAACTGTCTACTATGGTAGAAACAAATGATGAGTGGATCAGAACCCGTACCGGTATTGAAGAAAGACGTGTCTGTAAGGGGGAGACCCTGACAGAACTGACGGTAAAGGCGGCAACCAATGCTTTGGCGGATGCCGGCATACAGCCGTCTGAACTGGATCTCATTATCTGTTCCACGATGCGCGGCGAAAATATCACTCCTTCACAGGCGTGTGTCATTCAGAAGGAGATCGGCGCTGCTTGTCCCGCTTTTGACGTGAATGCGGCGTGTTCGGGATTTATTTATGCGCTGGATATTGCAGACGGTTATTTTGTCCGTAAAAAGGTAAAGTATGTGCTGGTCGTTTCAATGGATAATCTCTCCAATATCATTGACTGGAGTGACCGTTCCACCTGTGTGTTATTTGGTGACGGCGGTGCGGCGGCCGTACTCGGTGAAGGAGATGACCTTCTCTCCATCAATCTGACCGCTGTCGGCAATGATCAGGTGCTGCGTATTCCTCACGGTACCAATTCCTCTCCGTTCTATGAGCATGAAGAGGAAAGGGCCGTTCTGTTTATGGCGGGTAATGAGGTCTATAAATTTGCCGTCAATGCGATGTCAACGGGTATCAAAAAAGCCATTGCGGATGCCGGTCTGACAGAGGAACAGGTCGATCACGTGATCCCCCATCAGGCTAATATCCGTATCATCAATGCTTCGGCAAAGAATCTGGGCATTGACAGAGAAAAATTCTATTGCAACGTCAATCACTACGGCAACACATCCTCGGGCAGCGTACCGCTTGCACTGGATGAGGCTAATCACGCAGGTATACTCAAAAAGGGCGATATCATCGCTATGTGCGCTTTTGGTGCCGGCTTAACGACAGGAAGCTGCGTTATTCGCTGGAGCAAGGACGCACAGTAACGCAATAACACAAAATACGACCGATACAGCGGACAGAAAGTGGTATCATACGGATAGTATTTTGCCGTCTGTCCGGTGCGGTTAACGGAGGAGATACTTATGGCAAAAACAGCATTGGTATTTTCGGGACAGGGAGCACAGGTGCCCGGTATGGGCAAAGAACTGTATGAGTGTTCGGCAGCGGCAAAGGCCGTTTTCGATATGGCGGAGCGTCTGCGTCCCGGTACACTCAGACAATGCTTTGAGGGTACGAAAGAGGAACTTTCCGTGACAATAAATACACAGCCTTGCGTATTTATTGTCGATTTAGCGGCGGCTGCGGCGGTAGCGGAAAAGGGTATCCGTCCTGATTTTGTGGCAGGCTTTTCTCTCGGGGAAATTGCTGCACTGGCTTTTGCGGGAATGCTTTCCTATGAAGATGCTTTCCGTCTGGTATGCAAACGAGCCGAACTGATGGATAAGGCCGCTAAAGAAAATCCGGGCGCTATGGCGGCGGTGATGAAAATCACACCGGAACAGACAGAGGAAATCTGCGCTGCTTTTACAAAAGCTTATCCCGTCAATTACAACAGTCCGGCACAGACCGTCGTGGCGGCCGCAGAAGAAGAAATTGACGCTCTTTGTCAGAAGGTCAGCGAGCTGAAAGGCAAAGCCAAAAAATTGGCGGTCAGCGGTGCGTTCCATTCACCGTTTATGGACAGTGCCGCCGAGGGCATGAAAGTCTATTTAGCCGATATCACCTTACAGGAACCCACGATTCCCGTTTATGCCAATTGTACCGCACAGCCGTATGACGGTGATTATAAAGAACTGATTGCCCGTCAGATCAACCATCCTGTCCGTTGGCAGACGACGGTAGAAAATATGATTCAGGAAGGTGCCGACCGTTTCATTGAAGTAGGTGTCGGCAAAACACTCACCGGTCTGATTAAAAAGATCAATGGCGATGTCAGCGCTGTCAATATTGAAAATAAGGAGGGACTTGATGCTCTAGTATGAGCATCGGGGCAGTATTATGTTAAATCTCACAGGTAAAACCGCACTGATTACAGGTGCTTCAAGAGGTATCGGCAAAGGAATTGCCATGAAAATGGCCGAGCAGGGCGCTAATATTGCTTTCCTGCACTTCATGGACGGCGAAAATGCCGAACAGACTGTGAAGGAACTGGAAGAAAAGGGCGTTAAAGTCAAAGCGTATGAATGTAACGTGGCGGATTTTGCCGCCGCACAGCAGACCGTTGAGCAGGTACTGGCCGATTTCGGTGAGGTACATATTCTTGTCAATAATGCCGGCATTGTCAGAGATAAGCTGATTTTAGCCATGACAGAAGCCGATTTCGATGCGGTTATCAGCGTGAACCTCAAGGGCGCTTTCAATATGACCAAAGCGCTGTATCAGCACTTCATGAAGAAGCGCAGAGGCCGTATCATCAATATTTCCTCTATCGTTGGTATCAACGGTAATGCCGGACAGGCGAATTACGCTTCGGCAAAAGCCGGTATGATCGCCCTGACAAAATCCGTTGCGAAGGAATTAGGCTCCAGAAATGTAACCGCTAATGCGATTGCCCCCGGTTTTATCAAGACCGATATGACAGACGGTATGCCCGAAAAGGCAAGAGAAGCCGCACTGGCAGCCATTCCGCTCAAGAGAGCCGGTATGGTAGAGGATATTGCCAATACAGCGGTTTTCCTTGCCAGTGATGAAGCCTCTTATATTACCGGTGAAGTTATCAAGGTCGATGGCGGCATGGCAATATAAATGTACAATGTGCCATGCATCACAAATTGTATAAATGAATAATATATTCACTGCTCTTAGCTCCACACAGGTTTTCGGGCAGAACAGGGAAGGATGATGAAGTCATGAAAAGAGTTGTCGTAACAGGAATGGGCGCTATTACGCCTGTCGGAAATGATGTAGAAACAATGTGGGATTCCCTCAAAAACGGCAAAAGCGGTATTACCTTAGTCACACGTTATGACCCTTCACTCACAAAGGCAAAGGTTGTGGCAGAGGTAAAGGGCTTTGATCCCACCCAATATATCGAAAAAAGAGAATGCCGCCGCATGGATTTATATACCCAGTATGCAATGGCGGCAGCAGCGCAGGCCGTACAGGACAGCGGTATTATGGAAAAGGTTGAGCCGGAACGCTTCGGCGTGTATGTCGGTTCCGGTGTCGGCGGTATTGATACCTTCTATGAGCAGTGCAAGAATATGTTCGAGGATAAGAACATTTCTCCGTTCTTTATCCCCATGATGATCAGTAATATTGCCGCCGGTAATGTGGCGATTAAATATAACGCACAGGGTCCGTGTCTGCCGGTTGTAACAGCTTGCTCCACCTCTACCCATGCCATCGGTGAGGCGTTCCGTCAGATCAAGTTCGGCTATGCCGATGCGATTATCGCCGGCGGTGCCGAAGCCGCTTTGCATCCGTTGGCCATCAAGGGCTTTACCAGCTGTAAAGCACTCACGATGAGTGAGGATCCTGCACAGGCTTCGATTCCCTTTGATAAGCGCAGAAACGGCTTTGTCCTCGGTGAAGGTGCCGCTATGCTGATCTTAGAGGAATACGAACACGCCGTTAACAGAGGCGCTAAGATTTACGCAGAGATCTGCGGTTATGGCAATACCTGTGATGCACACCATGTAACGGCGCCCGATCCGGAGGCAGCCGGTGCCGCCCGCTGCGTAAAGCAGGCATTGGACGAGGCCGCATTTGACGGTAATGCCAGCACATTGTATATCAATGCACACGGTACCAGCACTCCCATGAATGATGTGACCGAAACCAAAGCCTTCAAGAAGGTGCTGGGCGAAGAAGCCTATAAGGCGCATATCAGTTCGACAAAATCCATGACAGGTCATATGTTGGGCGCTACCGGTGCCGTGGAAGCGATTGCCGCTATTCAGGCACTGAGAACCGGTATTGTGCCGCCTACGATCGGCTATCAGGAGCCGGATCCCGAATGCGACCTCAACTATACACCGAATACAGCCGTTACCGCCGATCTTACCATGGCGATTTCAACGACCTTTGGCTTTGGCGGACATAATGCTTGTATTGCATTTCGTAAATAAATGAAGGGGCGGATGTTCAATGTACAGTGTGGAAGAAATCAAGGAGCTGCTGAAGGCCTTTGATGAATCGAAGGCGACAAAGCTCGCCATACAGGATGCTAACGGGGAACGGCTGACGATTACCCAGAAAACGGAAACTGCCGTTGTCAGTCCGGCAACAGAACAGCCGGCAGCAGTACAGGTCACGGTTGAAAAGCCATCGGCCGCAGCCCCCCTTGTTCACGAGGAAAAACAGCCGGCAGAGGACGGTACACCCGTTGCAGCACCGATGATCGGTGTATTTTATGCGGCGCCTTCGCCGGATAAAGACCCGTATGTTACCGTTGGCAGCAAGGTCAATAAGGGCGATGTACTTTGCCTGATTGAAGCTATGAAGCTGATGAACGAAGTGACCGCTGAGCGCAGCGGTGAAATTGCCGCTGTTTGTGTCGAGAACGGTCAGGTCGTTGAATTCGGTCAGACACTTTTCCGTATCAAATAACGGGCAACAGGAGAAAAAAGCTATGAATAAACAAGAATTAGAAGCGGTGATTCCGCACAGAAATTCCATGCTTTTAGTGGATGAAGCAACCAAAACCGGTGAAACAACCTGCGAGGGAAAGAAATATATTGTCGGTAACGAGTGGTTTCTGGACGGTCATTTTCCGGGACATCCCGTTGTGCCGGGCGTGATCCTCTGCGAAATGATGGCGCAGGCCAGTTCTGTCATTATTGCCGAAGTATCCGCCAAGAGCGTTCCGTTCTTCACCGGTATCGACAAGGCGAAATTCAAGCAGCAGGTCGTTCCGGGGGATACCTTCGAGATCAAGTGCGAACTGACCAAAAATCGTGGGATGTTCTACTTCGTGACCGGCAAAGGCTATGTCAACGGTAAGATCGCTGCACAGGCGGAGTTTTCCTTTGCCCTCGTCCCCAAAGAAAAAGTCCCCACCGATTAATGTTGGGGCGTTGCCCCAAACCCCACAAGGGGCGCTGCCCCTTGATCCCGGCAGGGACGCTGCCCCTGCACCCCGCAAGCCTTTGAAAAGGCTTGAGCGAAACTTTTGTGTTGTTGATGGGGAAGGTGAATGGTGAAAAAATGGAGAGGGTGTTGCGATGTTTTCCAAGATATTGATTGCCAATCGTCTACGGTAGCCGTTTATTCTCAGGCGGATAAGGATGCCCTGCACGTCCGTATGGCTGACGAAAGCTATTGTATCGGCGGTGCGCAGGTGGCCGACAGCTATCTGAATATGGCCGCTATTTTAGAGGCGGCTGTTGTTTCGGGAGCGCAGGCCATTCATCCGGGTTACGGACTGCTTTCGGAGAATGCTAAATTTGTATCGCTTTGTGAAAAGTGTAATATAGAGTTCATCGGCCCTTCGGCGGCCATGATCGAAAAATTAGGTGACAAGGATGAAGCCCGTAAAACTATGCGGGCGGCCGGTGTGCCGGTAACGCCCGGCAGTGATGTCATTGAAGATATTGACGAGGCCAGAGCCAATGCGGCCGCTATCGGTTTTCCGCTGTTAGTCAAGGCACGTTCCGGCGGCGGCGGCCGTGGTATCCGTCGGGTAGATCGTATTGAGGATTTTGACAATGCGTTTTTATCCGCTAAAGCCGAGGCGCAGAGTGCTTTTGGTGACGGTGCCGTCTATATGGAAAAATTTATCACGCCGGTCAAACATATTGAAATGCAATTGCTGTGTGATAAATACGGCAATGTAGTTTGTCTGGGTGAACGGGAATGTTCCGTACAGCGCAAGAACCAGAAGCTCATTGAAGAATGTCCGTCGCCTGCGATTACGCCGGAGATACGCTCCAAGATGATGGAAGCGGCTGTTAAGGCGGCGAAGGCCGTGAATTATGAAAATGCGGGAACCGTAGAATTCCTGCTGGATCAGAATAAGAATTTCTACTTTATGGAAATGAATACCCGTTTACAGGTGGAGCATCCGGTCACGGAAATGGTTGTGGGTATCGACATCGTACAATGGATGATTCGTATTGCATCGGGTGCCAGGCTCACGGTGACACAGGACAGAGTGTATATGCACGGCAATGCGATTGAGTGCCGTATCAATGCGGAAGATCCTGATAATCAGTTCCGTCCGAGCTGTGGTACGCTGGATTTTATACATATTCCGGGCGGTCCCTGTGTGCGCTTCGATACGGCGATCTATCAGGATTATCAGGTGCCGCCGTATTATGATTCGATGATCGGCAAGCTGATTGTGCAGGCACGTTCCAGAGAACTGGCCATCCGCAAAATGAAGATGGCACTCAGTGAATTGACCATCAACGGCATCCGGCATAACCGTAACCTTCATATTGATATTCTGTCGGATCCGGCTTTTGTGTCGGGAGAATATACGACCAACTTTATGGCGGAACGGCAGGAAAAGCTGGAGAAGAAAAAGGAAAAGTCTTAACCGAAATCATTCATGCCGATGGGGTACCGCTGTACCATTATCAGAGAGCGGTGCCTGATTGGCTTGTCAGAAATACGCTGCAATGAGCGATAGATGGGTCAGGTGTTTGAATTGCCGGATTTTTTTAATTTCCTTAAACCGAAAAATGAACTGGAAAATCAGGGCGAATTTGCGGAGAATCATCCGTATATTCCCGAAGAACTATGGATCAAATGTCCCGTGTGCAAGAATGCGATTCTTTCCTCCGATCTGATGGAGAACCATAAGGTATGCCCCAAGTGTAATTATCATTTCCGGATTGCTGCCCGCCAGCGTATCGAAATGACCATTGACGAGGGTACGTTTGTGGAAATGGATGCCGAAATGACTTCCACCAACAAAATTGACTTTCCCGATTATGAAAAGAAACTCAAAGGTGCGAAGCTCAGCAGCGGTGAAAATGAATCCGTCCTCACGGGTACGGGCTGCATCAATGGAGAAAAAACCGTTATTGCGGTAATGAATTCACAATTCATGATGGGGTCTATGGGTACGGTGACGGGTGAAAAAATCACCAGAGCCTTTGAATATGCCACCAAGCATCGGCTGCCGGTCGTGATCTTTACGGTATCCGGAGGCGCCAGAATGCAGGAGGGTATTCTTTCCCTCATGCAGATGGCCAAGACCAGCGGCGCTGTCAAGCTGCATAGTGATGCCGGTCTGCTGTATATTACCGTTCTGACCGACCCGACAACGGGCGGTGTAACGGCCAGCTTTGCCATGGAGGGCGATATTATCCTGTCAGAGCCTCGTGCGCTGATCGGTTTTGCCGGTCCCCGTGTTATTGAGCAGACCATCCGTCAGAAGCTGCCGAAGGATTTCCAGTCAGCGGAATTCCTGCTCGAAAAGGGCTTTATAGATGCCGTTGTCGAGCGTAAGGATATGAAGGAGATGTTAGCCGCACTGATACGGCTGCATCCTGATACCCATCAAAAAGGAGGTGTCTGTTAATGAGTGCCTACGATCATGTAACGGCGGCCAGAGCCAATGACAGACCGACCTCTATTGACTATATTACCCGTATTTTCGGCAGCAGCTTTATTGAACTGCATGGTGACAGACGTTTTGCCGATGATAAAGCCGTCATCGGCGGTATTGCCGAACTCAACGGCAAGCCCGTGACCGTTATTGGTCTGGAAAAGGGACGCAACCTCAAGGAACGCATGAACCGTAATTTCGGTTCGGCACATCCCGAAGGTTACCGCAAAGCGCTGCGCCTGATGAAGCAGGCGGAGAAATTCCATCGTCCGGTCATTTGCTTTGTGGATACATCCGGTGCCTACTGCGGCATTGGTGCCGAGGAGCGTGGACAGGGACAGGCAATTGCCGAGAATCTGATGGAAATGATGACGCTCAAAACGCCTATTCTTTCCATCTTTATCGGAGAAGGCGGCAGCGGCGGTGCGCTGGCCTTAGCGGTAGCGGATGAAGTGTGGATGCTGGAAAATGCCATTTATTCCGTCATTTCGCCCGAAGGCTGTGCGAGTATCCTGTGGAAGGATTCCAGCAAGACCGCCGAGGCTTCCGAATGTCTGAAGCTGACAGCGCAGGATCTGTTCAAATTGGGTGTTATCGAGCGTATCATCCGTGAGCCGAAGGATATCGAGAGCAAGCTGTTTGACAGCCTGAAAAACCTGATTGCCGATACCTTTGACAAGAAGGCGGCATTATCTCCCGAAAAGTTAGTGGAAATGCGTTACAATCGTTTCAGAAGATATTGACAGCAGACTCCCTCACGCCTTTCATCCGAAGCGGTGAGGGAGATGTTTTTGTGCGGCGATGTGTCCGCAGAGAGGAAGAAGGAATATGGCGCAGCTGAACATTGTGTTGGTAGAACCGGAAATTCCGCAGAATACCGGCAATATTGCCCGTACCTGTGCGGCGACCGGTGCCCGTCTGCATATCGTCAAGCCCATGGGATTCACGCCGGACGACAGGCAGTTGAAAAGAGCCGGTCTGGACTATTGGCACTATCTGGATATTACCTATTATGAAAATTTGGCGGATTTCTTTGATAAAAATCAGGGAGGCACCTTTTATTATTTTTCGACCAAAGCGCCGCAGGCTTATACAGATATTACCTATCCGGACAGGTGCTATATCGTTTTCGGCAAGGAAACCAAAGGACTGCCCGAAAAGCTGTTGTTTGATAATCCCGATACAACGGTACGCATTCCCATGCTGGGGGAAATACGCAGTCTGAATTTGTCAAACTCCGTAGCCATTGCCGCTTATGAAATTCTCCGGCAATGGGATTTTCCGGAATTGCAGAATTTCGGACGCTTGCGGGAATTCCGCTGGGAGGACACGGGCAAAATTATTTCCTGACAGAAATGAAAGAAAGGAACAAGGAAAAGAAATCATGATTACTGTATCGAATGTATCTATCAATTTCAGCGGTACACCGCTGTTTTCCGATGTTGACCTGAAATTTACGGACGGCAACTGCTATGGTATTATCGGTGCGAATGGTGCCGGCAAATCCACGTTTTTGCGGGTGCTGTCGGGTGACTTGGAGCCGACCAAAGGCGAGGTCATTCTGCCGGAAAATACGAGAATGTCCGTTCTCAAGCAGGACCACTTTGCTTTTGATGAATATACCGTACTGGATACGGTCATTTACGGCAACAAAAAACTCTATGACATCATGAAGGAAAAGGACGCTATCTATCTCAAAGAGGATTTTTCCGAAGAGGACGGTATCCGTGCTTCTGAATTAGAGGCGGAATTTGCCGAGCTGAACGGCTGGGAGGCGGAAAGTGATGCTTCCAAGCTGGTGCAGGGCTTAGGCTTGCCGGAGGATATTCTGTATGCCACCATGAGTACCCTCACCGGTAATGAAAAGGTCAAGGTATTGCTGGCACAGGCTTTGTTCGGCAATCCCGAAATTATTCTTTTAGACGAGCCGACCAATAACCTTGATGTCAAGGCAATTGCATGGCTGGAAGATTTCATCATGGATTATGAGGGTACCGTCATTGTTGTATCGCATGACCGTCATTTCCTGAATACCGTTTGTACCCACATGGTTGATATCGACTACAATAAAATCAAGATGTATGTCGGCAACTATGAATTCTGGTATGAATCCTCTCAGCTCATTCAGGCCATGATTAAACAGCAGAACAAGAAAACCGAGGAAAAAATCAAGGAACTGCAGAGCTTTGTACAGCGCTTTTCAGCGAATAAGTCCAAATCCAAGCAGGCGACTTCACGCCGCAAGCTGTTGGATAAGCTGACCGTAGAGGAACTGCCGGCTTCGAGCCGCCGTTATCCGTTTGTCAGCTTTACGATGGATAGAGAGGTAGGCAAGGAAGTATTGACCGTTGAAGGCCTGACGAAAACCATTGACGGCGAAAAGGTACTGGATAACGTATCTTTCCGCATTGAGCGCACCGATAAAGTTGCCTTCTTGTGCGAGAATGAAAATGCCGTGACAGCGCTGTTTGAAATTCTCACCGAAAACATGACACCCGATGCCGGCACGTTCAAGTGGGGTATCAGTACCTCACAGTCCTATTTCCCGAAGGATAACACGGCTTTCTTTGAAGGCAATCAGCTTTCCATTCTGGACTGGATCCGTCAGTATGTGCGCGGCAACGATGATACCGACACTTATCTGCGTGGATTCCTCGGCAGAATGTTATTTTCGGGCGATGACGTTTTCAAGCCGGTAGAGGTTTTATCCGGCGGCGAGAAGGTGCGCTGTATGCTGTCCCGTATGATGATGTTCGGCGCTAACTGTCTGATTCTCGATCAGCCCACCAACCACCTTGATCTGGAATCTATTACCGCCGTGAATAAGGGCTTGCAGAGCTTCAAGGGCGTGGTACTCTTTACCTCCCATGACCACGAATTTATTTCTACCGTTGCCAACCGCATTATCGTTCTGGAAAAGAACGGTATCCGTGATGTCACAGAATCCTATGACGAATATCTTGCCGAACGCTACCAAGTATAGTACAATGGCTTTGGAACGGCAACACTCTATACGAGTGCGATATGTGCATTTTATGACTATGATATGTTGACATTTCGCATAGCATGATATATAATGTCTGTAAAGAACCTATAAGGAGTTGATACTATGGCAAAGGTAAGCGCCAATATCAGTATTGATGCTGAAATAAAAAAGCAGGCACAGGAATTGTTTGCCCGGCTTGGGATGGATTTATCTACTGCCGTCAATATTTTTCTGCGGCAGTCGATCAGAACGCAATCCATACCTTTTATGATTACAGCAGAAGTACCGAATGATGTTACGCTGTCGGCTATGGAATCGGCTGAAAATAGCAGTGATGTATACGGACCCTTTGACAGCGTAGATGCTTTGATGGAGGCACTCAATGCTTAAGATAGAATTTACGGGACAGTTCAAAAAAGACTATAGGCTTGCCGTAAAACGAGGGTGCGATATACAGGAACTGACAAAAGTGATTACCATGTTGGCGAATGAACAGCCGCTGCCAGAGAAAAACAGAGATCATGTGCTTGAAAATTCCAGAAACTACAAGAACATGAGAGAGTGCCATATTAAACCCGATTGGCTGCTGATTTACAAAGTCTACTCTGACAAATTGGTCTTGGAACTCATTCGTACCGGTACGCACAGCGATTTGTTTTGATAGACGGCGGTGCAGATTTCTGCACCGCTTCATAATTGTACATTGCCCATTGAACATTGTACATTGATTGGGGGTGTCGGAATGAACAGGGCGGATGATTTTTTGGAGCATTACAGGGTGCTGGAAGAGGAACTGACCAGGAAATATCATTGTGATGAGAAAAGCGGCAGTCCGGTGGTGCGGTTTTTGTCTGAAAAGGAAAGTAAGCCGTATCGGGAAAAACTGAATATGTGTCGGGAGATACGCAATTTTTTGTCGCATCATTCCGAACTGGACGGCGAACCATTAGTGGAGCCATCGGAGGGAATTGTCCGTTTTTTACAGGAGGTTACAGACTATTTGCAAAGACCGCCGCTGGCGCTGAGCTATGCCACACAGTTTGCGGATATTCTGAAAGCATCACCTAAGAATAAGGTCATAACGGTCATGAAGAAAATGCAGAAATCCGGTTTTTCTCATGTGCCGGTACTGGACGGCAGCGTGATGATCGGTATTTTCAGCATTGGTACGTTTTTCAGCTATGCGCTGAAAAATAACCTGACCGCTTTGAATGACAATATGCTGATCGAGGATTTTCAGGAACTGTTGCCGCCGGACCGGCATGAAAATGAACGGTTTTTGTTTTTGCCGCCGGAGACTACTCTGTTTGATGTCAAGAATGAATTTGAAAAGCGCAGTCAGCGCAGTAAGCGGCTGGCGGTGATTTTTATCACGGATAACGGCTCTATCGGCGGCAGGATAGAGGGAATGCTGACACCGTGGGATGTGGTGAATGAACGGTAACGATGAGAGAAGGGATAGAATGAGCGACAGAAAAAAAGTGCTGGCAGCAATGAGCGGCGGCGTGGACAGTTCCGTAGCGGCACTGCTGCTTCAGAAGGAATATGACGTAATAGGCGTGACCATGCGTTTATTTACCAACGAGGAAATACAGCTTGACAGGGAAAAAACCTGCTGTTCACTGGATGACGTGGAGGATGCCCGCCGTGTAGCGCATCGGTTAGGGTTTGCCCATTATGTGCTGTCCTTTGGGGAACGATTTAAGGAATGTGTCATTGACCGCTTTAACAGTGCATACAGGAACGGTCTTACGCCGAATCCCTGCATTGACTGCAACCGTTTTATCAAATTTGATGCTTTACTCCGTCAGGCGAAACTGCTCGGGCAGGATTATATCGCTACCGGTCATTATGTGCGCCGCCGTTTTGATGCGGTTTCGGGACGCTATCAGCTGTTAAAGGGCGCTGATACATCAAAAGACCAGAGTTATGTGCTGTATGGCATGACGCAGGAACAATTGGCGTGTACGCTGTTTCCGGTAGGGGAACTCACGAAAGCGCAGACAAGAGCGCTGGCGGCTGAAAACGGTCTGCTGAATGCGGATAAACCCGACAGTCAGGATATCTGCTTTGTGCCGGACGGCGATTATGCCCGTTTTATCGAAGCATATACCGGTCAGGTCTGTCCGAAGGGGAATTTTATTGACCGTGACGGCCATGTTCTCGGTCAGCACAACGGTATTATCCGGTATACCATCGGACAGCGCAAAGGATTGGGGATCGCTTTCGGTCAGCCGATGTATGTCATTGACAAGGATGCCGCTGACAATACGGTAACGCTTGGCACGAATGAGGAACTTTTCAAAGATACGGTTATCGCAGAGGAAGTCAACTGGCTGTCAGTGGCCTGTCCCGATGAACCGATGCGTGTGGAAGCGAAGGTGCGCTATAATCAGCAGGCCCAGCCGGCTACGCTGTATCCGCTTGCCGATGACCGTGTACAGGTTATTTTTGATAAGCCGCAGCGTGCCATTACGCCCGGACAGGCTCTCGTATGTTATGACGGTGACCTTCTGCTTTGCGGCGGTCGTCTGGTGGGGAAAACAGCACTGTCGTAAACATCATGATGATCCTTGTGCTGTTTTTTGTATTCCGAAATCATTGTACATTGCCCATTGTACATTGCACATTGAAAAGCTCCGCTGGTGTCATCAGACATCAGCGGAGTCATTTTTTTGGTATGAGGTTTATCCGGAGAATAGAAAATCAGTCCGGAAAAGCATTGGTCATGATGCGGTGGAATACAGAGTAGTTATGAGAAGGACGGTCTTTGTTGGAAACGATAGCGAATTCGATGGTTTCAAATTGCCGGCGATAGGCTTTGACCGCTTCCGCCCAAGTGGCAGCGACAATTTCCGGCGGATTACGGAAAGCGCCGCAGCCGAAGGCTCCCAGAATCAAGACTTCTGCCCCTTCGGAGGCGGCTAACTGCAAAATACGCTCCGCACGGGAACGATGTACAGCCGCAATTTTCTGTTCGGTAATATCATGGGGAGCCCAGAACCCCCCAAGATTCGGTGCCGCACAGGTGATGACATCCACCGATACGAAGTCTTGCTCATCCATGCGCTGATAAAGGCCGTCATCCGTTTTGAAAATCATGACATCGGGCGAATAAATGCAGTCATCGTTATACCAGGAATCCATCCGGCCGCTTTTCAGGTCGTTAATATGCTGTTGATGGAAACTAAGGCATACACTGTCCTCTTTGAGAGCAAAATACAGTGTACTGCACCGGCACAGACATTCTTCCTGTGCTCTTGCGCCATGTGCTACGCCGCCGCCGGGATGCGTAGCGGAAGCAAAGTTCAAAACACATACCTTTTTGCCACGATAATGCATTGCAGCTTCAAAGCTGCGCCTGGGAGATACAAGAACGGCCGCCGGTGCCGTATAGCGGGGGGAATCGGGCAGCGGTTTCAATTGGCTGCTGTTGGTGATAACATACTGTCGGTCAATTGTTTGCTGCAGAGATGTTTGCAGCAGGGGATTGGTTTCTACCTGTTTCGTTGTGTCTGCAAAAACAGCGATTAAATTCATCATATATTTCAGACCTCCTGATCGTTGAGATTAGTTATATTATAGCACGTATTACTGTCACAAAACAGGGATAGAAAAGAAAAAATGCGGGATTTTTTTACATAGAAGTCGGGAAATGAAAGATGTTGGAGGGGAAAACATAGATGTACACTTTTTGGGTCGAACAATTTTTCTTTTATCTTGACTATCGAACAAATATACGGTATAATTAAACTTGTTAAGCTATAAATGAGCAAATTTGAAAATTGCACAAAAACAAGAACCCCTCCGCCTCGCTAACGCTCGGCACCTCCCCTGAAGGGGAGGCAGGAAACGTTT
>ONYQ01000068.1:0-5649 GCA_900322145.1 uncultured Eubacteriales bacterium
CCCGAAGGAGCAAAGGTCAGCTTCACGCTCAGCGGCGGTGGACTGTCCTTAGAGACAGAGTTGGACGGAACACCCGATAATCCGGTCACGGATAAAGACAGCAATGTCGTCTATGGTGAGACAGAAGCCTTTACAGCGACATTCCGCGGACTTCCCCGCTATCAGATCAATGACAGCGGCTTTGCCAAAACGATAAAAGCCATTGGTACAGAGAACAGTCAGGAGGAATGTATATGATGAAATATAAGTTGAGCGATGTCGCGAAGGATCTGAATGTATCGAACAAGGAAGTGGCCGATGTGCTGAAAGACCGTCTGAATACGGTGAAAAAGCCGACCACTGCTTTGACAGAGGAAGAACTCAATATTGTTTTTGAGCATTTTACACAGGCAAAGAGCGTGAGCAGTTTTGAAGCTTATTTTGCCTCGGCGAATGAACCGGAAGCGCCTGCCGCAGAAGCAGCGCCGGCTGATAAGCCTGAAAAGACCGAAAAGACTGAAAAGACTGACAAGCCCCAGAAGGCTGAAAAAGCGGAAAAGCCTGACAAAGAGCAAAAAACCGACAAACCTGCCGATAACCGTGATGCGGCTAAAAAGCAGCAGGACAGACAGAAGAAGCCGCAGGACGGCGGCAAGAATGCCGGCGACCGAAGAAACGACCGTGACAGGAAAAATAAGCCTGCCGCAGACGGTGACCGCAAGCAGCCTGCTAAGGATAATAAGAAGCCGAATGTACCGGCGGCCGCTCCGACAACAACGGCACCGGCAGCGAATACCAATGCTGCCCCAAACAGCACCAATCAACAGGATAACGCTTTCGGCAGCAGAAACCGTGTAATCAATACCCGTTCCTCGAATGTTGATATTGAGCGTTATAATGAAAAGTATGACCGTATGGCGAGTGAGAAAATGCACAATGTCAATACGGTATCCCGTCAGAAGATTACCCAGCGTTCCCAGCAGAAGGGTAAGCCCCGTAATTCCCGCAAGGAAACCGAACAGGAAAGAATGCGCCGTATTGAAAAGGACAGAAAGGCGAAACCTATTACCGTACAGATTCCCGATGAAATTACCGTTGGTGAACTGGCATTGCGTCTGAAAGCGAGAGCCGCCGAGGTTATCACCAAGCTGATGGCGCTCGGTGTCATGGCGAGTGTGAACAATGTCATTGACTTTGATACCGCTTCTCTGGTAGCCATGGAATTCCATGCCAAAGTGGAGAAGGAAACCATTGAAACCATTGAGGAAAGAATCATTGATGACAGTGATGATGCCGATGAGAATCTGGTCACCCGTGCGCCCGTTGTCGTTGTTATGGGACACGTTGACCACGGTAAGACTTCTCTGCTGGACTGCATCCGCCATGCCCATGTTACCGCTACTGAAGCCGGCGGTATTACCCAGCATATCGGTGCGTATCGTGTGTCGATTGATGACAAGGAAATCACCTTTCTGGATACTCCCGGCCATGAAGCCTTTACCACGATGAGAGCGAGAGGCGCTCAGGTAACGGATATTGCCATTCTGGTTGTTGCCGCCGATGACGGTATCATGCCGCAGACGATTGAGGCCATCAACCATGCCAAAGCGGCCGGCGTTTCGATTATCGTTGCCGTGAATAAGATTGATAAGCCCGGCGCTAACGTAGACCGTGTAATGCAGCAGCTCACAGAATATGAAATCGTACCCGAGGATTGGGGCGGCGATACACCGGTTATTCCCGTATCTGCCCATACCAAAGAAGGTATTGACGACCTGCTTGAAATGGTACTGTTAGTAGCCGATATGAAGGAACTCAAAGCTAACCCCGACAGAGCCGCCAAGGGTACCGTTATTGAAGCCAGACTGGATAAGGGCAGAGGTCCTATCGCAACCGTACTTGTCCAGAACGGTACATTGAATGTCGGTGATATTATCGTAGCCGGTACGACTGTTGGCCGTGTCCGTGCGATGATGAACGATAAGGGACAGCGTGTTAAGAATGCAGGCCCGTCTGTGCCGGTAGAAATTACCGGTCTGGATGACGTGCCGACCGGCGGTGATATCTTCAATGCCGTATCGGATGAGCGTCTGGCCCGTGAATTAGTCGAACAGCGTAAGACGACTCAGAAGGAAGAACGCTTCAACAGCCGTACCAAGGTCACACTGGATAACCTCTTTGACCAGATGCGTCTGGAAGATATGAAGGAACTCAAGATTATTGTCAAGGCGGATGTACAAGGCTCTGTAGAAGCCGTCCGTCAGTCTCTTGAAAAACTCACCAACGATGAGATTCGTGTCAATGTCATTCATAGCGGCGTTGGTGCTATCCGTGAATCCGACGTTATGCTGGCATCGGCTTCTAATGCCATTATTGTCGGCTTCAATGTAAGACCCGATGCCGTAGCGGAAGAAAATGCCAAGCGTGACGGCGTAGATATGCGCCTGTACAGAATTATCTATGACTGCATTGAAGAAATCGAAGCCGCCATGAAGGGTATGCTGGCGCCGAAGTTCAAGGAAGTTCTGCTCGGTAAAGTGGAAGTTCGTCAGACCTACAAAATTACGAATGTCGGTCTGGTATCGGGTTCCTATGTACTCAGCGGCAAGGTACTGCGTGGCGCACAGGTGCGTGTTGTCCGTGACGGTATCGTAATTGCCGATGATATTATTGCTTCTCTCCAGCGCTTCAAGGATTCCGTCAAGGAAGTAGCCGCCGGTTTTGAGTGCGGTATCACCCTCGAACGCTTCAGCGATATCAAGGAAGGCGACATTTTCGAAGTCTATCAGATGGAACAAATCGAACAATAAGGGCGTTTTTTTGGGGCTTCTCCTGTCGGCTCAGTGGAATATGTAAAAAAACAGCAGATACATCTTTCCGGAAAGGAAAGTGTATCTGCTGTCTTTTTGTTTACCACCAATGCCGTTCATAAAAAGCATTGGGGAAGTTTGTTTGCCGGAGAAAGGGAATCTCGTCATAGCCCATAGAGGAATAATGAAAGCTGAGTGTAACGGTATAGGTTTTTCGTCTGGTTTTGAGGATATATCTGCGGCGGCCTACTGATACATGGACGATATCCTTGGCGGAAACGGTTTCCTTTTTTTTTGTTTTTTAAGTAAAGGTGAGGGAAGCATCGTTCCATTCGGCTTCGGTAATAATATGGAACCACGCATAAACGACACAGGCAACGGTACAGCCTATCACTGTCGTCAAAATAAGGACGGGGAAAAAGTCTATGTCCGATTCCTGTAAAAGCGATATCACAAAAATGACACAGCTGAAGCCGAAGCCTATCAAACAAAATACCGTGAGCAATAGGATGACAATACGCCAGAAACGGGAATAACGGATATACTTCATGCGGCATCCCTCCGTTGACAGAGATTTTTGTCGGTTCATATATCTTCATGATAGCACATATCGGCGGATAATAACAGTAGGATTCGTGCGATTTTTTTGAAAAAAAAACTGCCCCGAAGGGCAGTGAAATAGCTGTTTATATCACGGCAAAGAAAGTCATGAACATTACCTTGATGTCATAGAAAAAGTTGAATTTGCTGATGTACTCTAAGTTGTACTGCATTTTCTGCGGAAGTACCGTGTGAATATAGACTTCATCGGTATTATCGGCACCGCTGAGCAGTTTTTCCTCGTCCTTGAATTTGATACTTGCCAAAGACGTAATGCCGGCCGGCATCAGAAGCGTTGCGTACATTTCGGGCGTATAGCCGTCAACGTATTTCGGTACTTCGGGACGGGTGCCGACAAAGGTCATATCGCCTTTGAGTACATTGAATAACTGCGGCAGTTCATCCAGACGGCATTTCCGGAGAAATTTTCCGGCTTTCGTCACACGGCTGTCGTTTTTGACCGTGACCTGTGTACCCTGTTTTTCGGCATCCGTGACCATGGTGCGGAATTTCACGATACGGAACGGCCTGCCGTAGGTCGTGATACGCTTTTGCAGGAAAAAGATACTGCCTTTGGAATCGCACTTGATCCATACAGCGATTATCAGCATGAACGGCAGACAAATAACGGTGAGTATCAGTGCCACAAGGATGTCAAAGCACCGTTTGACAATTAAACTGCCTGTTCTGTGCGACAGAATATCGTAATACGGTTTTACGGCATCATTCCGGAATTCAGGGGGGAGTTGTTCCCATTTTTTCATGGCTTATTCCTCAGAAGCGTTATCGGCGGATACGTCGGCAACGGGTACAGCAGTTTCAGCGGTGGCAGCCTGTGCGGTCTGTTCGGTCAGCTTTTCTTTGGCAACGGCTAACATGAGTTTAATGCGGTTTTCCTGATTGACACGGGGCGCACCGGGGTCATAGTCTATCGCCACGATATTAGCCCGTTCATCCTTCTGCTTGATACGGCGAATCATGCCTTTGCCGTTGATATGGTTCGGCAGACAGCCGAAGGGCTGTGTACATACGATATTCTCAAAGCCGCATTCAATGAGTTCCAGCATTTCACCGGTCAGAAGCCAGCCTTCACCCATTTTACTGCCATAACCGACCACGCCTTTGACTAATTCTTTGGTATGCTGATAACGGGTAATCGGACGGAAGCCGTATCTTTCCTGACTTTCAATCACCAGCGTTTCATAATCCGTGAGGAAATCCATGAGCGCCTTGACGACAACATATTTTGCCTTACTGCCGCCGTACAGCTTGTAATCCTCCAGACGGTTATCGACCTTGAACATCGCAAAGCCGAGAATACCCGGCACGTTAATTTCACAATCCTGTTCCCGCAGGAAACGCTCTAAGTTATTATTGCCCAGACTTGCATATTTTACATAAATTTCTCCGACAATGCCGACCTTGACTTTGGGAGTGCGCTTGACTTCAATTTTGGAGAAATCCTCTGCAATACGGTCAAGGTACTTTGCCAATTCCTTGCGCTTGAAGCCGTAGCCGTCTGAGAGAATAATGGTAAGCTGTTTTGTCCACTTGGCAATCATCCTTTCGGTATCGCCTTCGTTGACTTCATAAGGCTGTACCTGATTGGATAAGCTCATAATCAGATCACCATACAGACCGGCGGCGGCCAGTCTTCTCAGCAAGGGGATAGAAATGTTAAAGCCGGGATTTTTTTCCATGCCGGACATATTCAGCGAGATAACCGGAATCTTATCATAGCCGGCTTTAATCAGTGCTTTGCGGAGCAAATGAATATAATTGGAAGCACGACAGCCGCCGCCGGTCTGGGTGAGCAGGAGTGCGATCTTGTTCACGTCATATTTACCGCTTTCCACCGCATGAATTAACTGACCGATGGTAAGAATAGCCGGATAGCAGGTGTCGTTATGCACATACTTCAAACCGACCTGTGCAATTTCGGGTCCTTCGGTTTCCAATAAAGCGACCTTATAGCCGAACTTGGCAAAGATATTTTTCATCAGGTGAAAATGAATCTTTGCCATCATCGGAAACAGAATGGTATATTCCTTTTTCATTTCTTTGGTAAACAGCAGTCTGCCGTCTTTGTCATATACTAACTTGGCCATACTTACCGTCCTCTTTCTATTGTGATGTATATCTGCCTGCTGACAGTTTTCCATGAATCTATAAATGAGCAAATTTCTAATGCTTTCGTCAGACTGCACAAACCCTTCCGTCAAAAATCAACCATTTTAATGGTTGATTTTTGCCACCTCCC
>ONYQ01000068.1:5683-15717 GCA_900322145.1 uncultured Eubacteriales bacterium
AAACGTTTCCTGCCTCCCCTTCAGGGGAGGTGCCGAGCGTTAGCGAGGCGGAGGGGTTCTTGTTTTTGTGCAATTTTCAAATTTGCTCATTTATAGCATGAATGATAATTTTTTCATGATTTCGTGCTATGTATCGTTTTTTCAATGCTTGTCAAACTTTCTCTGCACAAAACATAAGTTTTTTAGGAAAGGGGTCTGGGGGATAACCCTTTTTTTCAAAAAAGGGTTTCCCCCAGCGGGGTTTGGGGCGGCGCCCCAACATTATAAAGCGGCGAGGAGGGAACGAAGGCGGATTTTGACGGCGCCGAGGTTGGTGATCTCGTCGATTTTGATTTGCGTGTAGATTTTATTGTGGCGTTCCAGAATGGAGCGGACTTCATCGGTGGTGATGGCATCCACGCCGCAGCCGAAGGATACTAACTGCACAAGATTCATATCAGGATGACGGGCGACGTATTCAGCGGCGGCATACATACGGGAATGATAGGTCCATTGATTGAGAACGGTCGTGGTGCGGCGCTTTTCATAGCAGCTGACCACATCCTCGGAAACAATCGCTACATCAAAGCTGTTGATGAGCTTGTCAATGCCGTGATTGATTTCGGGGTCAACGTGATAGGGACGGCCGGCCAGTACGATGATACGCTTTTTGGCGGCACGGGCTTCTTCAATAATACGCTTGCCGAACAGACGTACTCTTGTCAGGTATTCTTCATAAGCGGCATAGGCAGCAGCGGAAGCGGCCTTGACTTCTTTCAGGGTAATATCCGGATAGTATTTTTGCAGAGCGGCGCATATTTTCTTGGGGAAGTCCTTCGGACGATGAATACCGACAAATTCATGGAAGAACTTGATGTTATCAATCTCACGGACGTTAGCGGAAATGACTTCGGGATAATACGCAACGACCGGACAGTTATAGTGATTGTCGCCTAACTGTTCATCAAAGTTATAGGACATACAGGGATAGAAAATGCTTTTGAGTCCGTTATCGAGCAGCCATTGGATATGGCCGTGAATGAGTTTGGCGGGGAAACATACCGTATCCGAAGGAATGGTCTGCTGACCGTTCAGGTAAAGCTTACGGTTGGAGAATGGAGAGGTGATGACCTCAAAGCCGAGTTTTGTCAGGAAGGTATGCCAGAAGGGGAGCAGTTCAAACATATTCAGTCCCAGCGGAACACCGATTTTACCACGCCGGCCGGGTTTGGGCGTATACGCTTTGAGCAGTTCCAGCTTGAAGTGATAGATATTCTGGCTGTCATCGGGTGACTTTTTGGTAACGGGCTTTTCGCAGCGGTTGCCGGCAATGAATTTGCGGCCATCGCTGAAGGTGTTGACGGTCAGACGGCAGTTATTGCTGCAGCCGCCGCAGTTAATGGAGCGGATTTCATGCGTGAACTCCTGCAATTGTGCGAGGGTGAGAATGGTAGAGGGACGTTTGGCACTGCATTTTTCTCTGGCATAGAGCGCAGCGCCATAAGCGCCCATCAGACCGGATATTTCAGGACGGATAACGTTAGTACCCATTTCCTGTTCAAAGGCACGGAGTACGGCATCATTCAGGAAAGTGCCGCCCTGTACGACAATTTTCTTGCCTAATTCGGAGGGATTCGCCACACGGATAACCTTATACAGTGCATTTTTCACGACACTCAGGCATAAGCCGGCAGAGATATCTTCAATAGTAGCACCGTCTTTCTGCGCCTGTTTGACGGAGGAATTCATGAATACCGTACAGCGGGAACCGAGGTCAACGGGCTGTTTGGCGAGCAAGCCTAATTTAGCGAATTCCTCAGAGGAATAACCGAGCGCATTGGCGAAGGTCTGCAGGAAGGAACCGCAGCCGGAAGAACAGGCTTCATTCAGGAAAATATTGTCGATAGCGCCGCCCCTGATTTTGAAGCACTTGATATCCTGCCCGCCGATGTCGATAATAAATTCCACATCGGGCATGAAGCTTTTGGCGGCGGTCAGATGGGCAATCGTTTCTACCACGCCGATATCCACGCTGAACGCATTCTTGATGATTTCCTCGCCGTAACCGGTCACAGCGGAACCGGCAATGCGCACTTTCGGGTTGATAGCGTAAACGTGTTCCAGAAAGCTCTTGACAATCGGAACGGGATTACCGCTGTTTGGCAGATATTCCGAATAGAGCAGAGTGCCGTCTTTGGCGGCTACTACGCCCTTGACAGTAGTGGAGCCGGCATCCAGACCGATATACACACGGCCGGGATAATTTTCCAGTGAACCACGCTGAATGGTTGCTTTGGCGTGACGTTCCCGAAAAGCATCCAGTTCCTGCTGATTTTTGAACAGCGGTTTATTAAAGGCAAAGTTGCCTGAACCGCTATAGTGAACGATTTTTTCGATAGTCTGTTCTAAATCAATGGTCTTATCAGCGCAGAGGGCAGCACCCATTGACACATAGTACAGGGAATTTTCCGGACAAAGACCGGTTGTTTTCAGTGATTTGTCAAAGCTGGCACGTAACTGCGGCAGGAACGTCAAAGGACCGCCGAGATAGACAATGTTTCCTGTGATTTCACGCCCCTGTGCCAATCCGGCAATCGTCTGATTGACAACAGCGCCGAAAATGCTGGCGGCAATATCCGTCTTTTTAGCGCCCTGATTCAGTAATGGCTGTATATCCGTTTTGGCGAAAACACCGCAGCGGGAAGCAATCGTATAGATTTTTTCATGCTGTGCCGCCAGTCCGTCCAGTTCTTCGATGGGAACATTCAGCAGGGTTGCCATCTGGTCAATAAAAGCACCGGTACCGCCGGCGCAGGAACCGTTCATGCGTACTTCCATACCGCCGGACAGAAACAGGATTTTGGCATCCTCGCCGCCCAGTTCAATGATAACATCCGTATCCGGAATAAATGTTTTGGCGGCCACACGGGTGGCATAGACCTCTTGAATAAAGTCAATGCCGCAGACATCCGCCACGCCCATACCGGCCGAGCCGGACATGGCAATAACAGCGTTATCCGCTTCGGGCAGTTCCTGCCGCAGCTTTCGCAGCAGTTCGGAAATTTTTTCCGTGATCTGTGAATAATGCCGTTCATATACTTTATAAAGCAACTGATTGTTTTCATCCAGCACAACACATTTTACGGTTGTTGAGCCGATATCCAATCCGATTTTTATCATGCGTGTAATCCATCCTTTCTCTTTGAATGCACAGGCATACTGAAAGAAACCAGAAAATAGTGAATAATGAATAATATTCGCATCTGTATGGCAAGAAAATAAGGGGTCAATCATTTATTCATTAAGTAAAGCGTTTTACTCCGGAATCCTTTCCTGAAAAAACGGTGTCAGCGCTGAAGAAAAGGATTCCGGTCATATTGTTGTCAGTGATGGTCAGAGGATTTCCAGACCACCGTTGATCAGGTCAGCCGCCTTTTGCATGGCGGCCTGTTCATCGGGACCGTCACATTCGAGTACGATTTCTGAGCCGCAGACGATACCGGCCATCATGATATTCAATACACTTTTGGCATCAATGCGGTTACCTTTGAATATAATAGTGGTGCTGCATTCAAATTGATTCATGGCTGTGGAAAAGACACCGGCCGGACGCAGATGCAGACCAACACTGTTAGTAACAGTAAATGTTTGTGAAACCATGATAAAAAAATTCTCCTTTCCGGATGTTCCGTATTCATCGGGGTGTATACTTATCTATTGTAACATATCATTTCTTATTATACATCATCCTCTCAGAAAAAACAAGTAACGCATTTATATAATGTACAGTGCGGCGTTGTCTATGCGCCATGTTTCCTCTTTGATGACGGAGATGAAATAACGCCGCACAAAAACACCGTTTTTGCAGGAAAAGTGTTTTTTCCATGCGGCAAGGGTATCTAAAATGTTTGGGGATGTATTGAAATTACAGATCAATTGCGTTACAATAGAGGTAATAGGTTTCCTGTGGGAAACTGAGTATTTGTACCAAACGGAGGGAAAAGGAATGGCTACTTTATTTGAGAAGATCAGCGGCAATGATGCTATTTTTAATGGCAGTGAATACCGTAACGATGCCCTGCTGTTCAACTATATCGAATCTGCCCGCTTTGCGGATGACCATGATATTTACAGCGACCATAAAAATGCCATTATCCTGCTGCCGCATTATGGCAGCAGAGTGTGGATCTGGACATCCTCGGCGATTAAATCCGATACCGCCAAGCTGATTGATATTTGCCGCTTTTTGCGGGATGCTTCCATCAGTAAGCCGGAAATCTATCTGAAGCATGAAGTGTCGGATCATTTTTCCGATCTGTATGCGTTGGCTTCCCTTGAATACGGCTATGTGGTGAAGGATGAATTCTCACTGGCGGCCTTTGTCTATGAGGGCGGCAAACAGCCGGAAAATGACGAAGGAACTATTATTCATGTGGATAAGAATAATCCGGATCATGTACGGTTGGTCACGGAATTTTATCGTGCCTGCTGTGAGGAATTCCACTGGCAGGATAAGCTGGACAAAAAGGTGCAGGAATATCTTGATATGCAGCTGTATGCTTATGTCAAAGACGGCAGAATGCTGGCCAATGCCGTTATCGGCGGTCATACGGATCATTACATCCGGCTGAAATCCATCGCTGTGTTAGCGGAGGAACGCCGTAAGAATATCGGTTATCAGATGTGCTGCTATATCATCAATCGTATTCTGGACTGTGACAAGAAGCCTGTATTATATACACACGTTAAGAATGCGGCAGCGATGGCACTGTTCAAAAAATCGGGTTTCCGAATGCACGACAAAATTTACCTGATTAAAACGGATGAAACAAACTGATATACCAACAGCAAAACAGGAGGAAGATAACTATGCAGAAGCATAACGGCGAAAAATACTATATTACAACCCCGATCTATTATCCTTCGGGTAATCCGCATATCGGCCACTGCTATACCACAGCGGCGTGTGATTCCATTGCCCGCTACAAGAGAATGCAGGGCTATGATGTGATGTTCCTGACGGGTACGGACGAGCATGGACAGAAAATTGAACAGAAGGCCAATGAAGCCGGTGTAACACCCAAGGAATATGTCGATAAGATCGTTGAGAAATTCAAGGGTCTGTGGCAGTATATGAACATCAGCTATGACCGCTATATCCGTACAACAGACGACTACCATGTGACCGCTGTACAGAAGATTTTCAAGGACCTCTATGACAAAGGCTACATCTATAAAGGAGAATACAAGGGTAAGTATTGTACCCCCTGCGAAAGCTTCTGGACAGAATCTCAGTTAGTTGACGGCAAATGTCCGGACTGCGGCAGACCTGTTGTCGAGGCGAAGGAGGAGGCTTATTTCTTCCGTATGGCTCCCTTTGCCGACAGAATTGAAAAACTGCTGACCGAAACAGACTATCTGCGTCCTAAGACAAGAGCGCTGGAACTGGTTAATAACTTCATCAAGCCCGGACTGGCGGATTTGTGCGTATCAAGAACCAGTTTCAAATGGGGTATTCCCGTGACGTTTGATACCAATCATGTGGTATATGTGTGGATTGATGCCCTCTCTAACTATATTACAGCGCTCGGTTATGACAATGACCGTTATGATGATTATAATACCTTCTGGCCGGCAGACGTTCACATGGTTGCTAAAGATATCATGCGTTTCCATGCAATTATCTGGCCTGCTATGCTGATGGCACTGGAATTGCCGTTGCCGAAGCATTTAGCGGTACATGGCTGGATTACCTTTGACGGCAAGAAAATGGGTAAGTCCCTCGGTAATGTGGTTGACCCGTTCATGCTTGGTCAGCGCTATGGCGCCGATGCCATCCGTTACCATATTCTGCGGGAAATGGCGCTCGGTTCAGACAGTTCTTTCTCCAATGAAATCATGATTAACCGTATCAATACCGATCTGGCTAACGGTCTGGGCAATTTAGTTTCCCGTACCGTGGCGATGGTGGATAAGTATTTCGGCGGCACTCTGCCGGAAGTACAGCAGAGCGGAGAATTCGATGATGACCTGAAAGCACAGGTAACGGCGCTGAGTGCAAAGGTTGATGAATATGTCGATAAAACACAGCTGAATAAGGCACTGGAAGAAATCTTCAATGTGGTATCCAGAGCCAATAAGTATATTGACGAAACAACGCCGTGGATTTTAGCAAAGGACGAGAGCAACTATCCCCGTCTGGCGTGTGTGCTGTATAATCTGCTGGAGTCTATCCGTGTCGTATCCGTACTGTTGTCGGCGTTTATGCCGTCAACGATGCCGACTGTCTGGGAGCAGATCGGTGCGGATGCTTCGGCGGTGGCTTATGATACAGTCGATACCTTTGGCACCCTGCCGAAAAATGTTACTGTGCATAAGGGCAACATCATTTTCCCGAGAATTGATGTCGAAAAGGAAATTGAGGAACTGAATCAGCTCATCAGTGCGGCACAGACACCGGCGAAGGAAGAAAAGTCCGCTGAAAAGCCTGCGCCTAAAGCGGCAGAGCCGATGGAAGGGGTAGCGCTGATTGGCATTGAGGACTTTGCAAAGGTGCGTTTGTGTGCGGCAAAGATTCTTGCCTGTGAACCGGTCAAGAAGGCTAAGAAACTGCTGAAGCTGACACTGGATGACGGCACCGGCGAAAGAACGGTAGCCAGCGGCATTGCCAAATATTATACGCCTGATGAACTCATCGGCAAAACGGTCGTACTGGTTGCCAACCTGAAACCGGCGGTACTTTGCGGCGTGGAAAGCAACGGTATGATTTTGGCGGCGGATGACGGCGAAAATGTCAAGGTACTGTTCCTTGACGGCATTGCGCCCGGTTCGGTAATCCGCTGATTTCTGAACGGACAAAATTTTATCATGCGTACAGTGACGAGGAATTCTTTTGAAGGATTCCTCGTTTGCGTTTGGCATGATAAGCGGCGGTATCGTTTCCTGTACAAGACGGATAGCAGGCAAAAAAGCATTTCTCCCTCGGCCATAAACCACTGACCGGGGGAGAAATGCCTTTTTAGGAGGAATGTATATGAAGAAAACGGAATAGTCGGTTGGCAGCATAAAGCTGCCATTTGTAAAAGGAATGTATATGAAGAAAAACTTATAATCGGTTGGCAGCGGAATGCTGCCGGTTGTAGGAGGAAATATATATGAAGAAAAACTTATAAGCGTTGGCAGCGTGAAGCTGCCTTGTTAAGAGGAATGTATATGAAGAAAACTTGTTAGCTATTCAGGAGGCAGTTATTCAAAGAAAAATAACTCCTCAAATTTTTTATCCAGAGCAATACAGATGAGCAAGGCTAATCTGGCGCTCGGACAGAACTGATTATTCTCGATAGAGCTGATGGTCTGACGGGACACGCCGACCAGTTCGGCTAAATCGCCTTGGGAAATACGTTTTTCGGCTCGTGCCACACGCAAGCGGTTCTGAAATATAATCTCGTTATCCTTCATGGCCAGTTCACCCACAGAAACAGGGCGGCACACAACAAGGCGGCCAGACCGCTTCCGATTCCTGCTAATAAGTAAAGGGGCTTTCTGATATTCTTATATTGGTAAAGGAAGGTAGTACAAAGATACGCCGTGATAATGGTGACGTATTCATAGAAGGTATTGTGCTGAAAAGCTCTGAAAATGCTGAACAGCAGACACAGAATACCGACCACAACAGCACCGAAGCCGAAGGAGGAACGATACACACGCTGTTCTCTTTCATCCAGCGATTTACGGTTAAGCGCCTTATTTTTTGCGAGAATTTCTTTCTTATCCATGCGAAAAAACCTCCGTCATGAACATGAAACCACCCCTTGTCGGCTGACCGGGAGGATATTTTTTCCTTGTGAATATATCGTATCATATACTTTGCAAATTGTCAAGTATCCTTGACAAAATTTCTTCTAAACTGTACATTACATTTTTTTAACGAAAAAGTATCAGCCTTGTAACGGATTGCTTTGAGCGGTGGAAAAAAGAAATCCATCTTTTCTCGTGCGGAATTTGAAAATGATTTTCAAATGTATTGACAAGTGTGCGGCGGCGTGATAGAATGAAGAACAGATTTCAAAGGCGGAGGGACTATAAAGAATGAAAAGGAAAAAAATAGCTCGTTTAGGTGCATTACTGCTCAGTGCGGTACTGTTGGTGCTGACCCTGGGAGCGTGTACGCAGGAAACGAAGGAACAGGGACGGATACAGGTTGTCGCCACGATTTTTCCGGCGTATGACTGGACTATGCAGGTAGTCGGGGATAATCCGGCTGATATGGATGTGCGGCTGCTGCTGGATAACGGTGTCGATCTGCACAGCTATCAGCCGTCGGTGGATGATATTATGCTGATCGCTAACTGCGATGTGTTTATCTATGTCGGCGGAGAATCGGATGCCTGGGTTACGGACGTTCTGCGTCAGTCGGCTAATAAGGATATGACGGTCATCAATCTCATGGAACTGCTCGGCGATAATGCCAAGACCGAGGAAACGGTAGAAGGTATGCAGGAGCATGACCATGAACACGAAGAAGAACACGAGCATGAACAGGAGCAGGAAGAAAAGGAATATGACGAGCATATATGGCTGTCACTGAAAAATGCGGCTTTCTTCTGCGAGAAAATCAGTGAAACGCTGGGCAATATTGACAGCGCTCATGCCGCCGATTACCGCAGTCATGCCAAAGCCTATCAGGAGAAGCTGACAGCGCTGGATCAACGCTATGCAGAAACGGTGCAGGCTTCCCCAAGCAAAACGCTGCTGTTTGGCGACCGTTTCCCGTTCCGTTATCTGACAGATGATTACGGTCTTACCTATTATGCGGCCTTTTCCGGCTGTTCGGCGGAAACCGAAGCCAGCTTTGAAACGATTGTTTTTTTAGCGGGCAAGGTGGATGAATTGGGACTGAAAACCATTCTGACAACCGAAAGCACCGATGGTTCTGTCGCCAGAACCGTCAAGGAGAATACCAAAACCAAAGATCAGGCAATTTTAGCGCTGGATTCCATGCAGTCGGTCACATCGGAGCAGATGAAGAACGGCACAACGTACTTATCCGTCATGGAGAAAAATGCAGACGTACTGCGTCAGGCGCTGGCATAAACAATGTGCAATGTACAATTTTCGGCGATAAAGGAAAGGCATCGTTATTAAAGGAAAGGCATCGTTATGGCAATGATAGAGGTGAGCAACTTAACGCTCGGATATGAAAATCGGGTGATATTACAGGGATTGAATTTTACGGTCAATGCCGGTGATTACCTGTGTATTGTCGGGGAAAACGGCTCCGGCAAATCTACGCTGATGAAAACGCTCTTAGGACTGCAAAAACCAATGGACGGAAGTATTACCTTCGGAGATGGTCTGCGGAAAAATGAGATCGGTTATCTGCCGCAGCAGACGGCGGTACAGCGGGATTTTCCTGCTTCTGTACGGGAAATTGTGCTGTCGGGCTGTCAGTCAAGAGGCGGTTGGCGGCCATTCTATACGAAAGCGGAAAAACAGTTAGCACAGCAGAACATGGAACGCATGGGCATCGGGGATTATGGCCGGCGGTGCTATCGGGAATTGTCGGGCGGTCAGCAGCAGCGGGTATTGCTGGCGAGAGCTTTGTGCGCTACGCAGAAAATTTTGCTGTTGGATGAGCCGACAGCAGGTCTTGACCCCAAGGTTACGGCGGAAATGTATGACTTGATCAGTGCGCTGAATCGGGAAGGCATTACCATTATTATGATTTCCCATGATATTGCTGCAGCGGTGTGCTATGCTGACCGTATTCTGCATATCGGCAAGCGTGTTTTTTTCGGCACAAAAGAAGATTACCGCAGCAGCGATTTCGGCAGGCTGTTTCTGATGCAGGAGGACGGTGACGCTCATGATTGATACACTGATACATTATCTGCAATATCCGTTTGTACGCTATGCGCTGATTGTCGGCGTATTGGTGGCGGTGTGTTCCTCTCTGCTGGGGGTAACACTGGTGCTGAAACGGTTCTCTTTTATCGGAGATGGACTGTCACACGTTGCTTTTGGCGCTATGGCGATTGCGGCGGTGGTCAATCTGA